>CAZKCQ010000219.1:0-5314 GCA_964551205.1 uncultured Spirochaetaceae bacterium
ACCTCCGATTCCATGTTGGCCACCGCGAACAACCTGAAGCGGTAGGTGAGGATGAATAAAACCCGGTACCGGATCCTGCTCCCGATCCTGGTCCTGGCGGGCTTGAGCTTCGGCGCAATCGCCCCAACAGTGGGCTATGCCGCTCCGGGATCAGCCGCACCCAAAGAAGCAGTAACCGTGTACCTCCACACCAGTGCTGTGCTGCAGGGCTCTGACTACACGCTGGGCCAGGTGGCTTCGGTTTACAGCTCCGATCCGGCCCGCTGCGAAGCTCTCAGTCAATTGCCCCTGGGTCCGACTCCGCTGCGCCCGGCCCTGCTGCCGGCAAGGATAATACAGGAGAGAATCGCTGCGGTTGCGGCAGAGGCCGTGGTAGTCGGCGGGCGGGTCGCAATCCTGCCTGCCGAAGCGATCCCTGAGGATCAGCGCTGGTTCTACACGGCGCTGCTGGCCTTTGTCGGGGATCAGGACACCTGCAAGCTGGGTAGAATCGAGATCGAGCTGCTCAGTTCACCGCTGCTGTTGGAGGGTTACGGGAATGGTGTTGGGGAGGAGCGGGGCATGGCCTCAGGTTGGGAAGATCGCATCCTCCTGGAAACCGACAGGTCCCCGTACAGCTCGGGTTTCCGCAGTACCCTTTCTGCCGAAATCATCCCCGCCGGGACGATGCAGATAACTTACAGGGTCCTGGCTCCCGGAGGCCAGGCCGGCCGGAATACTACCGGACGGCATATGCTGGAGGGTTCCTTCCGCATCTGGGTCCATCATTTCCTTCCGGTCGCCCGGGCCGCGGTGGATCTGCCGGCCGACTTCAGTTTGACCGAGGAGGCGGTGATCTTCAGAGAGGAGGACGTCTCCCTGCTGCATACGGCCTTTGTCGTCCAAGGGGAGGAGATCCGCGGCTACAAGACCGTCGCTTCGATCAGAAGAGGGGAGAGGATCGAGGTGGAACGGCTGCAGCGCGTTTTGGCGGTTCGGGCCGGAGACAGGGTAATGATTTCCTTTACCCGTCCGGGGCTTCGCGTCAGTCTTCCGGGCCGGGCTTTTCGCTCCGGAAGCGTAGGGGACATCATCGATGTCCGGCCTGAGGCAACGACCGGGCGTTTTCAGGCCCGTATAACCTCGAAAGGGGAGGTGCTCGTTGAAAGCCACTAGACTAGTCGTGATTCTGTTTCTGGCAGGCGTCTCAGCCTTTGCGGTTCCCTCGGTACGGATCAAGGACATCGCAGATCTACGGGGAATCCGCGGCAACCAGCTGGTGGGCATCGGTCTGGTTACCGGTCTGGCCGGCAGAGGGGACTCCCAGAACTCCGAGCTGCTCAGAGCGGCGATCGCCAACCTGGTGTCGAACTTCGGCTTTCGCATCGACCCGGCGGATGTTCGCAGCCGTAACTGTGCGGTGGTAACGGTCAGCTGCCGGATACCGGCCTTCGTACGCGCCGGGGAGACCGCGGATATCCTGGTTTCCAGCATCGGGGATGCCCGCACCCTGGAGGGGGGGGTGCTCCTGCAGACCCCCTTGAAAGCGGCTGACGGGGAGGTGTACGCACTGGCCCAGGGCCGGATCTTCACCCCCCAAGCGGCTGCCGGCAACAATCAGCAAACCGTAGGAACCATAACGGGGGGAGCCATCATGGAGCAGGACGTTCTATCCAGTTTCCTAGACGACAATTCCCTTTCTATCCTCCTGCGTCATCCGGATTTTGTAACGGCCAACTCCGTCAGTGAGGCGATCCGGCAGAAGTATCCGGACATTCTGCTTCAGACGGTGGATGCAGCCATGATCGAGCTCTCCGTTCCTGATCAGTGGCAGGCGGATCCGGTGGGGTTCATTGCGGAACTGGAATCGATTCAGGTGACACCCGAGCCTTCGAACAAGGTGGTGATCGATTCGAGCTCGGGAGTGATCATTTTCGGCGAACAGGTACGGATAGGAACGGTCGCGGTCAGCTATCAGGACATCTCGGTGAACGTCGGCCCGTACGGCCGTCCCGTGGGGGGGCTCTGGGATGAGGAGGAGAAGGAACACAATTTCGTTTTCGATCAGACAACAACCGTGGAGGATCTGGTGGATACTCTGCGAACGATCGGTCTGGAAACGCCGATGATCATTAACATAATCAAGGCGATCGACAGGGCCGGTTCTCTGTACGGAACCCTGGTGGTCCAGTAAGGATGTAACGATGGAACTAGCGAACATACCGTATCAACCGTACCTGCCCAACCGGGATCTACCCCGGATTGGACAGTCTCAGGCCTCATCCGGGTCCCGGGCCGCCCAGGCATCCGGCCCCGGACGGGGACAGACGCAAATCGACAAATCGAGCAAGCTGTACAAGGTATCCCAGGAGTTCGAGGCGATCTTTATCAAGCAGATGCTCAATGTCATGCGGAAATCCGTCAGTAAGACCGGGTTGATGGACGGGGGCATGGCGGAGGAGATCTTCGAAGACATGCTGTATGACGAATATGCACAGAAAATGGCGGAAAGCGGCAGTTTCGGGATCGCCGACATGATCTACAAACAACTGAATCCGAACGGTACGGAGTGAATACTTTAGTACACCCTGGCAGCCCTGTTTTGTATAAAAAAGTATACAGAATTCTGACCATTTTGGGAATAAATCACATCAAGAAAGTAAATCGTTACCCGGTAGATAGATATCTTCAGGAATGAGATGTCTGCAGTTGGCACGCTTCTTGCATTAATACTGTATAGGATAGCGCCATGAACACGGATGGTATAGATAGCAGAGAAGACGCCCTGCGGGCCTATTTTTCCCAGATCAAGAGGAGCCGGCTGCTGACCTTCGAGGAGGAGCTTGCCCTCTCCCGCCGGGTTATGCAGGGCGATGACAGCGCCCGACAAACCCTGATCGAAGCGAATCTTCGTCTGGTGGTGCGCATCGCCAAGAAGTACATGACTCGGGATGTCTCGCTTCTGGATCTGATCCAGGAGGGAAATCTGGGATTGATCAAGGCCGCTTCCAAGTACGATTTCCACAAACACGTTCGTTTCAGCACCTACGCATCCTGGTGGATCAAACAGGCGATTGTCCGTGCCCTCTCGAACAAACGACGCACCATCCGCCTTCCCCACAGGAAAGAGGAGAAGCTGAGGAAGATTAACAAGGCCTATAATGCGCTGTCTCAAGAGTTGAAGAGGACGCCCAACATCGAAGAGATCGCCCGGGAGCTGGGGCTGAAAAAACGGGAAGTGGAGACGATCGTTCAGCTGTCCAACGCCGTAGTCTCTTTGGACGGGCCGACTCAGGAGGAAAGCGGAACCCTTCAGGATGTGATCGAAGACAACTCGTATATCCCGGAGAAGGATCTGCTGCGGGAGAACCTGCGCGAGCGAACCTTGAAGTTCCTGGAGACACTTCTGGAAAAGGAGAAGCAGATCCTGCTGTACAGGTTCGCTTTCTACGGCGGAAAGAAGTACACGCTGAAAAAGATCGGTGATGAGATGGGCATCTCACCGGAGACCGTACGGCAGATCGAGATTCGTGCTCTCAGAAAATTGAAGGAAAGCGCCGAAGAGTTGCGGGAGTTCGTCTACACCTGATCGTCGGATCGGCAGGCGGCTCTTGACCAACCCACCCCCATACATAAAATAAACCCATGTCCCGGACAGGCAAGCGGCAAAGCGACAGTTCTCGCGCCCGGCGGGCTATCGCGCTTCTGATCGTGATCGCCGCCTGCCTGGTTGCGGTGCTGATCATCCTGCCCCGTGACAGGCGGACGGCCCGACCGGCGGTGTACAGCCCGGGAGAACAGGCTCCGCAGCGGCCTTCCCGGCCGGAATCGGGTCCTGAAGCGAGTGCAGCAGCGGGAAAACAACGCCAGGAACGTCCGCTGCCCAGGGCCAGGATCGCCGTAGTGATCGATGATGTGGGCTACAGCCTGGAGGATTTGGAGGCATTTCTCGACTTTCCCGGACCGATTACCCTGTCGGTTCTGCCTAATCTGCCCTACAGCGAAGAATCGGCACGACGGATCTTCGAGGCGGGAAAGGAACTGCTGCTGCATCAGCCCATGGAAGCGGAAAACGGAAGCGATCCCGGACCCGGAGCGATCCTGACCAGCCAGGAGGATGAGCAGATCCGCAGTATTTTGGAGGCAAGCTTCGCCCAGGTCCCGCAAGCCGCGGGGATGAACAATCACATGGGATCCCTGGCTACCGCGGATCCGCGGGTCATGAACGTGATTATGGACTACCTGAAGTCGAACCGCCGTTTCTTCCTCGACAGCCGCACCACCACGAAAACCCTGGGCCCGGAAACAGCCAAGGCCTACGCGGTGCCGTATCTGGAGAGGGACATTTTCCTGGATAACGAACCTGAAGGCCGGGCCATCAAGCAGGCCCTGGAAGAGGGCATGGATGTGGCCAGCAGAGAGGGATCCGCGATCCTGATCGGGCATGTCCGCAATCCCCAGATCGTGGACGTGATCGACGCTCTGCTGAAGGAGCTGGACCGTGCCGGGGTCGAGCTGGTTTTTCTATCCGATCTGCTGGAGGAGGCGGACCCATGACGGTACTGGGGGTGGAAACCTCCTGCGATGAATGCGCCGCATCCGTGGTGGAGGACGGGAGAAGGATTCTCAGTGAGGTTGTGGCCTCCCAGATCGACGATCACCGGCCCTTCTACGGGGTGGTGCCGGAGATCGCTTCCCGCAGGCACATCGAAACGATCTCCGGGGTTGTGGAGCAGGCTCTGGACAAAGCGCGGATCCAAGCCCACCGGTTGGACGGCCTGGCCGTAACCTACCAGCCCGGTTTGATCGGTTCCCTGCTGGTGGGTCTTTCCTACGGCAAAGCTCTGGCCTTTGCCCTGGACAAGCCGCTGGTGGGGGTCGATCATATCCTGGCGCATCTGTACGCCCCTCATCTGGAGTCGGAGATATCCTACCCGTACCTCGGACTGCTCGTATCCGGGGGTCATACCCTGATCGCCCAGGTCGATAATTTTGATTCGATCCGGGTATTGGGGACCACGATCGACGACGCCTGCGGCGAGGCCTTCGACAAGGTGGCCAAGCACTACGACCTGGGTTTTCCAGGTGGAGTAGCCATCGACAGGCTCTCCCAAAACGGATCCCCCAAAGCCTTCCATTTTCCCTGGCCCTCGCTGCACAAGGGGGATCATCCCTTCGATGTATCCTACTCCGGGCTGAAAACCGCGGCGGTCAATCAGCTGGATCAGTTCTGGAACAGGGATTTCGAGAAGAGCAACGAGAATATCGCCGCTTCCTTCCAGGCCACGGCGATCGATATCCTGGTGGACAGGACCGTCAAGGCCGCCCGCCACAC
>CAZKCQ010000220.1:0-3814 GCA_964551205.1 uncultured Spirochaetaceae bacterium
GATCGTGGAAACCACGGCCGGAATCGTTGCGGTTCTGGGCAGTCCGTTCGGGTACCGGGATAGTTTTCAATCCGGCTTGCCCGATGAGCAGGGAAAAGCGTTGAAGAGTATGGTTCACAGATACGATGTGGAGGTAGAGTGAACGGCGACAAGAAAGACAACAAGCGGGGTCCGGAAGGAGGTCCGCCCCGATTGCAATTCAACAACAGAATTGCCCTGATTTCCCTGCTCGTACTCGTAGTGATATTTATCCTGTTCTTCGTATACAGCGACCGCGGCACGAGCCAGGAGATTCCCTACTCGGTGTTCCTCAACTACGTGGATCAAGGTTTGGTGGAATCCGTCAAGATCGTGGACAACACCGAAGTTCAAGGTACCCTCCAGAATCAATCGGGGCAGATGAACACCTTCCGGACCACGATTCCCTATCCCGACGCCACCCTGATGGACAGGCTGTTGGAAAAGAACATCCGGGTGACCGGCGGTCCCAAAAGCGTGTCCCCGTTCAGGATTTTGATAGACTTCCTGCCCTGGATCCTCATGATCGTGTTCATCTGGTTCATGTTCCGGCAGGTTCAGGGCAGCGGCAACCGGGCCTTCAACTTCGGCAAGAGCCGGGCCAAACAGTACCTGGACACCGGGAAAAAGATCACCTTCAACGACGTGGCCGGGCAGGAGGAGGCCAAGTACGAGCTCCAGGAAGTCGTGGAGTTCTTGAAAAGTCCTCAGAAGTTCTCCAAGCTCGGTGCTAAAATACCCAAAGGGGTGCTGCTGGTCGGCATGCCCGGAACCGGCAAGACCCTGATGGCCAAGGCCATTGCCGGAGAGGCGGATGTATCCTTCTTCCACATGTCCGGCTCCGATTTTGTGGAGATGTTCGTAGGCGTGGGAGCCAGCCGTGTTCGGGATCTGTTCGAGCAGGGCCGCAAGAGTGCGCCCTGCATCCTGTTCATAGACGAACTGGATGCTGTGGGGCGGGTCCGGGGTGCGGGCTACGGAGGCGGACATGACGAGCGCGAGCAGACCCTGAACCAGATGCTGGTGGAGATGGACGGTTTTGACACCAAGGACGGGGTGATCATCGTGGCGGCTACCAACCGCCCGGACGTGCTGGATCCGGCGCTGCTCAGACCCGGGCGTTTCGACAGGCAGGTGGTGATCGATATGCCCGACACCAGGGAGCGGGAGAAGATCCTGATGATCCACTGCCGCCACATCCCCCTGGACAACGACGTAGATCTCAACCGGGTGGCTCGGGCTACTCCGGGATCTTCGGGTGCAGATCTGGCCAATCTGGTCAATGAGGCGGCTCTATACGGAGCCCGGCGCAACAAGCAAAAGGTGAACATGGAGGATTTCGAGGACGCCCGGGACAAGACCATGATGGGGATAGCCCGAAAGTCCAAGGTCATTCCCCCGAAGGTGCGGCGGATGACCGCCTATCATGAGGCCGGTCACGCCCTTCTGCACTACTATCTGAAAAATGCAGATCCACTGCACAAGGTTACCATCGTACCCCACGGACAGGCGCTGGGCGTCGCCTTTTCCCTGCCGGAATCCGACACCTACTCCCGCAGCGAGGGCTGGCTGCACGATCGGATCACCATCAACATGGGCGGCTACGCTGCCGAAGAGATCATCTTCCAGGAAAATACCACGGGGGCGCAGAACGACATCGATCAGGCCACCGAGATCGCCCGCCGCATGGTTTGCGAGTGGGGCATGTCGAAGTCCCTTGGCCCCGTCGCCTTCGGACAGAAGGAGGAACCGATTTTCCTGGGAAAGGAAATCGCCCGTCATCGAGACTACTCGGAAGAAACGGCCAAACAGATCGACAAGGAGATCCGATACATCGTGGAGTCCGGCTTGAAAAAGGCCAAGGATCTGCTGACCGAGCACAAGGACAATCTGGAGCTGCTGGCTACGACCCTGGTGGAGAAGGAAACTCTCGATGACGCTCAAATCCGGGAGCTGCTGGGGTTGCCGGCCAGAGAGAAGATGGAAAAATAATAAACGTTCGTGAATTGAAGCGTAAGCGAGTATAGACTCTTTGGTGGGGCACGGTTAACGGAATTATGGAACGCAGCCGGAGGACACAACGGGGCGGTAGCCTGCCCTCTATTTTTTTCTTGCTATTCCTCCTCTTCGGATCGGAAATCTTCGCCCAGGAACCATTCAACCAGTCGGCCGAGTTCAGGATCGCCCGCGGCTACTTTCAGCAGGCTCAGGTACTGTACCGGCAGGGAAGATTCGAGTCTGCGGCCGCACTGCTCGAGACGTCTCTGGAGTTTTTTCCTGATTATTCGGAGAGCGCCTATCTGTGCGCCCGGGTGTATCTCCGGGAGCAGGAAACGACCTGGAAGGCGATCGAGTATCTGGAGACGGCTGTGCAGTCCGACACCTGGACGGAAACAGAACCGTTGACAGGTGCGGCGGAGCTGATCCGTGTTTACGTGCGCACCGGCCGCTTTGGGGAGGCTCGGCGGTTGTTTTCGGCATTCCAGGAGACGGGTCTGGGCGGCAGAGGCAATCCCGACCTGAGTGCTCTGTGGGCAAGAACGCTCATGGGCCGGGGGGAGTTGGCGGAAGCTCAAACCTTCCTGTCGGAGGCGGTTCGCCGCTTCCCCCGCTCACCGCAAGTTTACACCCTGTTCGCAGAGGTGCTGGTCCGGCGGGGGAATCGCAGGGCTGCCGGAGAGGTCCTGCAGCGGGGGATCAAAGAGATCCCTGAAGAGCCGGAGCTCGTGTATCAGCTGGCCCTTCTGGAGAGGGATTCCGTGCGGCGTCGACAGCTGGTCGAAGCTTATCTGGAAGCCGGCGGGAGCGATCCCGCAGCGGCCCTGCTGGCGCTATCCGGCGGGGGCGGGGCTCAGCAACGCTTCATCGATCTGTTCTTCCGTCTGGGCGGAAATACCAGGATCGACTACCTCGACGCACTCCTGGACCTGGTTGACCCGGGGGAGTTCTCTGATCGAACAGGGGAGTATACGGGAACCAGGATCAGGGACCAGAACCGCGACGGCTACTACGAGCAGCGCTACGAGTACCGGGAGGGGATCCTGACCCGGTGGGTCTCCGATCAGGACCAGGATGGGATTGCCGAGGCGATTGTCGATTTCGAGGAGGGGGTTCCCCGCAATGTGACGCTGCGCGACGGGGAAGGCTCTTCGGAGCTGGAGTACCGGTTCAACGAATACCCCTTTTTGGAATCCGCAGTCTTCACTTCCGGGGGGACCTCACGCAGGGAATACAGGATGGTGCCGTATACGGTCCGCCGGCCGGTCTTCGTTTCAATCTCGGGGCGGCACTACCTTCTGGAGATCCTCCCGGGCCTGTACGCCGACGAGGATTCGATACGGCGAAACGCCTATCAGATGACGGAGTTTTCCGGATACGAGGCATTTCCAGAGCGCAGGGTTCACCTCCTGGAGGGCCGCACGGTCCGGGTCGACGAGATGCCCGATTCTGCGGGCACCTTCACCCGCACGGTTTACTACGAAGCTTCGATGCCCGTGGAAGGGTTCAGGGATCTGGATGGGGATGGGAATCCCGAGATCAGGGAGCAGTTCCGCAACGGCCGCCTGTGGAAGATAACGTTGGATCAGGACGGTGATGGGGTGAAAGAGTTCGAACAGGTATTCGAAAGCGATTCAGATCGGATGTACTGGGACTACAACGACGACGGTCTGTACGACAGCCTGGAGCTCACCGGCTCCGACGGAACCCTGGTTCGGGGCTTCTCCTCCCGGCTGAACGGAGCCTACGATCTGACCGAATCCGGGGGGGAGCTGAGATGAAGCGGATTTTGGTACTT
>CAZKCQ010000220.1:3914-5309 GCA_964551205.1 uncultured Spirochaetaceae bacterium
CCTACGATCTGACCGAATCCGGGGGGGAGCTGAGATGAAGCGGATTTTGGTACTTTTCACGGCTTTGGCTGCGGCGGCCTGTTCGACCATGCCGATCAGCGTTTCTACGAAGAAGGTACAAGAGCTGGATTCCGTACGTCTCGATTCGATCCGCTCGAAGATCGACGACAAACGGCTCGCCGACGCGTATCAGGATATCTCCTTTCTCATGCGGAATCCGGACGACAATATCCCGAACTCGGAACTGGAGGAGCTGTCCGAACTGGTCAGTGAGCGGATGGCAGCGCTGTTCACGGAGCAAGTCGATCGGGGAGAGTACACCGAAGCCTTCAGGAGCTACCTCTCCCTGGAGGGTATAGGCAAAGAGGACCTGGTTGGGGATTGGTCCAGACTTTCGCTTCTGCAAAGCATGGCGCAGTCCAGTTATGAGGAGGGAGACAAGCCCCTGGCCTTCTTCTACGCTCAGCGCGCCCTTGCCGAGGGGGCGAAGGGCGAACAGCTGCTCGCGCTGCTGCTTACCCTGTCCCGGGAGCTGGAAAATGCGACTGTCTATAAAACGGTTCTCGGGGAGTTCGAACAGCAGGGGCTCGAGTTGCCTGAGCCGGGGGCGGAACCCGGGGGTCAGCCTGACGAGGTGCGGCTGCCCTCCGTGGATCGGATGGTAAGCGGAACCGTGACCATCTGGGTGAATCGGGGAATCAAGATAGAGGGGGGCATGGGTTACCCCGACCGGGTCATCGGCAGCGGTTTTTTCATAGATGGACGGGGCTACCTGCTTACGAACTACCACGTGATTGCCAGCGAGGTGGATCCGGAATACGAAGGATACTCCCGACTCTACATCCGTCTGTCCGACAGGGTGGATGAGAGGATCCCTGCCCAGGTGGTCGGGTACGACAGGATCTTCGATCTGGCCCTGGTCAAGGCGGAGGTCGATCCCCAGTTTATCTTCTCCTACGGAGGCAGCACCGATCTGAAGGTCGGCGGAAGGATCATCGCCATCGGATCCCCGGCCGGATTGGAGAACACGGTCACCTCGGGCATCGTTTCGGCGACCGGGCGAAGATTCCTGCAGATGGGGGATGCAATCCAGGTTGACGTGCCCATCAACTACGGTAACAGCGGCGGACCGCTTCTCGATGAAAGCGGGAAACTCGTCGGGATCGTGTTCGCCGGGATCGAGCAGTTCGAGGGGGTGAACTTCGCCATTCCCTTCGACTGGGTGGAGAAGATGCTCCCCCGGTTGTACGCCGGAGGGGAGGCGGGACATCCGTGGTTGGGGGCGGCGGTCCAGGAAGTGGACAAGGGCCTGGAGGTCATCTATACGGTCCCCGACTCACCGGCTGACAGAGCGGGGCTGCGGGAGGGGGATATCATCGAGTCCCTGAACGGAGA
>CAZKCQ010000221.1:0-5263 GCA_964551205.1 uncultured Spirochaetaceae bacterium
GCTCTGGGGGGTGGTGCGGCTCGGGGTTTGGCACATATCGGGGTGTTGAAGGTTCTGCAAGAGCAACGGATAGGCATTCACTGTATCGCCGGCACCAGCGCGGGCAGTCTCATCGGTAGCCTGTTTTGCGCCGGTTTCAGCTGGCAGGCTATCGAAAAGGTAGGGCGGGATACCGACTGGAGTGATCTGGTAAGTCCCACCTGGCCGTCCCTCGGGATCGTGAATCCCGACAAATTGGAAAAGACGCTCAACGGGCTGCTCCAGCGCAAGCGCTTTGAAGATCTGCCCATCCCCTTTCGAGCTGTCACCGTGGATATCACCAGCGGGGAGGAAGTGGTGCTGGGCAGCGGATCGGTGGCCACGGCCGTGCGGGCCAGCTGCAGCATCCCCGGGATCTTCGAGCCGACAGAGCTGGGAGGAAGGCTGCTGGTGGACGGGGGACTGGTTAACGATGTTCCCACCGATGTGGTCAAGGCGATGGGTGCGGATGTCGTGATCGGGGTCGACCTGAACGCCGACAGAGTCATCAACAGGAGACCGGAAAACGTGATCGAAGTTTTTTTCCGCAGCCTGAACATCCTGATCCACAATAGCGCCCAGAGAGCCAGACGGGTCGCCGATATAATGGTCGTACCCCGGTTGGGGGGATTTGCCTATCACGATCTCAAAAGACTCGATGAGCTGATCGCGGAAGGGGAACGGGCTATACGCGCCCGGATCGAAGAGGTGAAGGATCTTGCCGGTTAGCCTCTCAACCGGCCTTCGGCGGCTCCATTTTGTAGAGGTACAGGTGCAGTTCCTCGTCGGCGGCGACGAGGGGAAATCCCGAGAAGGTGAAGATGTTAGAGATGATCCGCGTTCCCGGGCGCAGCTCCCTTCGCAGCTTCTCCTTCAACCGTTCGTTGGTATCCTGCAGCAGGAAGGTGAACACGATGTCGGCTTCGCGAAGGTCCACGGAGAACAGATCCCCCCGGATGATTTTCACCCGGCTCCACAGTCCTCTAAGCGACACGGCGAAAACGCTCCAGAGGTAGCGGGACACGTCCACTTCGATTCCCACGGCCCGGGCGCCGAACCTGCGGGCGGCCGCGATCAACACCCTGCCGTCGCCACAACCCAGATCATAGACCACCTCGCCGGGTTTGACCTCGGCCATGGACAGCATCTTGTAGATTACCTGTCGGGAGGTAGGCACCCAGGGAGCGCCTTTGGAGTTTGTCCATACAAGAGACATGAGGAAAACCATAACGATGAAAAACAAAGCTGAAACGAGAATCTGCATAGGGGAAGTTTCTCATACCCGGGCTCGGAAAGGGAAGCCTGGTGTAGATGCCCCGGAGTGATCTTTTTTCTACAGCTTCGTGATACTCTGGTGACAACTCTTTGCTACATTTTCTCTTGTAAGAGGCTCGGCGAAAAAACGTTTCGGACGGCGGTCGAGCGGGCCTCGGGGAGAACGTTGATATGACGGTACTACTTTCCTTCGCCTTTCTGTCAGGTGTCATCACGATCCTCTCTCCCTGCATCCTGCCGCTGCTTCCGATTGTGCTCTCCGGAGGCGTAGCGGGCGGAAAAGCACGACCCTTCGGCGTTGTCGCCGGCTTTGTGGTCAGTTTCACCGTGTTCACCCTCACCCTCACGGCGATCGTTCAGGCGCTGGGCGTGCCTGCGGAGGCGCTGCGGGTCATGGCAGTAGTGCTGATCATCACGTTCGGTCTGGTCATGCTCCTCCCGCGGCTGCGCAGTATTTTCGAGCTTGCGGCCTCGAGGATCGCGAGCCTGGGCAGGAACAAAGGCGCCGCAGGTCCGGCGGGCGCCGGCGGCTTTGCGGGCGGATTGCTGGTAGGCTTGAGCCTCGGGCTGGTCTGGACTCCCTGTGTGGGGCCGATCATGGCATCCGTGGTCGGGTTGGCGCTTACCCAGAGGGTGGATGGCGGAGCGGTGATCATCACTCTGGCCTACACCCTTGGGACCTCGATCCCCATGCTGGCGGTGATGTTCGGAGGACGTGCCCTGCTCAACCGTGTCCCGGCTCTAACCAAGAATGCGGCTGGCATCCAGAAGGGCTTCGGCGTGCTGATGATCGTGGTGGGCCTGGCGATAGGGCTCGGCTGGGACCGGCGCTTCCAGAGCGCGGTCCTCCGCGCCTTCCCAGCCTACGGCAGCGGCCTGACATCCGTTGAAAACATCGCTGCGGTTCGCGGTGCGCTGCAGGCGCGGGACTCGCGGTCCCACGGGGAGACGACGGCGGCAGGGGTGAATGATTTTTCCGTACCGCCGAAGAAGGGTAAGCTGGGAGACTACGGTCCAGCCCCTTCAATAGTAACCCAAGGGAAGTGGTTCAACACGCAAGACCTGCAGCTGGGACAGAAACAGCGCCTGAAGGCAGGAAGCCTTGAGGCCGGAGGTTCCCCTGCTCTGACTATGGAGCAGCTGCGCGGCAGGGTTGTCCTTGTTGACTTCTGGACCTACAGCTGCGTCAACTGCGTGCGGACCCTTCCTTATTTAAAGGCCTGGTACCACGCCTACCGTGACCAGGGCTTGGTGATCATCGGCGTACACACTCCCGAGTTCGAGTTCGAGAAGGACGCGGACAACGTGGGTCGGGCCATCAAAGAGCTGGGCGTGGACTGGCCGGTGGTGCAGGACAACGACTACCGTCAGTGGCGGGCCTACCGCAACCGCTATTGGCCGGCGCACTACTTCATCGATGCCGAGGGACGCATCCGCTACTTCCACTTCGGGGAAGGGGAGTATGCCGTTTCCGAGCAGGTGATCAAGACCCTGCTTCGAGAGGCGGGCGCTTCCCCGCGCGGCCGGGTATCCGCTCCGGCGCCGCTATTGGAAGCCCGGACACCGGAGACCTATCTGGGCTACGGCCGGGCAGAGCGCTTCGTTTCGGCGGTGTCCCCGGTTCATGACCGGGCGCTCCGGTACCGTCCGGCTGCTACCCAGGAGGACGGACAGTGGACCCTGGAGGGGATGTGGAGCATCGCGGATGAATATATCGTTCCCCGCTCCGCGGGTTTCCTCCAGCTGCGCTTCAACGCCCGAAATGTTTTTTTGGTGGTGGAGCCCGAAGAACCTGGGGGCTCGATTCGAGTGTGGGTAGATAGTAAACCGGCTGCGGATACTGCGGATGTGAAGGGAGGGGGTCTGGCTCCCACGGAGAGCAGACTGTATCAGCTGGTCGAGCTCGAGCGGGCAGGTCCGCATCAGCTCAGGTTGGAGGTGAAGGGGAAGCTGCGACTGTTCGCCTTCACCTTCGGATGAACGCAGCGCACCGTCGCGTGCGCAAATCTTTAAAAACAAGGAGCCCGGGAGAAGGCTCCGGGAGGTATATATGAGACGATCGATCTATTCCAGATCCCTGTTGGCTATCAGCGCGGCTGTGACCGTGCTGCTGTTGAGCCCGGTAGCGGCAGGGGCGGATTTTCCCAATCCACCGGCGGAAGAGGGGGTGGAAACCGGCGCCGCCGCGACGGCGGTCTTGGCGGGGGGGTGTTTCTGGGGCATGGAGGGGGTGTTCGAACGCCTCCGGGGCGTGGAAGACGTCGTGTCCGGCTACTCAGGCGGAGATCAGTCGACTGCGCATTACCAGATGGTCAGTACGGGCCGAACAGGCCATGCCGAGTCGATCCGGTTGATCTACGATCCTTCCCAGATCAGCTACGGAACGCTGCTGAAGGTTTTCTTTTCCGTGGCCCACGACCCCACACAGCTCAACTACCAGGGGCCTGATCACGGCCCGCAGTATCGCTCGGTGATCTTTTATACAAATGAGGAGCAGAAGCGTATTGCCGAGCAATACATCCGCACCCTCGAGCGGGCCAAGGTGTTCGATAAGCCTATTGTGACACAGGTGGTTCCCCTGAAGGCATTCTACCCTGCGGAAGACTACCATCAGGACTTCATGGACAACAATCCGAGTTACCCCTACATCGTTTACTGGGACCTGCCAAAAGTCAGGCACCTCGAGAAGGAGTACCCGAAGCTGTTGGCCAAACCATAGCCTGAGGCTCCAGTTCGCTCGTACGGGCCGGTTCAAGCAGACAGTCTTCGAACCGGATCCTGGCGGTAGAACTCCTTCAGTAAGTCATAAACCCCGGGGTATTCCATCAGAATATTCCGGGGACGCTCGAAGAATATCTCGCTGAGAACGGCGAAAAACTCACCGGGATTCTCAAGGGCATAGGTATCAATTGCTGAAGGCAGCGCCCTACTCATTCGCCAGGCCAGGTTCGTATAGGCTGCCCTGAAAGTTACCCGCCATTGCTCCGGGCTCATTTCTCTATGCAGGGCTGGCCGGCCGTTCATCGCGCCGTCGAGCAAATCGAGGCGGTGCGCCGCCTCGTGAATGACCACATTGAAGCCGTCTGCACGCCCCGAGGCTGCTACATCTTTCCAGGAAAGGACGACCGGCCCTTTTACCCAGGATTCTCCGATGTGCACTTCTTTCCACTCGTGGACCACGCCTGCAGTATCCACCTTCCGTTGCTTCTGGCTGAAGCCTGCCGGAACGACCACGATTGTTTTCCAGTTGGAATACCACTTCAAACCGAGGTTGAGGATTGGCAAACAGGCCTGCAGAGAGACCGAGGCCTTCATATAACCGCTCAACTGAAGGCCGTCCGCAGCTTCAAATCTTTTTACCTTGTTGAAGCGGGCGGCCAGATCGCGCAGTTGCTCCAGCTGCGCTGTGGAAAACCCGGCCAGAATCGGATGCTCCTCTAACAGCCGGGACCACTGTTGCCCGGAGAGAAAGATCTGATCTGAAACAGGTAAATGTTCAGATCGGCTCAAAACTCCTCTCCTTCTACAGTTCCACGACCAATGTAAGGCGGCCACCCGGCCCGTGGTAAGTAGCAACATCATCGGCCCCATCGGGTCCGTGAGCCAGGATGATGGTCGTTGCTACACCCTCTGTCAGTCGGCGATCGTTTCCGTCACCGGAGTCCAGGGGCATCTTGAAATGGATCGTAGTCAACCCGTTCACCTCTGTTCCCGAAGTGTCGCTCAGGTTGTTCTTTCCGCCCAGCTGGGTGTCTTCCTGGTGATAATTGATGCTTGTCCCGAATTGATCGGTGACTATCGCCTGTCCGTTGGTCACGTAGCCGATGATGATGTTGGCGTCCTTCATCTTCGTGGTGGGGCTGAATCCGATCCCGACCCAACCTGTGGTGGGATAGCTGACCGAGAAGTCGATCAGTCCCTTGTCGATCCGCCACTTCAAAGTGTAATCTTTGTACTCGACAAGGCGGTA
>CAZKCQ010000222.1:0-5217 GCA_964551205.1 uncultured Spirochaetaceae bacterium
CTCCCAGGCGGAAACCCAGCCCCCAGCCGACCTGGGCGAACAGGGAGAGGAACAGGGGATCCCCCGCCAGGTCCCTATCCAGCCCGTACTCCTCGTAGTCGGTGATGTCGACCTTCCCCGCACAACCCAAGCCGATCTCCACGAAGGGGTCGATGAAGGACCAGCGCAGGGGGTGGTAGCGGAAGTCCCAGGTCGCGATCCAGTCCATGGTCCACTGGTAGTCGACTTCGGGAATCGGCGACCCCTGCCTGTCGAAGAGGAAGTTGCAGGTCATGCCGTAGCCGATGTGATCGGGGATTACTTCCCAGTAGAAACCACTGAGCACGTTGTCGCCGGAGTGGAACTCCTCCACCACTGTGTCGTAGTCGGGATTTTCCGAAAAGTCCACACCGCCGATCAAACCGAAGCGCACATTGTCGGCGAACACGCCGAATCCGAGAAAGCTAAACAGGATAGCTGCCAAAATCATCTTTTTCATACGATGTTCCTCCAGTTGCTCGCTTTTTCAATGGTTGAACACCGGCAGGATCACGATGTGTCACCGGGAAAAAGCGGAATTAGTGAGAAACCGGCGGAATGATGCGAAGAGAAAACTCTGACGGCGGTTCTCCGGAGGAACGGAGGAACTACTCTTCGGAGAGGATCGAGTAGCCTTTCCAATCGGCCGGAGGCGGAGTCTTTACGAAGTTCTTGCAGCGGTTCAGGTAGATCGGCAATATCGGATCGTCGGGCAGAAACTCGCGGGCGTACACGAAGTACTTGATCGCCTTGTCGAACTCCCGCTTGTAAAACAGGTTCATCCCCATATGGTGAAGCTTCCAGCCTTTGGTCTCCGCTTTGTCGATCTGTTTCTTGGGATAGAAGATCCGCGTCCCCTGAGTCTTGCCCTTCACCATGACCTTGTCGATCATACGGCAGGGAACGACCTTCTTCACCTTCCCATAGACGGATTCGGATATCAGAAAGGGCACATC
Source organism: uncultured Spirochaetaceae bacterium (assembly GCA_964551205.1). GTDB lineage: Bacteria > Spirochaetota > Spirochaetia > SZUA-6 > DRHE01 > JAFGQJ01. The sequence goes on from CAZKCQ010000222.1 coordinate 975, forward strand.
GTAGATCTTTGTCAGCTGTTCCAATCGGGAAGCCAGGTTCACCATATCCCCGATCACGGTGTAGTCCATCTTCTTCTCAGAGCCGATGTTTCCGATTGTAACCAGCCCGTAGTTGAGCCCGATCCCGATCCGAAACTGCGGCCGGTTCCGCTTGGCCTGCCTTTTATTGAACGTTATCAGGGTCTCGAGCATATTAAAACCGGAGTAGACCGCCTGGAACACGTCGTCATCGTGTTTCACCGGAGCTCCGAAGAAAGCCATGATCGCATCACCGATGTACTTGTCCACTATCCCCTTGTGGTTCAGGATGATATCGACCATTTCGGTGAAGTAGGTATTGAGGGATTCTACGATCTGCTCCGGCGCCAGGGATTCCGAGATCGTGGTGAAGCCCCGGATATCGGCAAACAGAACCGCCAGGATCCTGCTGTCACCGACCAGCATCGACTCGGGGCGGCTCAGGAACTGGTCGATCACATCCACCGGCACGTACTTCTGAAAGATATTACGGATCTTCTGCTCCCGCTTCTGGGCGATCACCGATTTGAAGGCGTAGCTTTTGATCTGGTTGTAGGCCTTCTCCAACTGTCCTGTCATGAGGTTGAAGGTGTGACCCAGGTCCCCGATTTCATCCTTGAACTGCAGCTCCACCCTCTTGGAAAGATCGCTGGAGCCTATGATACCTCTCATGGCGGTAACCACGTTGTTCAGCGGCTGGGTGAGGTAGCGCACGAACAGGTAAAGCAGCAGCAGAGCCACCGCCAGGGCGACGATCAGGATGAACCCGGATTGGAAGTAGATCTGATTCACCGCCTGATAGAAAACATCCCGATGCTCGGTGACCAGGAAGGTCCACCCGAAAGGACCGAAGTGTGCGGTCTGAGCAACCCGAGCCGTGCCGCCCAGCCGGATCTGAGTCCAACCCTCCTCATCGGTTTGGGCAAGTTCAACCAACCCCTGGCGCTCCTGCTCCAGAGGCTCGATGGGGGCGGTGCTCATGGCAATTTGTCCCCGCTCGTCCAGCGCCAGGATCAGCTCGCTCTCGCTCCTGATCAGGCTGCGGGCGAAAGAGGCTACCGCAGTTTTGGACACCTCGACGTACTCGGGCCTCGTGTCCAGCTGGTTTTCCACCAGCAGATTCCACTGCGTGGTGGCGTAGTTCCTCATCTCCTCGGATTTGAATTTGAGAAACTCCGTGGCGATTCGGGTGATGCCGTTTCGTGCGGCCAGGGAGGCGGCAAAGCCGACGAGGAGAAGAGGGGTGATGATCAGAGGCACGACGATCAGAACGAACTTGGCTCGGATACGCATGGGGACTTATATGATACTCTCGATACAAATATCGGGTCAATCTTCGTCTACCTGAATGCTCGGGCAGCGGCGAACCCGATGACTACGGCTGTTTTTTTCTTCGCCGATGCGGGCTATACTGTCGAAGGAAGACTATAGAGGCGTACGCCATGGGAAAACAAAGTCCACAGCCGAAACAAGAAGCCGCGGATCCGGATCTGTCTGCGATTCGCTCTGCGGACATCACCTTTGAAGAACAAATCGAGATCATCGGTGAGATCAACGAGGTTCTGGAGAAGAACCGAATCGAGATCAAACCCGACACCTTTGCCTTTACCCCCAGGAAGCAGGGAAGCCTGATTCCGCTGCTGATCAATGGAGGAGCGCTGGTGATCCTTGCAGCTAGCGCGTTCTTCCTGCTCGCCTTCTTCAACCGGGAGGAACGATCCCTTATCCGCGAGTCCGCCATCGTGCTGACGGCGGAGGGGAAACTGATCGAGGCTCTGAGGGAGGAGTCGGAACAGCAGCTCAGTGAAAAGGATCGGCAGATCGCCGATATACAGGCCCGTCTGGAAGATCTGCGCAAGCAGACGGAAACCGCCAAGCTGGACACCGAGGCCAAGATTAGCGAGCGGGAAACCCAGCTGAGGGCCGAGCTGGAAGCCCAGCTGGCGGCCGAACGGGAGAAGCTGCAGGGCGAGGGTTTGGCAACCACGGCGATCAACGATCAGGTTCGAACCCTGGAGCAGCGGCTGGCCTCGGAGAACGAGAGCCGTCTGGCGGCCTTCCGGAGTCAGTCCGAGGCCGAGCTTGCCGACAAGGCGGCGGAGATCGCGGATCTGGAGAAGCAGTACCGCCAGAGCCTGGTTCAGTTCCAGCAGGAACGTAGTGCTCTACAACAGCAGTTCAGCCAGAGGGAGGAGGAGCTGCGCGCCCAGTTGGAGCGGCAGGCAACCGAAGCGCAAAGCGCCCAGGCCGAGGTTGCGGATGAACTGGCCGAGCTTCGTGCGCAGCGACAGCGGGAACAGCTGGTTTTCGACCAGATCCTCTCCTCCTACGGCCAGGTGGAGTCTGCCCTTGAAGGCGGCCGGTACGATGCAGCCCTGCGGGGGCTCAGCAACCTGGAGAGTTATCTGTCCCAGGCTTCGATCGCCGCCCTCCCGGCAATCCGGGATCGGATCCCCACGGAACGCTTTCTGATCGCCTCTCTGCAGGATCTGATAGAAGTGCGGCGGACACCAGCTCCCGAAGCCGTTGCCCAACCCCGGGAAGAAGAACCGGGAGAGGATTCCTCCGCCGCCCTGAACCGGCTGCAGGCGGAGCTGGAGCGCGCCAGGGTCTCCCTGGATCAGCGGACCCGGGAGCTCAACCAGGCTCGAGCAACGATCAACCGGCAGAGTCAGCAGATCTCCGGGTACGAAACCTCTCAGCGGGAGATTGCCGCCGTACGGCAGGAGGTGAGCAACCTGCGCCGGCGCTATACTTCCTTGAGCTCGAGCGGTGCTTCCGCCAGGGTTTCTCAAGCCAAGGTTCTGGAGCTGGTGGACACCAAGCTGCAGGTGCGGGAGGTGCTGTCCTCCGAACCGGTCAGATCGCAGTACCCGGAGCTGTACGACGCCATGGAGGAGTATTTCGACACCTACGGGAAGGTACAGCTGCAGTCCGGCCAGGAGGAAGCCCTGAAGGACGCCAACGCTGTGCTGGATGACCTGCTGGGAAGCGGTTCGGCAGACCTAACGGCGATGAAGAAAAGCTACGCAGCCTCAGCCGACGGCGATCCCTTTGCCCTATTCCTGCAGAAACTCCAAGCGCTGCTGGAGTGACGACGGCTTCAGCCGTCGCTTGCCGCCTCGACTACGGTAACTGTCAGCTTCCTCTGCGTCCCGAGCGAATCCTCAACCCAGACATAGGCGGTCGTAGCAAATTCCGGGGCAGTGTATTTTACTCGATCCAGAAGGAGCTTATGAAAACCGAGAGTACCGTCTCCGACGAGCGAGAAGTAGTATGGCGGTGTCCCACCGACCGCTATGACATATCCAGTGTTTTCCCCGATTTCGATAGTCATTGCTTCGGGAAAGCCCATACCTGTCGAACTGACAACCTGAATGGTCGCCGTAGCTTCGCTCGACAATCCATCTATCACCGTAATGGTTACAACATCAGGAGAGTTGGGCGCTGTGTAATAGGTGACGGCCTCTATTTCGTCAATTGATCCCGCCGTCACCGAGAAAGCATACGGAGTGAACCCGCCCCTTCCTGCGATTTCTATGGATGAGCCTTCGCCGATCGTTGCAGTCTTCGGAGTGATTCCCAGCTCCCCCGGCGCCTGTTTTTCCAGCAGCTGGTTGAGCGAGATATTGCCGCAGCCGCTCAGAATAACAGCCAGCGCCAGCATGATCAGTGCTGCTGTATAGAGAAAGGGCGAATGCCCGTGGGGTGTACATTTTTCAAAGATTTTTAACATCGGAGTAAAAAAACCTCTGCCAACCTTCATATCCTTCTCCTCTTCACGGTATAAAACCGTACTCTCCCCTCTGGAGATCTGCGATGTAAAAACTGACTTGGATTTCTTCGCTATCTTTAATATATCCCGCAAGGGCCAAAAAATCATGATTCAGCCCAGAAACAAATTCGATCAGCAAGGTGGCTAACGCTTGAGGGTTCGATTTCGCCTGGCCGAGCAGATCCCGCTGCCTTGCTGGATGACCTGCTGGAGTAGAGTCTATTGGACCTTTATTTTGACTTCCTTGTATACTCCAGCGGAATCGGTGAACGTAACCCAGATATTAACCGCACGATTCGTTGCATGATAAATCACCTGCTGACTGGCAGGTTCTGGCGGCAGAATTTCAAGGGTACCGAAAGGTTGACCGTAATCTTCTTTGTCAAAAATCTCACAGTCGTATGGACTAACACCACCAGAAACCGTAAATATCATATCCGATCCCCTATC
>CAZKCQ010000223.1:0-5200 GCA_964551205.1 uncultured Spirochaetaceae bacterium
TGAGATCACCGCCCTGCCCGAAGCCCTGATCAGCATAGAGGAGGAGACCCTGATCCAGGCTCTGTTGCTGGAGAAGGGCAGCGTGGACGAGCTGGTCGACAACGTGTTCAGCCTGGCCGCCTGCCGGCTGGCCGTCAAGGAGGGCAGGGAACTCGATCCCCTGACAGCCATGGAGCTGACAAAGCGGGCCTTTCAGCTCTCCAATGCCCGCTGTCCCCACGGGCGACCGATCTGGTTCGAGGTCACCGAGCAGCAGCTGCTGCGGGAGGTCGGCCGGACTTAAAGCTGGGAGAGTTTGCTCTCCACCTCTGCCCGCTTCTCGTAGGTGGGGTTCTTTTTGAGCAGGGTTTCCAAAAAGACCCTGGCGTTCTCCTTGTCCCCCTTGGTGATCAGGATCAGGGACAGCTGGTAGTAGGCATCCCAGTAGTTCGGGGCGATCTTGATCAACTCCAGGAAGGTCTCCTGGGCTCTGTCGGATTCACCGAGCTCCTGATAGGCCAGCCCCAGGTTGTAGCGGGTAACCGTGGCGTCCAGCCGGATTTCGATGGCCTTCCTGTAGTGGCGCACCGCATCGCTGTACAGCCCCTTGTGCAGGTACACGTTTCCCAGGTTGTTGTTCACCTCGAAGGAGCTCGGTTCGATGGTGATCGCCTTGGAAAGGAAGGCCAAGGCCTGATCATAGAGGCCGTTGTCGTCGAAGATCCGGCCCAGATTGATCAGCGGAGGCACATAGCGGGGGTCAAGTTTGATGGCGTTCTGATACTGCTTGATCGCCTCGTCGGTCTGTCCCTGTTTTTCGTAGACCTCGCCCAGGGTGTAGACGTAGGGAGCCGAATCGGGTTGCCGCTCCACCGCCTTGGTGGCGTAGGGCAGGGCATCGGCGTACTTCTCCAGATTGAGCTTGACCAGGGCCATATTGTAGTTGGTGATTGCATGGGAGGGATCGTAGCGCAGGGCCGAGGCCAGATACCTCTCCGCCTGGGCGTAGTCTCCCCGCGCCGACAGGGCCGTGCCCAGACCGCGAAGGAACACCGGGTTGTCTCCGTCGTAGTTCACCGCCTGATGGAAGGATTCCACGGCCTTGGTGACTTCCCCCTTTTCGATGTAAAGAGTGCCCAGCATGTAGTAAGCCTCGGCATAGTCACGTTTGACCGCCACAGCCTGCTGAAAGGCGGAGATGGCCCGATCCCGCTCCCCGAGGCGGATCAGGGTTTGTCCCTTACGGTAGTGAGCCGGCTCGAAATCCACCTTCAGATGGATGCAGCTGTCGAAGGACTGCAGGGCATCGGAGTACTCGCGGGAGTAGTACTGCACCCGGCCCAGGGAGTAGTACAGATAGTAGTCGTCGGGCTTGAGCCGAACCGCCTCCTTGTACTCATCCACGGCGCCATCGTAGTTCTTGGCGCTCTCATAGATCTTGCCCAGCGTTTCATGGGGCAGGTAGAAGGTGCGGTCCTTCTGGATCGCCTTGTTGGATGCCTCCACCGCGGATTGGACGTTGCTCTGACGGTCCGGGTCCTCATCCAGATAGGATCTGCCGATGTAGGCGTAGGCCTCACCGGAATCGGGCTCCAGCTCCAGCACCTGGTTGAAGATTCGGCGCGCTCCCTCGTAATCACCGTTGTTGAGACGGCGGACCCCTTCGGCCATCAGCTCGTTGATCTTGCGCAGACGCTCCCGTTCTTTGACGCTGGCATCGTCCGGGATCTCCTTAGGCTGGGTGGTGACGGAGGCGGCCGCCGTCTCCCGCGGGCGCGTATCCTGGAGGGAGGAACCCAACTCCTTCAAATCCTCTTTCAGCTTCTCCTGCTGCTCCAGCAGGGCCTGTTGTTCCCGCTCTTTCTCGCTCATCTCTGCGAGTCTTTTTCTGACGATAATCTGGTCCAGCAGCTCTTGGGCTTCGGCGTCATCCGGATCTTTGAGCAGGAGCTTCTCCACGATCTCCATGGCCCGGTCGTACTCTTCCTTGTCCAAGTAGGTGTGCGCCAGCTTGAGCGCATTCAACCGTTCCTGAGCCTCTCGCGATTCGGCAGAGCGGCTGCGCGCCCATAGTCCCAGCCAAATACCTCCGGCAAGCAGCAGGATCACGACGATCGCCACGATGATGATGATCAGTTTGCGTCTGTCCATGGGGATGATTCCTCTTGGTCTCTAATCAGTTTTCGATATCGACTTCCTCGTACTCTTCCTGGATCTCTTCACTTCCCGCCGACAGATTGCGGGTGTCTTCCGAAGCGTTTTTCAAGGTATCCAGGACCTCGTTGAGTAGAGCCTTCTGCTGTTCCAGCTCCTCCAGACGCTTGCGTTCAGCATCTTCGATCGCCCGGCCCAGAAGCGCTATCAGTTTCTCGATATTTTCCCGCTGAGGGGTGTCAGGATCGAGGCGCAGGTAATCGATGTAGTCCTGCCGGGCATCCTGAAACTCTTCCAGCTCCAGCCGGGAATTGGCCCGGTTCAGATAGGCGACTTCCAGAGATCCGTTGATCTGCAGGGCGTTGCTGTACATCTGTTCGGCCACCGTGAACTCCTGCCGGCGGAAGTGATTGTTCCCCAGGTTGTAGTAGAACAGGTCCTTGTACACCTGCGATACGTTGAGTCCTCTTTTGAGAATCTGGATGGATTTTTCAGCGTCTCCTATCTGCTCGTAGATGACGCCTAGGTACAGGTAGATTTTTTCGTCTTGGGGATTCTCAAAAAGAGCTTTCTCCAGATGGGGCAGGGCTTCCCGGGGCTTGTTTTCCAGAAACAGCTGTTCCCCCTGCTGGAGACTGGATAGGGTCAGCACGAGGGCCGTGATAAGATGTAAGAACGCCATGGTTCTCCTTACAATATACAACCGATGATTTGACTCTTCTATGCAAAAAAACTAAATTGTGCCTGAAGCTTCACGATATTAATGGTCGGCAGGCAGACGGCCTTGAGTAAAATGAAAATCCTCTGTGTATCTGACCATATCGACCCATTAGTGTACAGCCCCTCGATCAAGCAGCGCTTCGCCGATGTGGAGTTGGTTTTGAGTGCGGGGGATCTTCCCCTGAGTTACTACGATTTCATCATGTCGACCCTGAACAAGCCTCTGCTCTTCGTATTCGGGAATCACAACCTGCGCTACATGCCTCTGTACACGGGCTATGTCGACATGTTCGGCAAAGGACGTTTGGAGGGCCAGGGGATCGATGCCTATCGTCCCACCGGCGCCACCTATATCGGAACCCGGGCGCGTCGGGAGAAATACCTGCTTCTGGCAGGACTGGGCGGGAGCCTCTGGTACAACGGGGGAGAGAATCAGTTCAAGGAGTTCCAGGTAGCTTTGAAAATACTGAAGTTGATGCCCCGATTGCTGTACAACCGGCTGCGCTTTGGAAGGTTCCTGGATATCCTCCTAACCCACGCTCCTCCTTTCGGCATTCACGATCAGGATGATCACTGCCATCGGGGATTCAAGATCTTTCTCTGGTTCATGCGATGGTTCAAACCGAAGTACCTCGTGCACGGGCACACCCATCTATACTCCGCCTCGGCCCCGCGCATTTCCCAATACGAGCAGACCGACGTGGTCAATGCCTACGACCACGTGGTCATCGACGTGGAGCACCCACGATGAGCTCCGACCTCTACGCCGCCCGGGCCGCCGAGGATTTCAACAAGGCCCGCAGCCGAGAGATTTTCGGCCACATTCTCTCCCTCCTGAAAAACGAGAAGGACAATCTGCTGTCTCTCCAGGAGGTCAAGACGCTGCTGCGGCCTACTTCGGAGACCTACCGGGGTCTGCGGGTCATTCCAATCGGGAAGATCGTGGGGAGCGAGGGCAGATATCAGGACTTCAACAGGTACTTCCTTCCCCGTCACAATCGCCTGAGGGGGCGTTGGATTTCGGTAGATACGGCTCACCATCAGGACGTGGTCCTGCCTCCGGTTACCCTCTACGAGATCGGAGGCGTGTATTTCGTGCGGGACGGCAACCATCGCGTCTCAGTGGGGAAGCTGCAGGGTGTGGAGTTCATCGACGCTGAGGTGATCAGCTTGGGGTCCCGGGTTGCCCTGAAGCCAGGTATGACCCGGGAGGAACTGCGCACGGCCGTTATCAACCTGGAGCGGGAGGAGTTCTTCAAACATACCCGACTCAGGGAGTTGCGCCCGGAGGTGTCTATGAACTTCACGGCCACCGGTCGCTACGATGAGATCATCCGCCACATCAACGGCCACAAGTATTTCCTGAACCTCTCGGTAAAAGAGGAGCTGTCCTTTGACGAGGCCATGCTGTCCTGGTACGACACGGTCTATAGGCCGATCGAAGTCCTGATTGAAGAGGAGCACTTCCTCAGGGCTTTTCCGGGCCGAACCGCCGCGGATCTGTACGTCTGGATCGTACGCCACTGGGACGAGCTGAAGAAGAAGTACGGGCAGGGCTTTCCCCTGGAGCAGGCGGCCAGAGAGTACACGGAGCTTTACGGGCAACCGGCCGGAGGGCTGCTGGCGGCTGTCTCCCGTTTCCTTAAAAATCTCCAGTCCCGCGGCAAACCCTAGCCGGGTTATTCAGCGTCTCCTGCGCTTTCCCTTGAAAATCGATCTCAAGACACGCAGAATGAACGCCCAGATTCGCGCCAACAGAGCGGGATGACGCAATTTATAAAGCCGAGCCATACCATCGGCGATCTCCTCAGGCGACAGCTCCAGTCGCTGTACATTCTCCTCGATCTCGACTTCGAGCTTCTGTTGCTCGGTTGGCTTGTCTATTATCACCGCCTCTATGGATTTCCACCCAAGCCTCTTGACCGCTTGCAGCCGCCGGAATCCGGCGATGAGCTCGTAGTTCCGGTTGATGATGACAGGACTCAGCTGCCCGTGGTTTTTAAGACTCTCCATCAATCCGGAGATGTTGCCCGGATCTTTGCGGATCCGCTTCCTCACGATAATGGACTCGGGAGAAACCAGCATCGTTGCCTATCCTGATTCCAGGTAGCGGTCATATGCCTCCCGAGTGAGCAGGCCTTCGATCTCATCCGGATCACTCATCTCGAGGACGAACAGCCAGCCGCGGCCCAGAGGGTCTTTGTTGATGATGTCGCAGCTTTTTTCATCGGATAGTGACTCATTGATCCGGATAACGGCCCCCGATACCGGTGCATAGATCTCGCTGGTGGATTTCAACGAGTCGATGGAGCAAACCGCCTCACCCCGCTGGACATGCCTGCCGACT
>CAZKCQ010000224.1:0-5198 GCA_964551205.1 uncultured Spirochaetaceae bacterium
TGAATCAGTGCTTTTGGCATTCGATTGGCTTATTAACGGAGCTGCGGATGAGCGACGGAGGGAGGAGCGAGCTTGCTTGGTGTGACCGACGATCGCTCCATCCGCTGGATGGCCGGCGCGGAGCGCCGGACAGACGGCGGATGACTATCCGCAGCCCCGAAGGAAGTGATACGCCGATCGCACCCCCACGGGAGGCGGAAAACATAAATAGCCTTACAGAGTGCAATAGGCTTTAAACGACGTTAATTTTACGTCAAAATGCTAAGAGTTGCGGAGGATACGATGAAGACAAGATCGTTCACTGCGGTCGCCCACAAGGAGCAGGATATCTGGGTTGCAGAATGTCCTGAAGCGGGCACTGTGAGTCAAGGATACACTCTCGAAGAAGCCGTCGAAAACCTGAAAGAGGCCACCGAGCTTTATTTGGAAGAGTTTCCCCTTCCTGAGGTGGGAAGATCCCTGGTGACGACCTTTGAGGTGCAGAGTGTCTATACTGAGACGAGTTTCAGGGAAAGAAACGATAGAAGCGCTGAAACGTTTGGGATTTATTCAGACAAGATAAAGAGGCAGTCACGTGGTGCTCCGGAAGCACACGGCAGAGGGGGATGTGGGTTGCGTAGTTCCGTTACATAAAGAGCTGGCAATCGGAACCCTGAGGGGCATCTTGAGACAAGCCCAGGTTTCTACAGAGGAGTTCATCAAGAATCTATAACACAGAACATTTTCTCGACCCTAGTTTTTGGGTCCTGGTTTCTGTGTGATGACTTAGCAAGGGCAGACGCGACAACGAATTAGCGGCAGGGTGGGTCAGAAAGTATCACACGGAATCGATGTTCTGGGTGATCAAGGGCTTCAGCAAATCCGCTTCAGACGGGGTGGCCGCGGATTTGTGTCCGGCGACGTGAGTTGCGGCGCAAGGGCCATCAATAATCGATGTAGCTCCGTCCATCGTGGCCGAAGGTTCGGATCGGCAGCCCATAAAGGGCGGACAGATGCTCCCCTGTAAACAACTCGGCGAATGCGCCGCAGACCATCCCACCTCCGGGGAAAATGAGAATCAGATGATCCGCCAGCAGGGCCGCAGTTTCGGGATTGTGGGTGGTCAGAACCGCGGTTTTGCCGGCGGCTCTCCAGTCAAGAAGGAGCTCGAGCATGCCCTTCCTGTGTTTCAGGTCCAGGTGGTTCATCGGCTCATCGAGAAGGAGCAGCTTCGGTTCCTGGGTGAGCGAGCGGGCCAGGAGGAGCAGTTGGGTTTCTCCGCCACTCAACCGGGATATCGACCGGTGTTCCAGGGGCAGGATCGTGGTCTGAGAAAGGGCGTTGGTGGCAATCCGAAGATCCCGCTCTCCCGGTGCGGCCAGGGGTTTGAGATGGGGCGCTCGGCCCAGGAGCACGTATTCCAGTACCGTGAACTCGAAACCGGTCGGCTCCTTCTGCGGAAGCAGGCTCTGGGTCGTGCCCCGCTGTCTGGGGGTGAAGGCGCTCAGATCCGTACCGAACAGGGAGATCCTGCCGCCGGCGGGCTGCAACCAGCCCAGAGCCAGGTGCAGGAGGGTGGTTTTGCCTGCTCCGTTGGGCCCCAGAATCGCGGTAATCGAGCCTTCCGGGATTTCAAAGCTGCAGTTCCGGAATTGCGGCGCCTCCCCCCCATGGGTGAAAAAGACTTCGGAGAAAGCAAGGGCCGCGGTATCGCTCACGATCGGAACCCCCGCCTGGTGAGAATGATGCTGAACAGTACAGCTCCCAGCAGAGAGCTCAGGATTCCGAGGGGAATCTCCCCGGGCAGGAGCATCCGGGCCAGGGTGTCACACACGAGGCCGAAGCTGCCACCGATCAGCAGCGAACCGGGGAGAGAGTGGCGGCCGTCGGCGCCGAAGATCCTACGGGCCAGGTGCGGCACGATCAGTCCCAGCCAGAGCACGATGCCGCTGACCGAGATGACAGCGGCCACCGAAAGGGTCGCCGCCACGATGAGTACCAGCCGGACCCGCTGCGGAGAGGTTCCCAGGGCAAAGGCCGTCTCATCGGAGAGGGTGAGCAGGTTGACCCGCCAACGGAACAGCAGCAGGAGGGAAAGACCGATACTGGTCACCGGAAACACCCACAGGAGCTCGCCCCAGTATATATGGGAGAGTCCTCCGAGCAGCCAGAAGGTGATCTCAGGGAGCTGGGTGAGCGGGTCGGCGGCGTATTTGAAGATGCCGATACCGGCGGTGAACAGAGCGGATACGGCCAGACCGGAGAGAATGAGCCGCAGGATCCACCCGCCGAAACGGATCTTTCTGGCCAGAAGGTAGGCCAGCCCCAATCCCAGGATTCCGCAAAGTGCCGCGGAGATCTGAGTTGCCGGCAGGGAACCTCCGAACAGAAGAATCGCCAGAACCGCCCCGAAGGCGGCGCCCTGGGTCACTCCCAGGAAGCCGGGTTCTACCAGAGGATTGGAGAATAGCAATTGGAACACGGCTCCCGAAGTGGCCAGAGTCATTCCCAGCAGGACCGACACCAGTATCCGGGGCATACGGAGTCGAAAAAAGATCTGCCGGGCAAGCGGATCCGAGAACAGGGTACGGGGATCTGTGAAGCCGGGTTTTGGATACCTGCCCAACAGCAGGGCAACAACGGTGGCAGTCACGAGAGCTGCACAAAGAAGGGTCAACAGCAGCCCGGTTCTGGTCTTTGTCAGCGTCGGTACTCCTGCACGCCTGCAACTACGGGTAGTCGCCCCGGATCATCGGCAGGATCGCCTCTTCGATCCGCTCCTTGGGCAGGCCGTACACGAAGCTGTAAAACTCGATCACCTTTTTCTCCAACTGGGCGGGGGCAACGGTTTCCGGATGGAGCTTGCCGGCAAGCCAATACAGCCCCAGGATCCAGCGGGGGTCCGGCTGATCCCAACTCAGGTAGTCTGCGGGAAAGGCTAAAAGGTTTTCCCGTCTCACCGCTTCCAGCTCGAGCCATTTCGGATCGGAGAGCAGGGTAGCCTTCACTTCATCCACAGGGGTATGGTAGGAGACCAGCAGGATATAGTCCGGATTCCAGGCGGCGATCTGTTCGAAGCTGATCTGCTGCCAGCCGGACCCGGCGGCCGCCTCGAACCAGACCGGCTTCCCCCCTGCCCATTTTACCAGGCTCGTCTGCAGCCACTGCCTGGGGGGTACGTTGAATGACACCGTCGCGCTCCGCGTACCGTAGTAGAGAAAAAGGGTGTCCGGCTTTTCCGATTCCGGAATTGCCCGGCTCAATCTCTGGACCTCGAGCAGGTTCTCCGCAAAGAAGCTGTTGAGCGCTTCCGCTCGTTCCGGATTCGCGAAGATCTGTCCGATGGCTGTAATATCCTGGCGAAACTGCTCGGGACTTTCCAGATCCACGTAAAGCACGGACACATTCAGATCCTCCAGTTGGCTTCCGAGCCCGTTCTTCAGATAGCTTTTCAAGACCACATAATCGGGTTTGTGGGCCAGGATCTCCTCCACGCCGGGGTCCGGGGCCAGCACCGCGCGCTGCTCCGCCTCCGGATCCAGAAGGGAGATGAAATTTCCTCCGACCTGGCTGCTGTCCCCAAAGGCCACCACGTATTCGGCGGCCTCCGGGAACATGTACAGGGCATCGAGAACCAGGAAGTGCGCCTTGCCGCCGGTTAGAACTCTGACGCCCTGTTCCTTCTGGACGGGGGCAGGAGCCATGGTTCCTCCCAACCAGGCGGGGGAGGTCGCAAACAGAATGAAAAGCAGGACAAACAGGCTCTTTTTCATGGATCCAACTTCATTACTCCCGTTCGGTAAGGCAGGATCGTAGGGATTTCTCCGCGAATTGTCAAGGTCAGAATCTGAAAATAATTCTAAATAATGTTGTAATTTTAATTAATATAGACAATTATAAATGCAACAAAATTGCATTTATTATCACGACGGCGATGAGTAAATCCGATTACCAAACAACTGCCCGCACTCTTTTGCGAAGCGTTTCCCTCCGGGTTACCCCTGTGCGCGTGGTAATCCTGGGGCACCTGCTGCAATTCGGCCGCCCGGTTTCTCACGCCGATCTTTGGCGGCGGAAAAAAATACGGGCTTTCAATCGGGTCACGGTCTATCGAACCCTCCTCACCTTGCAGAGCAGGGCAATCGTACATGCGGTACAGGGAACGGACGGGGTGTGGAGATACTGCGCCCATGCCCCGGCCCAGGACCGTTGCCCGGGAAACCACCCACATTTCGTGTGTAAACGATGCAGGCGCATGAGCTGCCTCCTCGGACAAACCATGCCCTACGTCGAGGTGCCCGAAGGCACCGTGGTGGAGGCCAAGCAGTTCGTCGTGTACGGCATCTGCCCCGAGTGTGCCGTATCGCAAGGCGCGGGCAGGAGATAGGGACCCGCCTCGCAGTCCCAACGCACTCGTATCCCTAAACCTCGATCCCCTCTCCCTCAGCCGACCAGCGGTAGTGGTGGTGGGGAGCCTGCAATCCTTCATGCAACAGCGTCAGATACTCATTTCGGGACAGCTCCACCGCTCCCAGCTTGAGGATATGAGGGGTCACCTGTTGACAGTCGATCATCAGGAAGTTGTGCCGCTTTATCCATTCGCAGAGATGAACCAAGGCCACCTTTGAGGCGTTCGCCTGCAGAGAGAACATCGACTCACCGAAAAATACCCGTCCTAGCGTCACACCGTAGAGACCCCCGCACAAGCTCCCCTCCCGGTACACGGAGACGCAGTGGGTGAGGTACTTCCGGTAGTGCAGCCGGGTGTAGGCCTCGAAGAAACTCCTGTCGATCCAGCTTCCCTCCTGGTTCGGTCTCGGGACGGTGCCGCAGAGGAATACGACCTTTTCAAAATCTCTGTCGAAACGCACCTCGAAACGGCCCTGTCTAAGGATGCGCCGCAGACGCTTGGAAACCCTGAGACGTTCCGGATACAGAACAGGTCGCGGATCCGTTGAAAACCACATGAGCGGCGGGCCGTTGAACCAGGGGAAAATCCCCTTGCTGTAGGCTTCCACCAGAACGCGCTCAGACAGATCCCCGCCTACGGCGATCAGCCCGTTCTCGTCTGGCTGGAGCGAGTCCGGGAACACCGGTTCGGAGTTGGGGTCGAGTATATACGGCAAGTCGTTACGGTCTCTGGATTTCATAGGCTTTCGAGGATCTTCCGAAGACGGGGCTCGATTCGTTTTCTCGATTCGGCCGTCTGCCTCTGGGTA
>CAZKCQ010000225.1:0-5198 GCA_964551205.1 uncultured Spirochaetaceae bacterium
CAGCAGAGCGTAAAAACCGATCCGATGTACAGCCCGGACGGGATGAAGCTGGCCTTCATTTCCACCCATGACGGCGATCCGGAGATCTTCGTCATGAACGCGGACGGCGGCGGGCTCAAGAAGCTGACGGACAACACGGCCGTGGATGCGGCCCCCAGCTGGTCCCCCGACGGCGGCAAGATCGTCTTTACCTCGGACCGCAGCGGCTCCTTCGAGTTGTACCGAATGAACTCAGACGGCAGCCAGCAGCAGATGATTCCCACTCCCGTAGAGGGTATGTGAGCAGCGGGAAAGCGATCCGTACGACCCAGGCCGATACCTCTCCGGGGATGATCGACCTGGCTATCGGGCATCCCTCCCCTTCCCTCCTGCCCGTCGAACTCATCCGCCGGGCGGCGGAGCAGAGACTGGCAACGGATTTCACCCCTTATCTCCAGTACGGCTACGAACCAGGGGACGGCCACTTCCGCACCGCATTGGCCGATTTCTTGACTCGGCACTACGCCCGGCAAACGAGAGAGAGTGAGCTGTTCGTCTCCGGCGGTGCCTCCCAGGCCCTGGACCTGTTCTGCACGGTCTGCACAAAGCCGGGAGATACGGTTTTCGTCGAAGAACCCACCTACTTTCTCGCTCTGCGCATCTTCCAGGATCATCGGCTCCGCATCGTCGGTTTACCCACGGATGAAGGAGGTTTGATAATCGAGGCACTCGAAGAACGCCTGGACAGCCTGCGCCCCGTATTCCTCTACACGGTGCCCACGCACCAGAATCCCTCGGGAGCCAGCCTGCCTTCGGATCGACGGCGGAGACTGGTCGAGCTGAGCCGGGAGAAGGACTTCCTGATCGTGGCCGATGAGGTGTATCACCTGCTGACCTACGGGGAGAAAGCGCCGCCTGCCCTTGCCTCTTTCCTCGGGGAGGGTACGGTGCTGTCCCTGGGATCCTTCTCCAAGATTCTGGCTCCCGGCTTGCGTTTGGGCTGGGTACAGGCCTCCCCCCGGCTCCTGCGCCCTCTTGCCGAATGCGGAATGCTGGACAGCGGCGGCGGCTTGAATCCCTTTACCTCCTCTCTGGTATTAAGCGCGATCCAGTCGGGGATGCTGGATGCCCATCTTGAGCGGCTTCGAGGCGAGTACGGCCGCCGCCTGCAGGCGATGAAGGCGGCCATCGATGACTGCCTTGCCGGAAAGGTCGAGTTTTCGCCGCCCGGAGGAGGTTTTTTCTTCTGGCTGAGACTATCAGACGGCCGGGACAGCGCGACCCTGGTCGAAGCCGCAAAGCGGCACAAGACTTCCTTCGTGCCGGGGGCCGCCTTCTCGGCAGGCGGGGGGCTGCGGGATCGGCTTCGTCTGAGCTTCTCCTACCATCCCCCTGAAGCGCTCCAAGAGGGAGTGCGGAGACTGGCGAAAGGCCTGTCCTGAAATCCGCGTGCGGGGAAAAAAACCGTCCCAGGTTCCCCCGAGACGGCGTTCGCATTGCAACACGTGTACGGGCTACTCGACCGGATATGCGGCCTCTTCCCAGGCGCCCCAGCCTCCGTCCATGCTGACTGCGTTTTTGTAGCCCATGCGCACCAGCGTGTAGGTGGCCAATGAGCTGCGTCCACCGCTCTTGCAGTACACCACGATGCTGGCGTTCTTGTCTTCCACGGTGGTTGCGATTCTGAACTCGAGAAGACCTCTGGGCACCTGGATAGCACCGGGAACGATGCCCATTGCCGTTTCGTTGGGTTCACGTACGTCGAGGAACACATAGCCGCCCCTGTCGAACAGGCTCTTGGCTTCCGTGACGCTTACGGTTTTGATGTGGCTCTTCGCTTCCGCGATGAAGTCGGCGGAAGTCATATCCTGGGCGAACAGCACGCTGGAACCCGCCAATGACACCACAAGAAGCACCAGGCTGATCAGTACGATCTTGTTTGTCTTCATTTCACACCTTCAAGAAATGTTTGTATATGATTTATTTGATAGACTATATAAGCAATGGTATATATTGTAAAGACTATAGATCGAGGGAAATCGGTTTTTACGTGTTTAATTTCGCGGTATTCGGGGTCTTATTGCCCCATTTTTGGGGGGATCATCCCATCGGGAACCAGGACATCCCGATTGGCCGCTCTGTACTTGCGCCGAACATCCGATTCCTGCAGAAACAGCTCCCTGTTTCCATGGCAGTTGTCACAGGATTCGTTCTGCGGTGTGCGTCTCTGAATCGTATGAGGGGTGGCCATCTTCCAGGTGGGAACGCTGTCGAAATTCCCGAGGGCGTCATCCAGGTAATAGGAAAACAGACCCTGGTCAACGGGGATGTGACGGACAACCACGAACCGCTCCGGGTGTCGTTCTGAGCGCAGCGGATTCAACCCGATCTTGAAGCCCATTTCCGAAGGTTCGGTCTTGAAGTAGGCCAGACCCTCGATGTCCTTGCCCACGTGGCAGGAGTAGCAGTTTTTATACGGTGCGGCGTGACAGACCTGACAGCTGAGTGCGTCCCGATGGATGTTGTGCTGAAGCGGGTTGGCGGCCGTATCTGCGTAGATGTTTTCGTGACAGTCCACGCAGCTGGGAGCCGCAGCGACGTCGTAGCGGTGATCGTAGGCCGTGCCGTCACCGTGCATCTCCGCCCCGCTGTGACACTTCATGCAGTCGAAATACTTGGTCCGATGCACGTCCGGCGGCACCCCTTCGTTCTTGCCGAAGTACTCCCGATCTATGCGGCTGCCGTGACAGGAGACGCAGACCTGATTCATCGGCGGTTTTTTCTTGAAGGAGTGGGCGGCCAGCAGTCCGCCTCCGACTCCCTGCGGACGAGCCACGTGACACTGCCCGCAGCTGCTGTGGCAGGTCAAACAGTGGGTGTCCATGGCTGCCTCGACCTTGGTAACCACATCCGGGCTGTTGGTTGATCTCAGCCCAATTGCCCGTTTATAGGGTTGGAGGCTGTAGTGAAGGCTGGTGGCGTAGGTCGCCGCCGTGTCCGGATGGCACATGGCACAGGCGTTCGACTCAGCCGGATAGGAGGGGTCCCGAATCACCCCCTCGTGGGCGGTTCTCCAATCCGGATCCGACGGATCGCCGCCGTGGCAATCCTCACAGGCCATCGATCCATGGATCGGATCGCTTTCCAGCCAGGATTTGTTGACGAATATCTTCTCGTGGGGAGCCAACGGCTCCACGGAATCGGCCCCTCACCCCTCTCCCTCGGTCTCCGTGGAGACCTTGGAACCGCCTCCCCTCTCCTTCTCAAGCTCCCGTACCGAGCCGATCAGCTGCCGAGGAGTCGTGTGGCAGGCCGCACATTGGTTTCCCCCTTCCTGCGCCCACCCGATTGGACCGGCCTGGAAGAAGAAGAGAGCAGCGATGAGAAGAGCCACGATGAGCAGCAGGCACTTCGACGCTTTTACATATTTCCTTCCCATGGCTCTCTATCAGGATTATTACAAGCAGCACCGTGCCTTGTCAACAAAATAAATCCCGCTTGGTGGCGCCGATCGTGGCTGTACCGTTTCTATCATCCCTGCTGATGCGCCGCCGAAAACTACCGAGCGCTTCGATCCAGGCTATTCCTGTTCCAGATAGGCTCGTATTAAAGCGATGATTTCTTCGGGTTCCGGGAAACGATCTTCCTCAAACTTCGAAAATATCAGATTGTCGTCAACCAGGACGTCGAAACTGTGAAAATCTCCCGGTTCCAGATCGACCTTTACAGCCAGCTCTTTCTCGATTTCTTCCGCCAAACTGGCGGCCTTTGCCTTGTACGCTCAAGACGTACAGTGCCGGATCACGACCCTAATACTCCTCTGCGTATCGGAGTCCGCGTTTCTATCGTTGCCGCCGGATAACAAAACGACGGGCGATAGCAGAGCTAATGCACAGATCAGCAGCACAAATTTCCCCAACATAGTAACCTCCTGCACGCACCGCTTAACCGGCTCGCGGCCTGGGCGCGTTGTTGCCCGATGTTCCACGAATTCCGCAACGGGGCGAGTAGATAGAATTTGCCCTGTTTCGAAACTGTTTGTCTATAATAGCAGCAACACGGCTTCGATTCTCGAGATGTACTCGTACAGGTGCGATGGCAACTCACTGGACGTGCTTAGTGGGACGAATTTTACTCCTCCGGCTGCACGTCGGGCATTGCAGGTTCGTATTTTTGCTCTTGCATCTCTACAACACCGAGATGCGCAGCTCGATTAACGCCCAGTCGAAAAACATCGGGTCTTGAATAGTGGCCAACAACATCACAGATCGCTTTGGCTGAGTATATGTGTTCTATGGAACACTCGGCAATCAGGAGTTTCTCGCCTTCTGCCGGTCCGGCAATGACCTCCCCTCTGGGATCGATGATGCAGCTTTCTCCCGGATAATTGCTCGCAACTTCCCTATACTTTTCTGAAACACGGTCAGGTGTAAGCACGTTGCCCACATCGATGACGTAGGCGGCAGCCTGGGATGCAAATGCCCTGGATAAGAACAAGTGGCGGGAGCTGCTCATGCCGGGCCAGGCGGCAATGTGCACCTGGGTGCCTTGCGCCATCAACACGTAGCCTGGAAGAACCATGTTATGTTCCCAGCAGTTGAGACCGCTGATTTTGGCGTAGTGGCGCCGGTAAACGGTAAGACTGCTTCCATCCCCTTCCCCCCAGGCGGTGCGTTCCCGGTGCGTGGGTTTGAGCTTTCGGTGACGTCCCATGATTGATCCGTCACTGCCTATGAACAGGAGGGTGCAGTAGACGGTGCCCTGCGTCTGTGGATCTCGTTCGGCCAGCCCAATAACCACGTCAATATTGGCTTTTCGGGCAGCATCACAGAGCCTGTCGGTGGTGGCGCTTGGTATTTCAACGGCATTCGCCAGATATTCGGCCGCCATGGATGCCGTGGTGTCCCTCCAAACAAAAAACGGATAGCCGGGGAGCCATGACTCTCCAAAGGCAGCGAGCGAGGAGCCCTGCGCGCCTGCTTCCCGGATAAGGCGGCATGCCTTCTCCGTGGATGCGTCACGGTCGAAATAGATTGGCTCCGCCTGAACCGCAGCAAGCTTGAACCGGGTATATTCCACCATGCCAATTGACCCCCTTTGAGTACCAATGTCCGACACATCTGAACCGGCGCACTAGGCGGGCTGAGTGCCTTTAGCGCCTTAGAGACTGAAGCCGAAATAAATCCGATAAGGCCACTCCGTTTCGAAAAACTCCAGGT
>CAZKCQ010000226.1:0-5173 GCA_964551205.1 uncultured Spirochaetaceae bacterium
TGAGGAATCTGGGCAGGAGCATCAAGAACATCATCAACATCACCCTGATCATCGAGGGCGCCGGGGCGGTGCTGCTGTTTCTCGGCTTCCGGACCAGCCTGGGCACGAATCTGCAGACCCTCTTCATCTCCGTATTTCACGCGATCTCCGCCTTCTGCAATGCCGGCTTCTCCCTGTTCAGCGACAGCCTGGTGGGATTCCAATCCAACACCCTCATCAGTCTCACGGTGATCGTCCTGATCATCCTGGGCGGCCTGAGCTTCGTGGTGATCATGAACCTGAAAGGCTGGCTGGCAGCCGGAGTTCCCAACCTGGTCAAGAGAAAGAGCTTCTCGATCAAGGGATTGAGCCTCAACACCCGGGTGGTGCTGCTGGGCACCGGGACCCTCCTGGGATTGGGTATGCTGCTGATCTACGCCCTGGAGCATCGCTACTCCCTGGCCAACCTGGATCTGAAGACCCAGTACTTGGCGGCGTTTTTCCAGTCCGTCACCACCCGTACCGCCGGATTCAACACCATTTCCATGTCGGGCCTGCGCAATCCGACCTATCTGCTGATGATGGTCTTCATGTTCATCGGCGGAGCTTCCGGCTCTACCGCCGGGGGGGTGAAGATCAACTCCCTTGCCCTGGTCCTGGCCTACGTAAACTCGCTGCTCAAGGATAAGCGGGAGGTCACCCTGTTCAACTACGCACTAGCCAAGGACCTGGTGCTGCGGGCCCTGCTCATCCTCCTGTTCGGACTGGTGAGCGTGCTGGGCGGCATGCTGATCCTTTCCATGACGGAAAGCGCCCCCTTCATCCAGATCTGTTTCGAAACCGTATCCGCCTTCGGGACCGTGGGTCTGTCCGCCGGAATCACCTCTGCTCTTTCCATAATCGGGAAATATGTTATTATCCTGTTGATGTTCGTCGGGCGTATCGGTCCCTTGACCCTGCTGGCCGCCGCAGCCCAGCGGATGAAGCAGGTTCAGATCGAGTACCCCACCGGAGAAATCCTGGTCGGTTAAGGAGAAAAGGACAATGGCAAAGGAGGAGAAAGTTTTCGCCGTTTTTGGACTGGGGGCTTTCGGCATGGAGGTCTGCCGGGGATTGATCGACAAGGGGGGAAAGGTGATCGCCTTCGACCATCGGACCCAGCCGATAGAAAAGATCAAGGATCTGGTCACCCAGGTCATGGTGCTGGACTCCACGGATGAGGATGCCCTGCGCAGCGCTCCTCTGGAAAACGTTGATGTGGCGATAGTAGCGATCGGGGATGACGTTGAGGCGAGCATCCTGACCACCGCGCTGCTGAAGAATATCGGCGTGCCCTACATCATGGCCAGAGCCGTTACGGATGTGCATATGCGGGTTCTGCGTCAGATCGGAGCCAATGAGGTGATCAACCTGGAGATCGAGGAGGGGCGCAGGGTCGCCTCCCGGCTGCTGACCGGGGAGGTCCTGGAGACCATCCCGGTTACGGAGGACTACAGCATCGTTGAGCTGTACGTGCCGGAGAGCATGGTCGGCAAATCCCTGGCGCGGTTGAATCTGCGCAGCGACTACCTGGTGAATGTCATCGCTATAGAGCGGTTCAAGACCACGGTGGATGAGGAGGGCAATCCGGTCAAGGAGGAGCGGGTGATCATACCGACCAAGGATGACGTGCTTCTGAGCGATGATATCCTGATCGTGGTGGGGCGAAACACCGATCTGGATGCATTTCGTGAGCAGACTTAGGAGCGTCTTCTCTTGATCCAGATCCGCCGCATCCTGTTCATTTTCCTGCTCCTGCTGAGCTGCGCCGGGGTGCTGTTTTTCGGCATCCGGGATTACCTGTTGATTGCCCGCAGTATCTCCCTGTCTCAAGGGGAGCTCAAGATCCGCGGCGAAACCGTTTTGTACCTTTCGATCGTGTTTTCCGCAGCGATCGTGCTGTTGTTCTCCTTTGTGCTGCTGCGCAGCCGCAACATCTCCCGGGAGCTGGACAAGATCAGCGACATGACGCGCTACGGCAACTTTACCATTCAAGGAAGCCTGGGCAGACTCGGTCCTTTGGGGGAGAAGATACTCCAGCTTAACCAGCGGCTTATCGATCTGAATGAGATGAAGAGCCTGCGGATCAGCTCCCTGGCGTCGATCAACGCTTTTCTGCTGAACAACAGCCGCCTGGCCCTCCTGGTCAGCGACATTACCGGCAAAATTACCAATGTAAGCGCTCGCTGCCGGGAGAGGCTGAAAAAAGAGACGGGGGAGGTTGTCGGCAGGCACATCACCGAAGTGCTGCCGGAGCTGGACTACCAGTCGGTGATCGGCAGGATAGAGAAGCAGCACGGGGAGCTGGAGCTGGGTGAGCTGAAGGAAACTCCCACTCTATATCCGGTTTTCAACAGCAAGAACGAGCTGTCCAATATCATCTGTGTCCTGGGCAAGGAGGAGATCGTTACGAAAATCTCGAAGTACGCCGAGGAGCGCTCCAAGCAGGCATCCCGGGTTACAAAACTGGTGCGGAAGGTTTTCATCGGGCGTGCCAAGGATCGCAGCAGGTAGAGCTGTTCCGCTGCCGGCTCGGCCGAGGTCACGGTGTCGACGGCTACCACTCCTGCAGGTTATCTTCTATACTGGGTAATAAGACTGAGAATCAAGGAGGACGATCGTGTTTCGTTTCATTTTGGGTATCGTATTCGGGATCCTGGCGCTGATTTTCGTGTTTCAGAACATGGAGAACACCAGTGTCACCTTTCTGGCCTGGACCATCACCACCTCCCGGGCGGTAATCCTCTTCATCCTGCTGGCCGCGGGTTTCATCGTGGGCTGGGCCGTAGGCAGCATTGGCCGCTGGCGAAGAAAGACCCGGCGTTAGTACCGCGGCGCTGGCGGAGCGCTAGCGAAGCGCCAGCAGCGCAGAAGCACCGCCGCCGCTCTGCCGCCCCTTCCCGGCTGCAGTTACGCCGGCGGAGTGTGGCCGGCGGGACGTGGCCCACGGGGGCGAGGCTCAGCGGGGCCAAAGCAGGAAACAGGAGCTTGCACCGTGAGACGCATAATTACCAGGAGAATCCAGAAGACCGGGTTGGCCCCGGGCACACCGATCCATATAGGCGAACGGCGCACGGAATCCACGAAAATCACGGTCTTCGAGTACGATGCTTCGACGGTCCGGGAACGGCAGCTCGGCAGCGTGGAGGAGTGCAGGGAGTGCATGGAAGCCAAAGGCCTGGTGTGGATCAACATCGACGGCATCCACGACATTTCGGTGGTGGAAACGGTCGGCAGGATATTCGCCATCCATCCCCTGGTACAGGAAGACATCGTCAACACCAACCAGCGTCCCAAGGTGGAGGAGTACGACAGCTACCTGTTCGCAATCGTGAAGATGCTCTACGAAGAGGAGGACACCCACACCCTGCAGGTCGAGCAGGTCAGCATCATCGTTACGCCCAAAGTTGTCGTCTCGTTTCAGGAGAGAGAGGGGGATGTATTCAACCCGGTTCGCGAGCGTCTTCGTACGGGCAAGGGGAACGTCCGTCAGCGGGGAAGCGACTACCTGGCCTACTGCCTGATCGACGCGATCGTCGACCATTACTTCCTGATCATGGAGAACCTGGAGGACAGGATCCTTCCCCTGGAAGAGCAGGTGATCGACGATCCCCAGCCCCGGGTGCTGCAGAGCATCCACCATTTGAAGAACGATCTGGTGTTTCTCCGTCGTTCCCTCTGGCCGCTGCGGGAGATGCTGGCTCGCCTGGATCGGGACCGGCTTCCTCTGATACAGGAGGAAACCCGCCCCTTTCTTCGGGATGTCCACGATCACACCATCCAGATTATCGAGATCCTGGATTCCTTCCAGGAAATTCTCTCCGGTTTGATGGATGTTCATCTGACCAGCATCAGCAACCGCATGAACAACATCATGAAGCTGCTCACCGTCATCGCTACCATCTTTATCCCGCTGACCTTCATCGCAGGAGTGTACGGGATGAACTTTCGCAATATGCCGGAACTTACCTGGCGGTGGGGCTATCCCGCCGTGTTGGGATTGATGGCCCTGGTCTTCGTCGGGATGCTGATCTTCTTCAAACGCAGGAAGTGGCTGTAGAACCACCGTAAGCGCATGCAGGTCTACGACATTTGCCTGATGAGTGATTGGCACTACGATCGGGATCTGCTCCTGCAGCTGGAAACCCGCCTCCAGCATCGGGGGCACTCCACCTACCTCATCTGGCCCGAAAACCTGGAAGACGTTCTGGACCGTCTCCGGGCAGGCACACTGGGCTTCCGCTATGTGTTAGACAGGGCCACCAATACCTCGGCGGAGTTTTCGGATGTCTATCGCTTCCTGCCCGCCCCGGGGGCGACCTGCTTCGAGGATCCGGACACCCTGCTTCGGGCTTCGGACAAAGCCCTGATGCATCAGGAGTTCCAATCCGCCGGGATTCCCGTACCGGATACCCTGATCATCCGGCCCCATACAGAGTCTGAGGAGATCCGGATCGACCTGCAGGCCGTGCAGGACTTGGGTCCGCCCTTCGTGATCAAGCCGGCCAACACCACCGGCGGCGGCATGGGGGTGTTTCAAGACGGGCGCGGCCTGGAAGACATCCTGCGTCGTCGCCTGGAGTATCCCTCGGACAAATACCTGGTGCAGGAACGGATAATCCCAAAAGTCGCAGAAGGCAGGCGCTTCTGGTTCCGGGTTTTCTACATTACCGGGGATGTACACTGCTGTTGGTGGGACGACCGTACCCATGTCTATGAGATCCTCGGAGGGGGGGAGGCTGAAGAAGCACTACGGGGGCGTTTTGTCGACATTGCCCGGCAGATCGCCCGGATCAGCTCCCTTCAGCTGTTCTCTGTGGAGCTCGCCCTGGATCATCAGGAGCGCCTGGTCGTAGTAGACTACGTGAACGAGTCACCGGATCTGCGCAGAAAATCGCAGTTCAGCGACGGCGTCCCGGATCAGGTGGTGGAGAGTATTATCGAGCATCTGGCGGAGTGGATCCCCCGCGGGCTCGGCGCTCCGACGCACTCGTCTTCCTGACCGGTTTTTTGCTCGCTTCGCTCGCTTCGCGCGCCTTGCGCTCCGACAGCGGATCGTTGACGATGCGGATCGGCATGGGATCGGTGACCGAGCCTGAGTAGAGGCTCAGGTGGGGGAAGGGGATCTCGATCCCCTCACGTTCGAAGCGCTCCT
>CAZKCQ010000227.1:0-2231 GCA_964551205.1 uncultured Spirochaetaceae bacterium
AGGATGGCAATGGTGGCGGTGATCGGTGTTAACAGGGGAAACACGATTCTAAAAAAGGTGTAAAACTGCCCGGCCCCGTCAATGGCCGCCGACTCCTCCAGTTCCCTGGGAACGCCTTTAACGAAGCCGTGATACATGAATACGGCCAGCGGCGCACCCAAGCCCCAGTACATGGGGATGATCCCCCAGATCGAGGTCAAATTGAGATCGGTGGCCAGGACCACGATCGGCACCATGATGATCTGGAAGGGGATAACCAGGGCAAAGGCAAAGAGCATGTACAGCATCCAGGACAGCCGGTTGATGGTTCGGGCCAACATGTAGGCTGCCATCGAGCTGAACAACAGGATCCCGGCCACGCCGAAGAAGGTGATCAAGAAAGTGTTGGCAAGAGTGCGGGGGAAGTTCATCTCGGTCCAGGCTTTGGCGAAATTCCCCAACTCCAGTCTGCTGGGCGGAGCGATCGGGCGCAGCGTAATCTCGGCCTCAGGCTTGACTGCGTTGTTGAGCACGAACAGGGCCGGATAGATGAAGGCCAGTGCGGCCAGGATCATGAACACCTCGAAGAGTCTCAAACCCCAGGGTATGCGCCGACCAGCCTTCACAGCCGCACCTCCCTTTTCTTCATCACCGTGAGCTGGAATCCGGTTATCAGTAGAATGGCGAAGAACAGCAGCATGGCTTTTGCCGTAGCCAGGCCGGCCAGCCTCTTGGCGAAGGCGTCGAAGAAGATATCCATAACGAAGGGCATGGTTCCCAGCGCATAACCGGAAGGTCCGACCATGGCGTATACCAGGTCGAAGCTCTTCAGAGAGTTGGAGATGCTGAGGAACAGGCAGATTGTCAGGGCAGGTACCAGCAGGGGTAGAACCACATAGCGCAGCTTCTGGCGCGCTTTGGCCCCGTCGATCAGGGCGGCTTCATGGACATCGGTGGGAATACTCTGCAGGCCTGCCAGGTAGATGACCATGAGATAGCCGGCCTCCCGCCAAACCTGCACCATTACGATCAACCAGGGTGCCTTGGCCGGATCCCCCATCCAGAGCTCGATACCCGTCAAGGCGGGCATCAGGTTGAAGAAGACGAAGGACCACACCAACGCCACCACGATCATCGACAGCACATTGGGCAGAAAGAATATCGTGCGCAGAACGTTGCGGCTCTTCAGCTTCTGGTCCAGTGCCAGAGCCAGCAAAAAGGCCAAAAGGTTGGAGAATAACACATTGAAGATCATGAAGAATAGGGTGAATCCCACCACGCCCAATTCGAATTTGCGCTGCACCCAGCGTTCGGCCAGAAGCGTTTTGAACCCCCCGAGATTGTAGATATCCCGGGCAGCTTCCCGGACCTGGGCAGCGCTGCTTTCGGAGAACTGGTAGCTATCCAGGAACAGGTTCACCGCCCGCTGGAGCGCAGCCTGATCTTCCGCCAATCCGGCTTCCCGCACCGCGGCGATCAGCTCATCTACGGCGCCCGGCGGTACCGCATGCTCCACGTCCACCTCCGGAAGGAGCCAGATGCGATCCTCCAGGTTGAACTCATCGAAAGCGGGCCGCAGGGTGTACTCCTGCTCCCCGGCTTTGTACAGCTCAGCGGCCCGAGCCCGCTGGTCCTCGTTTTTGAGATTGGCCAGAAAAACATTTTCGAACTCCGCCGCCGGGATGGCCAGCGGCAGCGGCGAGTTCTTGTTGTAGTTTACCTTGGTGTAGGTACGCGGATAGAATCGCTCCTCCACCCCGCCGGTGAAGATGTCGATGAAGTTCTTCAGACCCACGTAGCGATAGGTTTCGGGGCGATAGCCCACCTTGTTAAGAATCCGCACCACCCGGTTGCGATTTCTGCCTGTCAATTCATAGCGCTTGTATTTATCATCGGCCGGGTCCAGCGAGTAGATCTGAAGCAGGAACTCCCTGTCTTCCTCTTTTTCGATCTTCAAGAGCATCTGCTCCTCGAAATCCGCCTTGTCCATGCTGATCGGAGTACGGGGAGTGGTACCATCCCAATTGGTGAAGGAGATGCGGATTCCCTGAGCAAAGGGATTTATAAAGAACAAAGCGTAGGCGGCCAGAGCCGGCAGCACGAACACCCAGAAATAAAACCAGCGTTTGAGCTTGGATCCCACCATGTTGATCCCCTTGTTCTCTGTGTGCCTGGCGAAGACGCCACGCTTCGCAAAGGCGAAGACGCCACGCTTCGCAAAGGCGAAGACGCCACGCTTCGCAAAGGCGAAG
>CAZKCQ010000227.1:2331-5116 GCA_964551205.1 uncultured Spirochaetaceae bacterium
ACGCCAGCTGGGCGCACCGAAAAAAGGTGGGGAGGCGCGCAACGCACCTCCCCGCTGCTTACGATGTGACAGACCCGGATCAGGAATCGTTTCCGTTCAATCCCGGGACGTCCAAATCGGAAACCGGAGCGCCGAAACCTAGCGAGCTTCCCGCCACTGCCGATCGATGTCGGCGATCACCGCCTCGGCGGTCTTCTTCTTGAAGGCGTAGGCCTGGGCGCCATTTTTAACCGCGTCTTCGAAAACAGCGGTCGGATACATGGAGAAGGCCCAGGGGTAGGCACCATTGGCGCCGACAGTGCTCATCAGCTCCACGAAGGGCGGCTTCATGGCCGACAGGTCCGCCCCCTTGAAGGAGATCGTCAGCTTGTAGTCGGTGGTCCAAATCTTGATGGCCTCCGGGGTGGACAGCCAGCTGAGGAATTTCTTGGCCGCAGCCTGCTTGTCCGCGGAAGCCTGGGCAGAGATCCCGAAGCAGGAATCCACATCGGCGTAGAACTTAACCATCTTGGGATCGTTGAACATCGGGAAGGGCACGAAGCCGGCATCCAGGGAAGGATTGGTACCGATGGCTGCGCCGTATGACCACAGTCCTTGGACCATCATCGGGGATTTGCCGCCGGCAAATGAGGCCTGCTGTTGATCCCAGCTCATCTCAGCTGCGTTGGAATCCATGTTCTCGACATACTGGTCGATAGTGGCGAAGAGCAGATTGGTGTCCACCACGCCGTAACTGGTGCGGCCGGCGTCCATGTCCGCTATGAACTTCTCCACGGAGATGCCTTTAGAAGCCAGCAGATTGGTATGAGCCAGGGTGATAAAGTGGCCGATGGACCAGTTCTCCTTGAGAAGACCCGCGTAGGGAGTGACCCCATTGGTTTTCAGGGTACGGGTGATGCGCTGCAGGTCCCGATAGGTACCCGGGGCGCTCAGACCGTAGGTCTTGAACATGTCCTTGTTGTAGATAATGCCGATGCCGGCAAAGTCCATGGGCAGAGCCCACTGTTTGCCGTTCCAGGTGACCGCCGGCTTGGCCGAGTCGATAACCTTGGACATCACCGGTTCTTTGGAGAGATCCAGTACATAGCCGTTTTGAGCGTACTCGAAAACTCTGGAATAGGACTGCATCTGCAGGATCTCCGAGAGTTTTCCGGAAGCGGCCCGGGCGGCCATCGTGGCGTCCGCGTCATTGGGAATGATCAGCAGGTCGATGGAAACACCGGGGTTCTGGCGCACAAAGGTGTCGATCAGCTTCTTCAGTCCTTCCTGGTTCTCCTGCTTGTAGTAGTACAGCTCCAGCTTCTGGGCGAAGCTGAAGGCCGCTACCAGGATGAGCAGAAAAACAACGATAGCTTTTTTCATGAAAGCCTCCTTTGCCCGAAGGGCACATTTTGAATAGGTAAACCGATCCTTAGCAGGTCGGTTCACTTATATATATCAAAAATAATCTCGGCCGGGGAGATTGTAAAGAAAAAGAGCGAAAGGTTCAGCGTTGTCAACTGATATATGAAGAACAAACGGTCAGGAAAGAATCAGCCAGCCTGGCGCTCGTGCAGCCTGGCCTGTTCGCCCCGCTTGAGCTTGTGGCGGAAGTTGGTGGTCTGATCGCCGATGATCCTGTCCAGATAAGCCATCTGGCGATCCACGGCAACGATGTATAGGTTCTGGTTTACCTCATAACGTTCCCGGAAATGGTGATGGGCCAGCTCGAACAGGTGAAGGTAGGTGTCCCTGAGCCTTCCCTTCACAGCCTCATAGAAGTCCCTGGTCTTCTTGAGGATATCGAACTCGGTTTCGTATCCGGGGATCCCCGCCTCCCGGAACTCGTGATAGAGGAAGAGAAGCTTTTCCAGGTAGGCGCGGTCGGACATCTGACCGAGGATGTCCGCGCTGCCCAGGATAGCACCGGTATCCTGCTCCTGCTCAGAAGGGAAGGCAATCATGGCGAAGTCGGTTTTCAGATCGGTGCTCTGGATGAGGCGGGTAATCGGCACGATTTCCGGCTCCTCGATCTCGAAGACCCCGGCGTGGCGTTCCAGGAATTCGATGCTCCGCTGTTCGTGCTGACGGCTGTACTTGGCGCCGGTACCCTCGGTATCCCATTCTTCCTGGATGTAGCCGGTATCGTGCAGCAGGGCTGCAAGGAACAGCTGAATGGCCAGCTCTTCGGTAAGAAATATCCGCTCGACGTTGTACCCGTCCAGCAGGCGCGCCGCTGCCAGCAGCACGCTCATCGTATGATTGAAGTCGTGATACTCCGCCAGACACTCCCTGTAGCCGGGGAACTCTCCGGCAAACAAGGAGCGCACCTGGGAAAAAGCCAGACGTACCCGTAGAGCCGAGTCTTCAGAGTAGTGGTAGTAGAAGATCCGCAGAACCTCTTCAATGACCTTCTCCGGGTCGCGGGTGTCGACGAGCTGGGCTAACTGGATGTCCTTTCCTTCGGGCATGAGACTATCTCTATTAGATAATACATCCTTTGGTGGGACAATTCAATTTAACCAAGTTGGAAATCAGCGCCGGGAGCCGGCCCCCTGAGACTGCAGCACCTGAAGCACGATCTGGCTGATCAGCTCCACGGTCCGGGGATCGATTTCGAGGGCCGGCGACCGGCCCCAGCCGTGCTGCTCACGGACCTGGACTAACTCTTCGATCTCCGGTTCGCTCAAGGCGGCGGGGCCGCCTAACTGGATCGTAACCATCCGGATGCGGGCATACATCTCCAACGTTTCCATGCGGTAGTAGGCCTGCATCACCGAGCTTCCCACGGTCAGTGCCCCGTGGT
>CAZKCQ010000228.1:0-5095 GCA_964551205.1 uncultured Spirochaetaceae bacterium
CCAAAAACTCAACCAGGAAATGGCGGCCATGTACAAGAAGGAGGGAGTCAGTCCCTTGGGCGGATGCCTTCCCATGCTGCTCCAGTTTCCGATCCTGATCGCCTTCTACAGCTTGTTAAACACCCACTTTGCCCTGCGGGGAGCGGTGTTTATTCCGGGTTGGATCAACGACCTGTCGGCGCCCGAAACCGTGGTGAGCTTTGCACCGATTAAAATTCTCAGCTTTGAATTCGGTGCTATTCGAGCCCTGCCCTTCATTATGCTGGTGACCACCTTTCTCTCGTCGAAGTTGATGCAATCTCCCGGTGCGGATGCATCTGGGAGAAATATGAAGATGATGACGTACATGATGCCGATCATGTTTTTCTTCATCCTCTACAATATGCCATCTGGATTGCTACTGTACTGGACCATGCAAAACATCTTTACCGTTGCCCAGCAGTGGTACATCAACCACCGGAGGCAGAGGAAAAACGTGGGAGGCGGGCCGGGACCCATAAGGAAGAAGTAACGCTTCAGCAAGGAGGAGCGATTGGATGGACGTAAAAGAGTTCGAAGGGAAGAACGAAGAGGAGGCCATCAACAAGGCAATCGAATCATTGGGCCTCGATCGGGATGAAATTGACGTAGAAATCATTGAAGCGAAAAAGGCACCCTTCCTGTTCGGAGGCGGTAAAGTCAAGATTCGGGTTCACCTGGAGGAGGACCGAGAGGAAGTTTCCGGGTCACTGGCGCCGGACGGTGATTTCGAAAACCGGATTATCGAGTTTTTCAAAGGTTTGATCGACCGCATCGGGGTATCCGCCCAGGTGAACATCTCTTTCCGGAAGGACAACAAAATCGGAGTTGATATCGATTCTCAGGATTCCGGGATCCTGATCGGAAAAAGGGGACAAACCCTTGAGGCTCTGCAGACCATCTTGAATGTGGCCGCCAGCCGCATTCAAGACAGTCATCCCCGGATCATCGTAGACAGTCAGAACTATCGAGGCAGGCGGGAACAAAGCCTGATCCGGTTGGCCCACCAGACCGCCGATGAGGTGCGGCGTACCCGGGATTCCAGGCTGCTGGAGGCGATGAATCCCTTTGAGCGCAGACTGATTCACACTACCTTGAGCAAAGAGCGTGACGTGGAAACATCAAGCGAGGGCGATGGTCTGTATAAACGGGTCCGGGTCTACTACAAAGGGGCGAGACATCGGGGTTGAAATCCCTGTTTGTTCGGCGGCCAAAATAGTGTATCAGTCGTAGCGACGACGTCTGCGGGCCGCGCCACCGCCGCTGCCACCGAAAATAATCATTATTCCCAACAAGAAGCCGAAATTGTACCAGCCGCCATTGTTGTGAACTTCGTACATGTCTATCTTGTCTGAGAACAGGGAAATGATGAAGGTTACCGGAGCTATGATCCCCTGCCACAGTCCCAGCCAAAATCCGGCCACCTCACCCTCCTGATCCGGGCTTCCCGTAAGCGTGTTCGGTCCCGGGGCGCAGCCGGCCAGGGTCATCAGCAGAACGACTACGGCGAACAGGATCACTATTTGTTTCATACGGCAACCTCCCCAGTTGCTGGTTTTGAATTGATTTGTTCCCATCTTCTCATGAAGCAAACAACATTTCCAGCGCGCGGACCCTTTCGAGGATCGTAGGATGGGAGTTGTGGTAGAAGCTGAACAGGGGATGCGGCACAGGATTGCTCAGGTTATCCTTACCGAGTCGTTTGAGGGCAGCCCGGAACGCTCTGCCGTAGGGGGTACGGATCTGCACAAAACGGTCAGCCTGATACTCGTGACGCCGGGACCACCAGGAGAACAATGGTTTCAAATAGAAGGTAAAAGGCCCCGATACGAACATCACCAGCACAAGAGCGGCCTGGGGACTAGGACCCGAAAAACCGAAAGCTTCGAAGAACGGCGAGTAGTTAAGGAGCAGGCTAACGATCCAAAAGCCCAGCAGACCCGCAGAGAGAGAAAGAGCCAGGCGTTTGGGGATATGCCCGAGCTTTTGGTGGCCGATCTCATGGGCTAAAACTGCGGCTATCTCGTCTTCCTCGAACGTTTGGACCAGGGTGTCGAAGAGAACGATCCGTTTGACCCGTCCGAGTCCACTGAAGTAGGCGTTGCTGTGTCTGCTGCGTTTGCTGCCGTCCATCAGATAGATACCCCGGGTCTTGAAGCCCAGTTGTTCCGCCAGTGACAGAACCTTCTCCTTCAATGAGCCTTCCTCCATGGGGGTGAACCTGTTGAACAGGGGAGCGATCACCTTGGGGTAGAGCACGATCATCACTAATTGGAAGGCGGTGAAAATGAGAAAAGCCCACAGCCACCACAGCGAGCTGGCGCGGATCAGGAGGAACAGAACAAACAGCAGCGGCGTCATGAGGACGACGGATACCAACAGGCCCTTCAGGCCGTCGAGAATGAACAGTTTCCAGCTCATCCTGTTGAATCCGAACCGTGCCTCTATCACAAACTGGGTATAGATCGTGATCGGAAGGGACACCAGGGCGAAGATCAAGCCGATCAGGTATACGTACAGAACTCCCCGGAGGATCGGGCCAACCGCAAAATTTGAAACCCAGGCCTCCAGGGATCCAAGCCAGCCGCTCAACACCAGTACCAGAACAAACACAGAGCTCGCCAGCGAAGAAACGACGGCCAGGTAAGTCTTGCTTCTGCTGTAGTCGATAGCCCGTTGGTAATCCCGGGCTCCCCAGATCTCCCGAGCCAAATCAGAGGGGTCGTTTTTAGAGGAACCCGCCCGGCGTAGATTCAGCCAAAGCAGAAACTGTTCCCAGACCAGCTCGAGAAAAAACAGCGAAAGGAAGATGAAGAGGATCGTCTCCGGCCGCATAATTTAAAATCACTCCCCATAGTCGCGATATCGTCCCCTAGCCGCACTTGCTGCAACCGTCGTAGTGAAATCGCTTCCGACGGTGGGGTTGTCCTGTCTTCAATATAGTGACGCCGAGGGAGCGGCAGCAACATAGCTGAGGAAAATTCCTTGCAGCCACCCAATGGTTCACCGTAGAATAGCGCAGCTTATGAAGACCAGCGCTCCCGCGATCCTGCTGGTGGCGTTGTTCGTGTTCGCCTCCCTGGGAGGAATCATCATCTTCATACCGGTCATGGGCGCCGCCTTGCGACTGCGGAGGCACCATCCGGACCTCTACGCCCGCTCTTCGATCCGTTTGAAGGGTTTGCTCTACTTCTTCGCACCGGCTATGGGACTGCTGCTTTGCCTGCTGATTATCGCCATTCTGCTGATAGATCTGAGCAGTCACCGGGGCGGATTCGTCTTTCTGGCGATATTCGTTTTATGGGTTATCGCCGGTGCCGTGTATTCGGGTCTGAGGCTGGGGCGGAAGGGCCAAAGAGGAGGGACTTAATTCATGTCCCGCATATCCGGATAGAACGGGGTGTGCACCTCCGGTACATCCGCAACAAAGGGTTTGTAGCCCAGCAGATATTCGATCTTGTTGAGTGAGCCCTTTTGGTAATGGGGCAGGAAGCTGTCCCTATCGTCGAAGGCGGAAGTCAGCAGGGTTGCCCCCTTCTGATTAGCAAGGTTGTTGGCGTGGGCCAGGAGTTCCTTCCAGAACCGCAAACCCCGAGGACCATCGGCCAGGTGGTTAAACACATGGCAGTAGGAGATCCGTCCTCCCTGCTCCGGTATTTTGGGCAGGGGCAGGGCAAAGCGTAATCCGTCGAAGATCGGTTTCAACACCTTGTAATACCCAGGCAGGCGGATTACCCGGGTCCACATGGCCTGGCAGACCCGAAAAAACCCGATCGACGCAAAGGAGCTGCCTCCTCAAAGGTGAAGCAGGAGAACAGCCCCGAGTCGATCATCGCTTCGGTAAGGTAACGATCCTTCAAGGCCGTAGGAAAGAACTGGTAACTCCCGTAGCGATCCCACACCTTCGTGCCGATCCGGGCATTCGCCTCCTCGGGCTTCAGCTCCTGAGGTAAACGGTGAAGCCGCTTCATCCTGTATACGGGACGGCTGAGCACGACCATCTTGCCGGTAAAACGGTAGTTCTGCTTTTTCTGCTGGAAACCGATCATGGTTTTGTTGTCACCCTTGACCAATCCGTACAACAGAGCGGCTCCGCTTTCCTCAGCCCAGCGGTCCATCAGATTCCAGACCCTGAGCATGTGCCGGCCCAGCACGGTGCGCCGGTAATCCGGATGCAGGCGCAGGTCATAACAAAGGCCGCCCGGGTTGCTCGTTCCCCCAGGAAGACCTCTTTCAAGGTTCCCGCCATTACGCCGATCAAGCGGTCGGCCTGGTTGTCAACGGCCAGGAGGGTGTGCTGGTTTCCGTAGAGGGTCGAACGGAAGAAATAATCCTTGCGCTCCGAGTAGATTTGCAGTTTGCTGCCCTGGGGACTGCTCCGTTCCAGCTCGACGAGCTTTGGATTGTCCTCGGGTGTGGCGATCCGCACGGCATCTTTGGACATGCAAGGAGTATAGAGTAAAACTCCGGGCAGCACCACAATGCTATGTCGACCCGACCAACTACACAATGGTGCCAGAAACGAAGTAGTATATTCCCTGCGCAATGCCTGAACTGCCCGATCTGGTGTACATCGAGAAGAAGCTCCGACCAGTTGTTCTACACGAGGAGATCCTGGAGGTGGCTGTCTGGGAACCGATCGTCCTACGGATGGGCGTGCCGGGGAGTTTTTCCGATGTGCTGCGGAGAAAGGAGATCCGTGGTCTGCGTCGGCACGGGCCCTTTCTCGTGTTCGCGCTTCCGCCGCTGGAAATGATCGTTCATTTCATGCTGGCCGGATTTTTCCGAATCAATGCAAAGCAGGCCGGCGGGACGCGTTCCCCTAGACGATTGAACCGGGAACACTGTTTCTCTCTCCAGCTCGGCAGTGGAGGAATCCTGCACTACTTCGATTCCCGGAAAATGGGAAAGATCTACGTTGTTGAAGCTGGAGCAACCGAGGGGATCCCCGGTTTCGATACCCAGGGCGTCGATCTACTTTCAGAGGAGTTCACACTTCAGCTATTCCGAGAGAGGATACGAGGCCGGCGCCACCAGGTGCGGGTGTTTCTGATGGAACAGAGCGTCTTGAGCGCCG
>CAZKCQ010000229.1:0-5075 GCA_964551205.1 uncultured Spirochaetaceae bacterium
GGAGCCGGAGAACACGCTGATCTCCGTGTACATCAGGTTCTGGATCTCCTTGCTGTAGAAAAACTCCAGGAACTTGCCGGCTTCCACCTTGTACTTGGCCGTAGCAGGGATGGCCACGGGCTGGGAGGACAGCGGCATCGTTCCTGCCCCCTTGGCCTTGGAGTCGACGGGGGGTATCCAGATCTTTACGTTGTCCTCTCCCATTTCCTTGGCCAGCAGCGCCATGTACGCATTCCCCGAAGCATGAATGATCCCAACGTTGCCCTGCAGGAAGAGGTCCTGACCCTCCGCCAGGCTGAGCGAATTGGCATCGGAGTTGAAGGCCCCGTTGTCGTGCAGTTCACCCACCATGTACCATCTGCGGTCGTGCGGCGCTCTGTCCAGCCGTTCGATACCGACGACGGCCCTCAGGTAATCGCTGGGTGAGTCGTAGAGCTGGTGCTGGAGAATAGCCGGAAACCAAGTCCCGTAAAAGCCGTCTTTGATCCCCACGCACCAGGGGGTGGACCCCGCGGCATTCATTGCTTTCACTGCCTGTATCAAACCAGCCCAGGTAGTGGGTAAACGCTCGGGATCGAGGCCGGCGGATTGCCAGACTTCCTTGTTGATCATGAGCGGCCAGGGATTGACGTAAAGGGGAATCAACCAGTCCTTACCGTTCCAGTACCCGTCGTGACGAAGCGGAGGAAGCACGTGCGACAAGGTCTGCGCCGAAACGTAATCACTCAGCGGTACCAGGTGTCCAGCCCACGCCGGTTCGAAGCCCAGAATGCCTCCCCAGAGTGTATGCAGCTCCGGAGCATTCTTTGCTTCTTCTGCGGCATAAAAACCCGTGTAGATCTCATCTATATCCAGGTGGGTGACCTCCCAGCGAACTTGAGGGTCTATCCTCTCAGAATACATATCCCCCACGCTCCTCACGAAATCGGTTAGTCCGGGGGCTTCGTCTTCTCCCCAGATCCAGATACGTCCCGTCTTGGCTGCCATCGCGCCAGCGGATTCATCCTGCCCGCCGGCCAATAAAGCAACCGGAGCCAGCAAGATAACCACGAACACAGCGAACAAGATTCTTTTCATTTTGTATACTCCTTCAGAAAATTTTGTGCCTAATCGCTATCATGGATCGTTGCTACATAGGCACCTCCTTCAGCCCCGACCTGTTGAGCAAACTCCTGGGTGATAGATGAGTCTCCGACCAACACCTCCTCCTTTCCATGGCCAGATGGATATGCTGTGTGAAGCCGCCACGACGTCTTCCTTTTTGGGCCAGCGTAGGAGTCTGCCGTTCTGCGTAGAGAAGCCGACCTTGGCGAGCTCCACCCTTCCGATCATCCGCGGTGCGGTCCTCAATCAATCATAATACGCGCCGTAGCGGTGGATGGTGTTCACCATGGTCACATAGTTCTCGATTGGGATCTCGTCGATCGCGGTGATCGTACCTGCCACATAGCGTCTACACTCCTTCATGTCCATTACCACTTCCTTGACGTAGCTCTCCACCATCTCTGTGTCCAGGCGGATCAACGGATCCAGGTCCAGTACCCCGACGAAGGAGAGGCGATCGCCCCAGCGCCTCATATGCTCCCGGTAGTCCAACCCGGCGGCGTCCACGGGGAAGTGGGCCGAACAGCCAAGGCCGATGATCATGTCCATGATCTCGGTGGGATCGCCGTCGCAGTCGAAAATGATTGGAACATCCGCCCGTAGGGCCGGCGCATACATCTTCTCCGCGTGCCGGGAGTAGATCTGTTTGAACAGCCCCGGCTCCATGTAGGTGCCGGATTTATACGCGACGTCGTCGCCCGAGAAGAGGATGTCCAGGCCGGCGTCCACGGCGCGCGCGATGAGCCGTGTGAACCAGTCTGAAGTCACGGTGAGCATCTCCTCGACAAGCTCCGGGTCGTCATAGATCAAGGTGAAGAAGTCAAAGCCGTTCAAGTTCACGTAATGGGTGATGAACATGTTGCCGGTGCCCAGGGCTACGGCAATGTTGTGCTCCCTGGCCTGACGGATGTACTCGTTCAGGTAGCCCATGCTCTCCTCGATGTCTGCTTCTGTAGGCCGAATGACCTTCTGTTCCCAGTCGCGACGGCACTTGATCCTGCCGTCGTTCACTATCGTCGGCTTTCCATTGTGGTCCAGGACCCGATAGGGCGCAAAAGCGGTCTCCATCATGATCACGTCCTGGCCGATAACCTTGCAGATCCTGATCCAATCCTCTGGATGCATGGGGACGCAGCGACCGCCATCCACAATGGCTCGCTCGTCGCCGCGGTACGGGTCACCAACCGCGGCGGCGGTGTTTCCCGCCGGGTAGCCGAGGATGAACTCCACCAGTTTAGCTCCGATATAGTTCTCGAAGTAAGGCACTCGGTCCGTCGGTTCCCCTTTGAGCGTCCTCACAATACGTGTCCGGTCTGGAACCACCTCGAAGCTGTCGAATTGCACTTAAGCCGACCTCCTTGCTTTCACCATCATCCCCTTCATTACCAGACCATCAACACCTCGCGAATCGCCCGCTCGATGTCCGCTTTCTAGGGCAGCACGGCGTTCTCCTGCTGCGTGGGGAAAAAATATGTGCCCCTATCACGCCCAATCTCTTGATTGAGGCATCAATGCAGCTACTATGCAGATACATACATTGGTATCGTTATCACTATTTAAACACAAATATACGTATTTGTCGAGCTAAAAATGACATCGTTTCGATCATTATGGTTTGCAGCTGGACGCCTTGACAGCCGAGGCACCTGTTCTATAATAGGTCCTTCGGGAGGGAGTTCGAGGAGCTTTGATGCACCTGGTATTTCAAACGCGTGTATCGCAGCCGCCGATCCGCGGGAGAGGCAAGAAATGACTTCGGCAATCACCGGGGCATCCGGACATGTGGGTGCGGCTCTGTCGCGTACTCTGCTTGCCGCCGGGGAGACGGTGCGCCTGCTTGTTCACGAGGACACCCGAGCCCTCGAGGGTTTGACCGGGGAGCGGGTACCGGCCGATCTGACCGATCCAAGGTCCCTGGAGCGGGCGTTTCGAGATGCAGAGATCGTGTACCATCTGGCCGCCTCCATCTCCCTGGACCGTCGGCACATCGGCTCCCTGAAACGGGTCAACATTGAGGGCACTCGCAATGTGATCCAGGCCTGCAGGCACTGCTCCGTGCGCCGCCTGTTGCACTTCAGCTCAATCGAGGCGCTGTCAGATCTGAACCCCAGCAAGGAAACCAATGAAAGCAACCCTCTGGCCGGGCCGCAGGATACCACGATGTACGGTTGGACCAAGGCCGAGGCGGAGCGCCTGGTCCTGCAGGCTGCAAGGGACGGCCTAGATGCGGTAATCCTCTCGCCCACGGCCATCCTCGGTCCCCATGATTACAAACCCTCACATCTGGGCAGGTCCCTGCTCGATCTGTACCACGACCGGCTCCCTGCCCTGATCCGGGGCGGCTTCAACTGGGTCGACGTTCGGGACGTGGTGAACGCGGCTCTGGCGGCGCGCCGGAGGGGCCGCCGCGGGGAGCGCTACATCCTGAGTGGAACCTGGAAGTCTCTTCCCCAGATGGCGGCATTGGTCGGGGAGATCTCTGGGCGCGACGGCTCGCGCCCGGTCCTGCCCGTGTGGGTCGCCCGGGCAGCTGCAGCGATCGCCGGCGTACTGCCAGGAATGAGCGCCAAGTACCCGGCTTTCACGCCGGATGCCCTGGTAGCCATCTGCAAACACCGCGAGGTCTCCTGCAAAAAGGCCAGAGGAGAGTTGGACTACACGCCCCGCCCCCTGGAGGTGACCCTGCGGGACACCTTCGAATGGTACGCGGAGCAGGGATTTCTAGAAGACAAACTGGTTTCCGGGGGAATGCCTTCCGGATAGCCCTTACAGCCGGGAAAGAAAGGTGAAGGCCCGGTCCATGTGTCCCGGGAGTTCCTCATGCCCGAAGTCGGGGTAGAGGATCATCTCCTTGCGGGAGCCGATCTTGTTATAGGCGGCGAACTGGGTGGAGGGCGGGCAGATCTGGTCCATCAGGGCGGTGCCCATCAACACATCCGCCCGGATACGGGGCACCAGGTTCTGTACGTCGATGTAGCCCAGCGTACGAAAGATTTCCTGCTCCCGGGAATGGGTCGGGTCGAACAGGCGGAAGTAGCTCTTCAGCTCTTCGTAGGCACCCTCGGCCAGGTCCATCTCCCACACACGCCGGTAATCGCAGAGAAAGGGAAAGGTGGTAGAGCAGGCCTTTATCTGCGGTTCGAGGGAGGCGCACACCAGGCTCAGAGCGCCTCCCTGGGAGCCTCCATGGGTGCCGACCCTGGCCGGGTCCACCTCGTCGAATCCCATGACGATTCGTGCAAGTTGAGCCGTATCCAGGAAGATCTGACGAAACAGCAGTCTATCCGGGTGATCGTCCAACCCGCGGATGATGTGGCCCCGCAGGGTGTTGCCCGTAACACCGCCCCTGTCCTCCGAAAGACCTCCCTGGCCGCGGCAATCCAAGGCGGCCACGGAAAAACCCTGAGATACGAAGGACAGCTTGTCCTGCCAGTTCCCCGAGTTCATCGTATATCCATGGAACAACAACACCGCCGGGTGGGGCGTCTCACCGGTCTTGGGACGCAGGTACTTGGCATGGATCCGGGCTCCGCCGACGCCGTTGAAAAACAGATCAAAACACTCGGCGACGGCGCTGTGAAACGCGGCCGGGATCAGCTCGACTCCGTCGCTCCTCTCAGGCAGCTCCCCCAATGCACGCCGCCAGTACTCGTCGAAATCTTCAGGTTTTGGATTGATACCCTGGTAGGTGCGCAGTTCCTCCAGGGGCATTTCAAAAACCGGCATTGAGTCCTCCGTTGAAATGATTTGATACTATAGCAAGGTCTCCCGGCTGAGCAGCTTTTCGAACTCCGCAGCCGGCACCGGAGGGCTGAACAGATAGCCCTGCATCTGGTCGCAGTCCATAACCTTGAGAAGCTCGAACTGCGCCTTGCTGCTCACCCCTTCCACCAGCACCTTCTTCTGTCTGCTCTTAACGGTGCGGATGATATGGGTCAGGTAGTCCCGTTCCTCCTGGCTTTCCTCGAGAG
>CAZKCQ010000230.1:0-5017 GCA_964551205.1 uncultured Spirochaetaceae bacterium
TCGTGCATGTAGATCTCCTTGGTGCGCACCAGCCCGTCCTTGGTCCGCTCCTCGTCCCGGAACTTGATCTGAAACTGGTAGAGAAACAGGGGCATCTCCCGGTAGGAGCTCAAGGCAACGCGCACCAGCTCAACGAAGGCCTCCTCGTGGGTGGGTGAGAGCACCAGCTCTTTCCCTTGGCGATCGTGGAAGCGAATCAGCTCAGCGATCCAGTTCAGCCTCCCGCTGCGCCGCCAGATGTCGGCGGGGGTGACCACGGGGACATAGATCTCCTGGCCACCCAAAGCCCCCATCTCCTCGGCAATAATCCGCTGGATATTCTGCAGTACCCGCATGCCCAGGGGCAGAAACGAGTACAATCCCTGACCCATCTGCCGTACAAAGCCCCCCCGGTGCAGGAGAGCGTAGCTGGGGGTACGGATCGACTGTGGAACTTCCCTGAGTGTCTTTCCAAGTATTTTGGTGTAGTACATCCTCGCTTTTCCACCCGTCCCTGTATTCTAAGTTTCAGCGGTTCCGCGGTCAAGGAAGGGTCTGCGGGCGAACGCCGTGAATATACCGAAACCGAATGCGCTGCGAAAGCTGTACAACTCCCTTGACAGCGCAACGGGGCTGTTACCATATTACAGCTATACCTAATTCCAAGATACGAGCAGGAGAGATCGATGAGCATTATTGAGTGGGTCGAAGCCCGGGAAATCCTCGACTCCCGAGGGAACCCGACCGTGGAGGTCGAGGTCCACCTGGAGAGCGGTTGTTTGGGCAGGGCCGCGGTACCCTCCGGAGCCTCCACCGGCGAGCACGAAGCGGTGGAGCTGAGAGACGGGGACAAGGGCCGCTATCTCGGCAGGGGCGTTTTGAAAGCTGTCGAGAACGTGAACAATGCTATCGCCGCCGAAGTCGTGGGTCTGGATGCCCTGAAGCAGGTGGATGTGGACCGGACCATGATCGCCAAGGACGGCACGGAGAACAAGGGGAAGCTGGGCGCCAATGCGATCCTGGGTGTTTCTCTGGCTACGGCCCGGGCTGCCGCAGAATACCTCGATCTGCCCCTGTTCAAATACCTGGGGACCTACCACGCCTCGGTGCTTCCGGTTCCCATGGCCAACATCATAAACGGGGGAGCCCACGCGGATAACTCGGTAGACTTCCAGGAGTTCATGGTCATGCCCGTCGGCGCCGCTTCCTTCAAAGAGGCGCTCAGGACCCTGTCGGAGATCTTTCACAACCTGAAAGCCGTGCTCAAGGGCAAGGGCTATTCCACGTCCGTGGGAGATGAGGGAGGCTTCGCCCCCAATTTGAAATCCAACGAGGAAGCCATCGAAGTCATTCTCCAGGCCCTGGATAAGGCAGGATACAAGGCGGGGGAGGATGTACTGATCGCTCTGGACCCGGCGGCATCCGAGTTCTACGACAAGTCGAAGAAGAAGTACGTGTTCAAGAAGTCGGACAAGCGGGAATTGTCCTCCGAACAGATGGTGGATTTCTGGGCCGAGTGGGCGGGCAAATATCCGATTCTGTCCATGGAAGACGCCATGGCCGAGGACGACTGGCAGGGTTGGAAGCTGCTGACCGACCGCCTGGGAGCCAAGATACAGTTGGTGGGGGATGATCTGTTCGTCACCAATACCTCTCGGTTGAAGCGGGGGATCGAACAGGGGGTGGCCAACTCCATTCTCATCAAGGTCAATCAGATCGGAACCCTGACCGAGACCTACGAGGCCGTGGAGATGGCCAAGCGTGCCGGTTATACGGCGGTGGTTTCCCACAGGAGCGGAGAAACAGAGGATGCCTTCATCGCGGACCTGGTGGTGGCCCTGGAGACCGGACAGATCAAGACCGGTTCCCTGTCCCGCTCCGACAGGCTGGCCAAGTACAACCAGCTCCTACGCATCGAAGAACATCTGGGTTCGACCGCCAGCTACCCGGGAAAGGATGCCTTCTACTCCATTCGCGGCTGATCCGGCTGTTTGCGGGGTAACGGTATCCGGTGGAGGCGCTGCTGACAAGGCGGCGCCTTTCCATCTGCTAAAACTGCCTAAAACTCGACAGTGAAGGAACGATACACCCCCTGAAAGGGGGTGTAGTGGCTGTCCACGCGGCGGACGATCGCTCCCGGCGGTCCGCGGTGCAGCCAGCGCTCAAGCAGCTGCAGTTGCTCCTCCCGGCCTTCCGCCACCACCTCCACCGTACCGTCCCACAGGTTTCGCACGTATCCGGCGAGACCCAAGCGACGTGCCTGGTGCACGGTTGAATAACGAAAGCCGATTCCCTGGACCATCCCCTCGACTCGGGAATGGAGGGTTTTACGGGAACTCGCACTGTCCGGATTCTTAGCTTTAGACATAACCCACAGCCGAACCGCAGCGGGATCGTCGGTTCACCGGCAGATGAACTTCTGCTCGGAACCTTAATGCATATCGCTCAGGGCAGTGGAAACCATCTGCTCCAGCTCGGAATAGTCGAAAGGTTTATACAGCACGGGAAAGGGGATTGGAAACTCCGGTTTGAGGAAACCGCTGGTGATGATGATCTTTGTATCGGTGCAGTATTCCTTGAGGAAGCGGATCCAGTAGTCTCCGCCCAGGATATCCATGCGATAATCGGACACGATGACGCCGACCGGATTGTCGAGGAGCTGTTTAATCGCCCCCACGCCGTCGGAGGCCACAACTACCTCGTGTCCCTTGTTCTGCAGATAGTCCCGCAGGGTCAAACGGATCGAATCCTCATCCTCTACGATCAGGACATAGTTCTTCTCATTCTGTTCCATGCCGACTTCCCTTTTCGCCTTGATGTTGCTACCATATATTACTTTTTGCCGCCGGGTCAACGGTAGATGAGTTTCA
Organism: uncultured Spirochaetaceae bacterium; assembly: GCA_964551205.1. Classification (GTDB taxonomy): domain Bacteria; phylum Spirochaetota; class Spirochaetia; order SZUA-6; family DRHE01; genus JAFGQJ01. The sequence continues at coordinate 2,850 of CAZKCQ010000230.1, forward strand.
AGCTGGCTATAGAGGACTTCCGCTACCTGAAAAACCGCAACTATCCCGACAAAGCCGCGCTCAAGCTGGTCAGCGATCATCACAGGCTGAACGCCACCCAGAGGAACTGCCTGTTTCGAGCGGTATTTTCGGCCTCCGACAGCCGACAACGGAGAGCCAAGCTTGCCGCAGCCCAGGATGTGGAAGGACAGCTCCTGGGGGTGGATTGGTACAACGTGCTGATCACCGTGGAAAGCTACTTGAAGGGGTTCCCCGTATTCGTTTCCGACGATGGATTGGTTCGAGACTCTTCCGGAGTTCACGGCAGCTACAAAGCCGGGAAGATAACCGAGCGCGGTATCTCCGAAATCCTCTCGGTGCTCTCGGCGTTGAAGCCGGCAGGGATCGAGATTTTTCTCGATTCTCCGATCTCCCATTCCGGAGACATGGCCGAACAGTTGAGGCGAAGATTCTCCCCAGCAGCTTCGATGCCCCACCGGGTATCCGTGTATCCGTCGGCGGATTATCCCCTTAAATCCTTCGCCGGAATCGTTGCCACCTCCGATTCCAGCATCATCGACAGGCATCAGGTGCAGAAGGTCTTCGATCTGGCAAGATTCGTTATTGAGAGCCGTTTTCATGCCCGGATTCGCACGGTGGAGACGCTGATGGAGAACGGCCAGTGACGGCAAGCCTACTCTTCGGGCTGCTGCTCAACCACCCGCCGAATCAGGGGAAAGGGAAATCCCCGAGCCCTGAGCTTGCGCCTGAGTTTGGCCGGATCGGTTTCTCCCGAGCGTTTCAATTTTTCCAGTGCCCTGATTGCATTCTCCCGTTCCAGCTCGGGAGTAAGATACCGATTCATAGCCCCTTCTGCGATCTCCCGTGGAACCCCCTTACGCAGAAGACCGGCGATCAGAAGGGCCCGTCCCTCCGGCCGCTGCGCAGTTCGACTCCGTAGCCAGTTTTCGGCGAAACTGTTGTCGTCCAGATACTCTTCTCGCTTCAGGATTTGCAATACCTCCTCCACTTCTCGGGATTCAAATTTCCGTTTGAGCAGCTTCATCCGTAGAGAGAAGGTGGTGTGGGGCGCCCGGGCCAAAAGATCGAGAGCCTTCTCTCGGACCTGTCGAAGAAGCGAGCGGCGTTTTAGAAAATGAATCACGGCTCCTGAAAGCTCCAGGTCGGGCACCAGTTCCGCAGCGGATATGCCTGCTTCGCGCAGATCCGAGTCAGAGACAAAAAAACAGGAACCGTCGGAGAACTGGAGCTTGATGCGCTCCCCGGCGGTTCCTGTTCTATCAGCCTGTAAGAGCTTCAGATTATCGCTTGGAGAACTGGAATCTTCTTCTTGCACCCCTCTGCCCATACTTCTTGCGTTCGACCATACGGTTGTCCCGTGTCAGAAAACCATTCGCCCGCAGAGCCGGTCGATTGCTCGCGTCGTAGGCTACCAACGCCCTGGCGATTCCGTGCTTGCAGGCATCGGATTGACCCGCCGGTCCTCCGCCGGAAACCGTAATCAGGAAATCAAACCGGGAAAGGTTATCCGTAACCTCCAGCGGTCTCTTCATGTTCTGCGCCATAAGTTCCGTCGGATAGTACTCCTCAGGCGACTTTCCGTTTACGGTGACTTTTCCCTTTCCTTCCCGAAGGAAAACCCGGGCAACCGCGGTTTTTCTTCGTCCTGTCCCATAGGCTAGATTTTTAACCAAACTTCAACTCCTATAATTCCAACGTTTCCGGCTTCTGAGCCCCGTGAGGATGCTCCGCTCCGGCGTAGATCTTGACGTTTTTAAAGATCTTCCGTCCCATTTTCCCCCTGGGCAGCATCCCCTTGATTGCGTGCTCCAGGGCGAACGTCGGTTTGGTGGTCATCAACTTGCCGAGCACCTCCGTCTTCAATCCACCGGGGTAGCCGGAATGACGGTAGTACACCTTCTGCTCGCGTTTGTTGCCGGTGATCTTGACTTTTTCCGCGTTCACCACCACCACATAATCCCCCGTTTCCATATGGGGCGAGTAGATCGGTTTGTGTTTTCCCCTCAGGACCGTGGTTATTCTGCTGGCCAGACGCCCCAGGGTTTGACCCTCCGCATCGACGAGCCACCATTTGCGTTCTACGTCCTTGGGTTTCACGAATATCGTTTTCATTGTTCCATTATCCTTTTAGAGGGGCAATACTTGCA
>CAZKCQ010000231.1:0-4974 GCA_964551205.1 uncultured Spirochaetaceae bacterium
GAGGCGGAGCGGGTGCGGGAAGGCTTCGAGCAGCAGATGGACATGATCCAGACCCAGAGGGAATACGAGGCGTTGGACAAGGAGATCAAGGACTCCGGAGAGAAGGAGCAGGATCTGCGCAGGGACCTCCAACGGGAAGAGCAACTGCTGGGCGAGATGAAGGTGAATTTGGAAAAAGATGAAACCATGATTAGCAAGCAGGAGGAAGAGGTCCAGAAGGAACAGTCCCGCATCAAAGAGGCGGTCGCCGCCAAGGGTAAGGATCTGAAAGCCCTGGAGAAAAAAGAAAAGACGATAACTCCCGGTCTGGATGAGGAGATCCTCTTCAAGTTCGAAAGAATCATAAAGAGCAAGGCCGGTCTGGGTATCGTACCCATAGAGCACGGCGTATGCAGCGGCTGCCATATGATCCTTTCGGTTCAGTTTGTCAATAACGTACGCGAGGGTGAAGGGATCATGTTCTGTCCCTACTGCAGCCGTATCCTCTTCCATGAGACGGAGGATTTGGTGGAACAGGGGGAGGAGGAAGAGGAGGAGTCCGGCGAAGAGGAAGGGAACTCCGACTCTGATTCCGATTCTGATTCCGATTCCGATGCCGATTCCGATGATGACGGAGATTGAGCCGGAGGGCTGTTGATGTTCCTAGATTTTTCACGATAATGTTGGTAGGGGCAGGTCTGGCCGTCGCTGAATGCCGGCGCGCCGAAGCGTTCCAGTATTCAGAGGAAAGTCCGGGCTCCGCAGAGCATGATGCCGGGTAATTCCCGGGTGGCTTGAGAAGCTCGCTAGAGCTGCTCAGTCAACAGACAGCGCCACAGAAAACACACCGCCTGGTCGCTCCTTTGGGGCAATCAGGCAAGGGTGAAAAGGCGGGGTAAGAGCCCACCGCCCGTACGGCAACGCACGGGGCAAGGCAAGCCTCATCAGGAGCAAAGTCAAGCAGCGGGTTACGGGTTTGCTCTGACCCACACCACCCGCGGGTAGACTGCAAGAGCTTGAGGGCGGCAACGCCCGGCCACAGATAGATGGCGGCCCTACGACAGAACCCGGCTTACCGACCTGCCCCTTTTGTCAACCTTTTCGTTTCCTATTGGGAGGGGTAATCTGATCCTGAACGTAGAGCAGTATCGCTTCAAACGCCGGAAAAAACGCGGCCGGAGATTGGTGGTGGTTCTGGTGATCCTGCTCCTCGCCACCGTGGGAATACTGGCCTGGCGTCTGGAGTGGATCGATCGGATCGGAAGTCGTTTCCAGACCGAGCCGGATTCCCAGCCTTTGAGCGAGCTCTGGCAGAATCGGCTGTACGACGAGGTGATCAGCCGCTGCGACGAACAGCTGGAGAACGATCCACTGGATCCGACGCTTCTGGCCTACCGGGGATTCGCCTATTTTTACAAAGGGGTTTCCGAAGTGACCTTGGAGGAGCGCATTCCCTATCTGGATGAGGCCATCGTCTCCCTCCGGCGGGTCAAACTGAGTGCTACGGGCAACTGGAGCGCGGAGGTGGACTATATACTTGGCAAGGCTTACTACCACAAGGGCAAGTACTACTACGATCTGACCCTCCGATACCTGCAGGCGGCGTTGGCCGCGGGGTATGAGCGCGAGGATATCTACGACTACCTCGGGCTGGCCGCCACTCAGCTGGATCAGCTGGAGGAGGGTTTGGAGTACTTCCAGCAGGCCCTGAAGATCAACCCCACGGATCTGCTGCTGCTTACCATCGGCCAGACCTACCTGCAGGCGGAGCTCAAGCAGGAGGCGGAGGAGTACCTGCTGCGGGCGGTCAACAAGACCGAGGATGCGGCCGTTGAGATACGGGCCAGATTCCTGCTCGGCCAGATGTACTTCGAGAGAGAGGACTATTTCAAGGCGGAAGATCAGTACTCGGAGATCCTCAAGCTGGATCCGAACTCCAGCGATGCCTACTATTATTTAGGGGAAATCTATTCTAATATGAACGATCCCGTTAAAGCACGGGCGTACTGGCGCAAGGCGCTGGTGATAGATCCGTCCCACTACGGAGCTCGGTTGCGATACTATCATTAGAGAGAGCAACTATTGATGGAGGAACTTTATGGGGCTTGGCAAGATGTTTGAAGCCTTTTCAGCTGATATCGGAATCGATCTCGGCACCTGCAACACTCTGGTGCATGTGAAGGGCAAGGGAATCGTGCTGTCCGAACCGTCGGTCGTGGCCGTGGAGAGGGGCACCAAGCGGGTTGTGGCCGTGGGAACGGAGGCCAAACGGATGCTCTGGAAGACCCCCGGAGATATCATCGCCATCCGGCCGATGCGGGACGGGGTAATCGCCGATTTCGAGACCACCGAGAAGATGATCCGCTTTTTTATCTCCAAGGTGATTCAGCGTCGCTGGCTGGTTAAACCGCGAATGGTCATAGGGGTGCCGACCTGCATTACCGAGGTGGAGAAGCGGGCGGTCAGGGAGAGCGCCGAACAGGCTGGTGCCCGGGAGGTGTATCTGATCGAGGAATCGATGGCCGCGGCCCTGGGCGCCAACATCCCCATCCTGGAGCCGGCGGGGCACATGATCTGCGATGTCGGCGGCGGAACCACCGAAATCTCGGTGATCTCCCTGGGCGGGATCGTGGTGGCAAATGCCATCCGGCTCGGCGGGGATGAGTTCGACGAGGCCATTATCAAGCACGTGCGCAGCATCCACAATCTCATAATCGGCGATCAGACAGCGGAGAACGTGAAGATCACGATCGGGAACACCTCGCCGGAGAAAACGATCGAAAAGATGGAGATCAAGGGAACGGACGCCATTACCGGACTGCCCCGGCGCCTGGAGATGGACTCCGTGGAGGTTCGGGAAGCGTTGAAGGAGCCTACCTATCAGGTGATCGAGGAAATTAAAAAGACCCTCGGGGAAACCCCGCCGGAGCTGGCCGCGGATATCGTGGAGCGGGGGATCGTGATGACCGGAGGCGGATCCCTGCTCAAGGGCTTTCCCAAGCTCGTTTCCAAGGAGACCGGGGTGCCGGTTATCCTGGCGGAAAATCCCCTGCTCTGCGTAGCCATGGGGGCGGGTATGTTCCTGGAGAATCTCAAAGACATGGGTAAACGCTTCTACAACGTGCGCTTCTAGGGCGATTCATTATGCCGGGTATCCCCAGCTTTGTCCGCAAGAACAAAAACGGAGTCACCTTTACCGCCATTCTCCTCCTCTGTCTGCTGCTGATGCTGTTCTCCAATCGCAACCTGGTCCTGCAGCCCAAGAAGGTGGGGCAGAGCTTCTTCTCCGTGTTCCAGCTGTCCGTGCACGCGGTCGGCAACTGGTTTACCAACACGGTGACCTCCATCCGTGAGCTGAAACGCCTGCGCAGCGAACTTGAGGAAGCCCGGGACAGGTTGATGGAGTACGAGCGGGTCTCCCGGGACCTCGCCGAGTTGCGGCGGGAGAACCGGGAGCTGCGGGATCAGCTGGGGTTCGCCCGGGGCCTGCCCTTCCGTTACATCGCCGCCCAGGTGATCGCCCGGGACCCGAGTAACCAGTTCTCCACGATCACCGTCAACCGGGGCAGCATCCATGGAATGCGGGAGGGCATGCCGGTAATCGCCTTTCAGGGCGGGCTGCAGGGACTTGTCGGCCGGGTGGTGCTGGTGGGCTTGAGCTCATCGATGGTGCAGCCCATCACCGATCCTAACTCCTACGTGGCCGCCCGGCTGCAGAGTTCCAGGTTCGACGGGCTGGTTGCGGGCAGCCAGGGCGGAGCGGATCTGCTGACCATGAGCTACGTGAAGAAGCTGGCGGTGAACGAGGTGCAGTACGGAGAGCTGGTCATCACATCCGGCATGGGACAGCTGTTCCCCGAAGGGATCCACATCGGACGGGTCAGGGAGATGACGGCCAAAGGCTACGAGGCTTCCCTGGAACTGGAGGTCCAGCCCATCGTCGATTTTTCCCGGTTGGAGTTCGTCTATATCATCGACACGGAAAAGAGATGAGTCGGGACCTGAAGGCATTTCTCCTTTCCACAGGAATGATCGCCCTGGCGGTGGTGCTGCAGAGCACCCTCCTGCACTGGGTGGCCATCCGCGGAGTGATACCGGATCTGGGATTGATCATCCTGGTGTTCGTGGCCATCCGCAGGGGCAGCATGACCGCCCAGCTGAGCGGATTCGCAACCGGAGTGGTCGAAGATTTCCTGAGTCTTTCCCCCCTCGGTTTCCATGCCTTTATCCGCACGGTGGTGGGTTTTGTCTATGGTCTGACCGTGGGTAGTATCTTCGTGGACCCGATCCTCATGCCCGTACTCCTGACGATCGCCGCGACTCTGTTCAAAGCCCTGATCTCCTCCCTCCTGGTGAGCTTTCTGGCAATTCCCGCCGAGGGGTTCAGCGTGTTCACCGGGCCCCTGTGGATCGAGATGGGCTACAACACCGTACTGGCCCCCTTCCTCTTCGCCCTGCTGGGTCTGTTCAAAGTTCTCAAACCCCAGAACAAGGAATGGATGTGAGTCCTGATTCGAACTCCCGGATTAAGAGCCGGACCATCGCCCTCGGGGTGCTGGTGTCCCTGGTTTTTGCGCTGCTCCTCGGGCAGTTGTTCTACCTCCAGGTGATCCGGGGCTGGGAGTTCAAACGAAGGGCCCGGGCCGTGGTCCGGCGGGAGCTACCGATCCCGGCCCAGCGCGGGGAGATCTTCGACAGGCACTACGATTTTCCCCTGGTCGTCAACCAGGACTCCTTCGCCGTGGATCTGATTCCCGCAGAGGTGCCGGCCGAAAGCCGGCCGGAGCTGTTCGAACGGGTCGCCGCCGCCCTCGGAATAACCGTGGAGGATATCGAAAACAAGGTTCCCCCACGGTTTTACCACCTCTACCAGCCCATAGAGCTGAAGGGGGGCGTGGCATTCGAAACCGTCGCCTATCTGGCCGAGCATCTGGCGGAGTTCCCCGGAGTGGCCTGGCACAACAAACCGATCCGCAACTACCTGGCCATGCACTC
>CAZKCQ010000232.1:0-4902 GCA_964551205.1 uncultured Spirochaetaceae bacterium
GGAACGATAATCGGGGCCCGCTCCATGGGCAAACATCCCGGTCTTACCCGCATCGCAGACTTCAAGCTCCCGGACCGGTACGTCTGGCCTTTAATCGCCAGCCTGGCCCTGGTCGTTCTGAACCTGCTCATCCCCGCAGAACCTCTGGCGATCCCGGCCTGGAACGCCCTGCTCATCCTCATGTTTCTCTACGGTGTTTCCGGACTGGGGATCATTCGCTTCCTGTTGAAGAAACTAAACGTTCGTCCCGGGATTCGCTGGCTGTTGATCGTCGTCATCGTAATCCTGGCCATGACACCGCGGATCGGAATCGCGGTCCTGATCCTGGTTCCGGGGTTGGGTGTGTCCGAAGTTTGGTTAAAATACAGAAAAGAAGAAAGGAGCAACATTTAACGATATGAAAGTGATTTTGAATCAAGATGTCGCCGGTTTGGGAGAAGAGGGGGACATCAAAGAGGTGGCAGGCGGCTACGCCCGCAACTACCTCCTCCCCAAGAACTTCGCCCTACCCTACACCAAGCAAAATCTCACCCGGCTGGAGACGCGCAGAGCCGCGATCGAGAGCCGCAAGGAGGAGAAGCGCCGCGAAGCGATGAGCATCAAGGAAAGGCTGGAAGGCGAGGAACTGGTGTTTGCCATGCCAGCCGGGGACAGCGGAAAGCTGTTCGGTTCCGTGAACAACGCCATGGTGGTTCAGGAACTGGAGAAGCGAGGATACTCGATCGAGAAAAAACGGATCGAGGTTCCGGAACACAATATCCGCATGATCGGCAACTACACAGTCAAAGTCAGACTGTACGGCAACGAGGAAGCCCAACTCAACGTACTGGTAGAGGCGGCAGAAGAGAAGTAAACGACGCCCATGGCTACCACGGGGTTGAAAGACAAGATCCCTCCCAACAACCAGGACGCTGAGATCGCCACCCTGGGGGCGCTGTTGCTGGATTCAGATTCCTTGAGCACCGTGGTTCACTATCTGAGGCCTGAAGACTTCTACAGGACGGCTCATCAACGCATCTACCAGGGGATCCTCAAACTCTTCGAGAGAAACGAGGCGATCGATCTCATCACCCTCGCCGAAGAGCTGAAGAATGAAAACCACCTGGAGGTCTGCGGCGGGGCGGTCTACATTTCCAGACTTACCTCGGCAGTTCCCACGAGCGCCAATGTCCGCTACTACGCCCAGATCGTCCAGGACTGCAGCATCCGCCGCAATCTGGCCAGGATCGCCTCCTCTATCGTCTCCGATTCCTTCGACGACAGCCAGGAGGTGCGGCTGATCATCGAAGAGGCGGAGCGGCAGATCTTCGAAATCACGGACAAGCAGCATACCGGCACCTTCCAGCCGGCCAAAGAGATCGTCTCCCGGACTATAGAAGCGATAGAAAAGCTCTACCATACCAAGGATGCCTATATCGGCATCCCCTCGGGATTCTCCGATCTGGATACGCTGACCAGCGGATTTCAGAACTCCGAGTTCATCGTGATCGGCGCTCGTCCGTCGGTAGGGAAAACCGCCTTAGCCCTGACCATGGCGGCAAACATGGCGATTCACAACAAGTTCCCCGTCGGCTTTTTCACTCTGGAGATGTCCAGCATGGCTCTGATGCAGCGGATGCTGGCCAGCGAAGCCCGTATCCGCTCCAACAGCCTGCGTTCGGGATTCCTGAAACCGTCGGATTTCCACAAACTGACCGAGGCGGCCAGCAAGATATACGAGGCGCCTCTGTATATTGAAGACAGCCCTTCGCTTCGGCTGTTGGATCTGCGGGCCCTGGCTCGGCGCATGCGTCATCAATTCAACGTTTCAATCATCTTCATAGACTATCTTACGCTGATCACCTCGGAGAACCGGGACCTCCCACGGCACGAACAGATCGCGGAGATCAGCCGCTCCCTAAAAGCCCTGGCCCGGGAGCTGGACATCCCGGTTGTCGCTCTGTCCCAGGTGCGCCGGGAAAGCGAGGGCAAGCAGCCTAATCTGGCGGATCTGCGAGAGTCCGGTTCCATTGAGCAGGACGCCGACGTGGTGATCTTTCTTCATCGGGAACGGCTGGCTGCGGACGATCAGGAAGATATGCCCCGAAACATCGAAACGGATCTGATCGTTGCCAAACAGAGGAACGGTCCGGTCGGCAGCATGAAAATCGCCTTCATCCCCGAGTACACGAAATTTGAAAACATGGTCAAAGGTGCGGATATTTAGGTTATGGCCATCAGAGAGAGTTACGACTTCGACAGCCTGTCCAATGAAGCCGAGGAGCTGGTCGTTTCCGAGATCGAGAAGCAGATACCGGACTATCCCGAATTGTGCACCTGCAGCGAGTGTATCCTGGATGTCGCCGCCTATGCGTTGAACAGTGTGCGGCCCCGCTATCGGGTTTCCCTGCTCGACTCGGTGTTTGTCGATGCCGAGGAACGCAGCAACTATCTGGCAGAAATCCGACAAGCTGTCCGCGACGGTATTCTCAAGATCAGTACGAATCCTCCTCACGACTGAACCGGAGTGCCCCATCAGGCAGCCGGGCTATCCAGGTTCCGTCTTGGAACAGGTGGATATCGAGCATCAAATCCCGCGTAGGAATGTCCCACGCCGAGATCGAGGAATCCCGGTTCAGAGAGAAGAGTTTTTCATTGTGTACGTACAGCTTCCGGGGTATCTGCCCGGAAGCCTGTAGCTGCCCTGCCTGGCCGTTGCGAAAAACCGTTACCGACTCGTAGCCGAGTGTCGTAAACACGTTCCCCGAATCATCCCCGGCAAGGGTCGCCCCCAGATCCTCACTTTCGAAAACCTTGAGGATCCTGCTCCGCTCGAAGGCGAATCCGGAATGAACCTTGACAACAGTGCGGACCCGGTTAGAGTCCTGCTGTACCGCCAGGGTGTACAATTCGCCGCCGCGCATACTGCCGCTGTAGAAAAGATCGTAAACGAAGAGGCTTGGGTCCCGAATGGGCACGGTCTCCCCCGTCCGCCGATTGATCTGCAGGAGGGGTCCGCTGAAGGCGGAGAGATTTGTTTTTGCACCGATGAGATTGTCACCAAAGGTTAGTATCAACTTGTTCATTCCCTGGGCATTGTATTGGAAGGTGGGGTTGAACGTCTCCGGATCCAGGATGCGGCAGCGGCCGCTCTCCTCCAGCACTACGATTCCCCCGTCTTGAGAGACCGTTACCTGCCGAATCGGTGATCCGAACTCCACGGGCAGCTCCCGGATCCCTCCGTACCAGGTGTTGAGCACAGCCAGCCGGCCCTCCTCTTCACCCTCGCACCAGATGAGCAGGCGCTGATCATCCAAATAGGTGATGCCCACGTCGCAGGAAAAGGGATTGGCAAAACGATGCTCCCTGACATCGGCATCCATGCCCCGCTGGTAGGAGCGAAGGAAAAACTCGGAGTCGACGATCGTAATCTCGGACGGCGATGCGATCGCCAGCACACTGCCGGTGAATGCCAGGTCGGAAATCTCCCTGCGGTTGTCTTGCGCCAGCAGGGATTCCTCTCCCCCTGCCGCAAGCATGGCGATGTCACCGCTGAAGGTGGCCAGGTACAGATCCCGGTCAGCGTATACTACACTGTTCAGCTGCGGGAAGCGGCTGGAGTACGGTGTGGTCAGCTCGATCAGATACTTGCCGCCGAAGTACCACTTTTTCAACTCCCTGCCGTTTTCGCCTTCCACCACACCGGCGATTTCGTTGCCCGCCGGCGAAAAACTCAAATCCACGATTCCCGTAACCCGTGAGCTGTCTATGGTTTCCCCGCTGAGGATATCCACAATCAGCAAATTTTGACCGGTAGAAGCGGCGATATAACGGTTGTTGGGAGAGATGCGGATCACCTCGAGATTCGCGGGGGCACGGATCTGCTTTACCATTCGGCCGGTGCGGATGTCCCAGTAGGTAACGGATCCGGAGGGTTGATAGGTCATGATATTGCCCTCATTGCGGGCTACTGTGAAAAAGGAGACGATTCCAAACCCTCTTCCCATATAGGGCATAACCCGTCCGGTCCTGGGATTCAGCGCGGTAAGACTCTTGTAGTCCGCCTGGCTGTAGAACAGGTAGGTGCCTTTGGGAGAGTAGGCAAAGTGCATCAGTTGCTGATCCGATTCCACAGAGAACAGCCGCTGCTGGCGCTGCCAGTTCCACACCTCCAGGGTATCCGCCTGCAGGGTATCCCCCACCAGGACCGCCAACTGCGGTTCGGTCGGATGCACCGCCATCTTCCTGACCGGTCTGTGGGATATCCGCACCACCCCGACAAGCCGCTTCTCCTCGGCGTCCCAGATGCGGACCGTACCATCCTCTCCGGCGCTGAACAACAGTCCCCTTTCCGCATCGTAGATCAGATCATTGATCTTGCCGAAATGACTCAATGAGAGGGGAGCCTGTGAAAAAAGCAGCATAGGCGCAACGAGGAGCAACAGAAGAACGCTTATTTTTCGTTTCAATCCGGACCTTCCACGAGCAGGTTGTTGATGGAGACGTAGGGAGCCTTGAGGATTTCGGAAAACGGTTCCTGATGTTTTTTTTCCTCAAACTGGGAAGCTACTTTTTCCACGGTAGCCATGGGCACCTTCAGGATCCCGACCTCGGCTTCCTTCAGACCCAGAAGGTTGAACAGGACCGTCTCCCCCTCTCGCTTGGAGAAGAGGAGACGCACCTCCTTGTCTTCGGTTTCATCCTTTTCATCCTCCATGATCTTGCTCAGCAGGTAGTACTTCACGATCTCCACGACTCTGTCGTCCAGGTTGTACCGTTTGAGCAGGAATTTCTCCACCAGTTCCTCATAGCCGATCGCTACCCGATTCGCCTCCCGCAGGGAGTAAGACAGGGAACCCCGGAAATAAGCACTCCGATCCAGCTCGGGAACGAAGTAGATGCTGTTCTCCGCCTGAGGATCCT
>CAZKCQ010000233.1:0-4881 GCA_964551205.1 uncultured Spirochaetaceae bacterium
ACGGGAGAAGATCATCACTATCTGGCCCGGGTGCGCAGGGTCAAGGTGGGCGACCAATTCCCCGGCAGTGACAGCCGGGGCGGTCGCTGGCTGTGCACGGTTGTGCGCATCGGTCCCTCTTCCCTGCGCCTTCGCCTGGAGCAAACGGCGTCGGTGGCCGCTGAGCAGCCTCGGTCGATCCACCTGATCCAATGTCTTCCCAAGGGGACGAAGATGGATCTGATCGTTCGCCAGGCCACAGAGGCGGGCGTGCAGAAGGTGTTTCCGGCATTCAGCCGTTTCAGCACGGTCAAATTTAACGGCAGGCAAGAAGCGGGGAGGAAGCTCGAGCGCTGGCGGCGAATCGCCCGACAGGCGGTACAGCAGAGCGGTGCCGCTTGTCCTCCGGATATCGAAACCCCCCGAGAGCTCGAATCTTTGATCGGCGGCCTGGATGAGCTTCACGATTGTGAAGTTCGGCTGTTCTTTCACCAGGAAAGGATGGGAGACGATACGCTTCACCGGTGTCTATCCAAAAGCGTAAAAATCGTTACACTGGTGGTTGGTCCGGAAGGGGGACTATCTCCGGAAGAGGTGGACCTGCTCCGAAGAAAGAGCTTTGTGCCAATCACCGTCGGTCACACGGTGCTGCGCACGGAGACCGCCGCTCTGTACGCTGTCGCGGCCGTACAAATTGTGATGCATGAGAGGAACGCGTGGGCGCCAACGTAGCTACGAATAGAATTCGCATCCTTGATGTACCCGTGGATTGCGTGGATGAGCAGCAGGCTCTCAAGGCCCTCGCTGCCTTCCTGGCGGACGGGGAGCGGCATCAACTCGTTTTCCTCAACCTGAAGAATCTGTTCAAGGGTCGTCGCGATCCCGAGTTCCGCCGTATGCTGCGGGAAGCTTCCCTGATCCTGCCGGTACATCCGGGGCTGGCCAGGGCGACCCGTTGGCTGCGTAAGCTCAAGCTGACCGTGTTTTCTCCTTTCTCCTTCATCATCCGTATGCTGTCTCTCAGCGAGCAGCTGAATCGTACGGTGTATCTGCTCGGGGCTCGTAAAGAGGATATCGAACGAGCCGAACGGAACCTGCGGGATTCCTATCCGCAGCTGCGCCTGGTGGGACGCTTCTCCGGATACTTCCCTAAACCCGCGGAGAAGCAGGTCCTCACGGCCATAAAGAAAGCCTCTCCGTCGTTCCTGATGGTCGGCAGCGGGCTTCCCGGCAGAGACCTGTGGATCCTGCGGAAGAAGCGGGATCTCAATCCCGGCGTGTCCGTCTGGGTGGGGGATTGCTTCGAGGTGTTTTCCGGCAAACGGCAGGTCAGTCGACTGGCCGCCGAAGGCTCTTCGCTGATCTCGGTTTGCTGGTTCTGGCTGGTCGTGCTGGCGGCCAGGATCTTCAAACGGTAGGGCAGGGTTGCCAGCTGTCGTAAGGTTCATTCGACAGCGGCAATCGGACAGTCCCCTGCCCGTTAATAGTCGTACAGTTTCAGGTACTCGTACAGCTCTTTGAAGTTGGTGCGGGTTATGCGGATGATGAAACGGCCCAGGGTGCTGCGGATCACCGGGATGAACAGCAGGAAGCCTAGAAGGTCGGTGATGAATCCGGGGGTGAGCAGCAGTATAGCCGCGGCGAAGATTCCTGTCAGAGTGATGAACTCCTCCGTGGGGAACAAGCCCTGTTTGATCTTTTCTTTGAGCAAAACCAGGTTTTTCTGAAAACCCCGCAGGGCGAAAAGCATGCCCATCAACCCCGTAAAGGCGGCCAGGGCCAGGGTAATGAAATGACCTCCGAGCCAATCCCCCAGGTAGATGATGAGAAAGATCTCGGCCAAGGGCAGAAGGGAATACAGCAGGGCCAGGATGAGCAGTTTGGTGATGAAGGTCCTGTCGAGGAAGCGGACGAAGAACTTGGCCTGATCCATGCTCAGCATAGTAGCACGGCCGATAGGGCTGGACAAGCGCCGTGGGGACTGTGGATCTCTCAGGTCTCTTGCAGCTGGCCCATCAAAAAGGCTTTGATGCGGGCGAGAGCTTCCGCGCGGAGGTGCTCCTGCTCGATGAGGATCTCATGTTTGGCTCCCCGGATCAGGACCTTTGTGCACCTCGGCGCCCGCCGGCAGAAGCGGTCCTGAGCAGCCAATCTGACGATACTGTCCTGCTCGGCCTGAAGCAGCAGTAGTGGCACGTTGATCTGCCCCGCTCCCTGGACGGCCCGATGTCCGGCAGTCAGACTCTCACGAAGCCAATGATTGGTGACCCCCCCGAACTGGATCGCTTCGGTGTTGGGGATGATATCCTCCTCCCACAGCGACCAGCGGGCGTAGCTGTGGCTGATCTTGTTTTGGGGGAAGTCGGAGCGTTTGATATCCCGCTGCCCGGGACCGTACTCCTCCCGCTGCCCGGGGCGATCCAGAAGGCGGGCCAGTGATCGGGTAACAAAGCCGGGAACCGGACCGATTCCTACATCAAAAAATGGAGAGCAGAGCACTCCTGCCTTAAACGTTTCGGGATAGTGCTCCATATACAGCGCGGCTATGAGGGCCCCGGTGGAGTGACCGAACAAATACAGATGTTCCTGCCCTCCAGCTTTCACTACGGTGTTCACAAAAGTCCTGACATCCTCGATGTAGTGATCGAAGCTCTCCACATGCATCTTCAGGCGGTCCGGCAGCGGCCGTTCGGAGAAGCCCATTCCCCTATGATCCATGGCGTACAGGCTCAGGGGAAGCTCCTGCAGGTCGTAGAGAAACTCGGCGTACTTCAGGTAGGTCTCGGACTTGCCCGGCAGGATCACCAGAGCACCCGATCCGTCTTCCCTGTTGAAGACGACGGTGCGGATCTTCAATCCTTCCACCCCGGAGAACTCGCCGAAGCGCCCCCCGCTGTAGAACGGCATCACCCGGGTTTCGTATTTTCGGCGGAAATCCTGTTCATCCTCCATTTGTCTAGTCGGTCAGCTGCAGGTCGATTGTGTAATCCTGCAGGTGGTAGGTCGTTCCGGTGGTGCCAATCAATTCCGGATCGCAATGAAGCTGAATCGAATAATCACCCAGGAAGCTGAACTGGTGGTAGTTCCAAGGAAGATCGCCGGGTATCACCGTGTAGTTAGAGCTTCCTTCTACATCCGTCTGCACCGTGATCTCCGTGTCGGTCAGGGCCGTTCCAGACAGGGAAAGGGTAAGGGTGGACCATTCATCCTCGGGTCGGAAGGGGGATTGATTGCACCCGATCAGCACCAGGGCGAGCAGGATTATGGGAATGGGTACTGTTCGGATCCGCATAGACCGTCCTATAGTTCCGTCGTATAAGAAAGTAACACATATAAGCGATTTTTCACAGAATCCCCGCACGATTACGCCTGAGTCGGCTGCTTGACAGTCGCGCTCGACAGGTAGAGCCGGGTCGTTTATTTAGCTATCATTCGGTTCAGAGGTCAGAGATGAGGTGGGTTCTTTTGGCCGTGGGCGCTCTTGCGATCATCGCAGGTGTCTTAGCCATCCAGACCCTCTTCATCATCAATCTGATATTAGACTCACTAATCAGGCTCTACGCATTCAACACAGTTGTTCTTGATCATCGATACGGCTAAACCTCGGAAATCCAGTAGAATGAGCTGTTCAAACGCGCATACTCTGCCTGTAGCCTGTCCTTGTGTCTGGTCTCGAAACGCACCAGCCGCTTGAGCAGCCTGACGTCTCTGGGATCGTCTACCTTTATCAGCTGTTCAGTGTAGTAGCGAGCAGCCCTGTCTTCCAGCCCTATTGCAAAGCTGACCACCTGCATAGCGGAAGCCTGGTCAGTAAAAACGTGTTCCCCCAGGTCGTTCGGGGCCTCCGCACCTTCATCGGTAGTCTTATTCTGATCAGTCGCTGGGTTGTATTCTCTTCCAAAAAGAGATCTAAAGCGTCTCTCGAGCATCTTTCTGTGATGCTCCTCGCTATGAGACAGAGCGTTCATTTTCCGATGGCCCCTGCGGTTTTGTATCTGGTCGGCCAGACGAGAATAGAAGTCCCGGGCCCTGATCTCGGTATGGATCGCCCGGCATAGTATTTCCTCGCTCAACGACACCATTAGTTCATCACCTCCACCCCCATAGATCAGTATTATAGTCAGGTTTCAAGAAAGTGTATATGCATCGCTTCCTCAGGAGAGTTTTCCTTGTGCCGACCCGGTACATCCATTATGATCAAACAAAGAAAAGAATGAATAAAAATGATTCGGATCCTGTTCATCGACGATGATCCTCAAGCCCAGAAGACCCTCTCCATGGTGCTGCAGGAGCACTACAATGTGGTCTCCGCTCTCACCGCCGCCGAAGGGCTGGAGGTTCTGAACAAGACGGATCCCGACGTGGTGCTTCTGGACATCAATTTGCCCGACACGAGCGGACTCGATGTGCTGGATGAGATCCTCCGGCGGCCGATGGCTCCGCCGGTAATAATGCTGACTGCCTTCGGAAAGGTTGACTTCGTAAAGCGAGCCATCCAGGCCGGAGCCTACGACTACATTCTCAAACCGTACACCCTGGATCACCTGGAGGGAACGATCCGCAGGGCCGTGGAGAATATCGCCCTGCGACGCGCCTACGTTCAGAGCGCTGCCCGGTCCGCGGGCGCAGCGCATCCGGATTCACCGGCAATGGGCAAGCTGGTCGGAGAGAGCAGGGCGCTCAAGGAGTTGAAAGCCCTGATCGGCCGTTTTGCAGCCGGAGACTCGCCGGTGTTGATCCAGGGGGAGAGCGGGACAGGCAAGGAGTTGGCCGCGGAAGCCATCCATCATCTTTCGCCGCGAAAGGAGGGACCCTTCGAGGCGATCAACTGCGGAGCTATCCCGGAGACCCTGGTGGAAGCCGAGCTGTTCGGAAGCGAAAAGGGAGCATACACCGACGCCA
>CAZKCQ010000234.1:0-4856 GCA_964551205.1 uncultured Spirochaetaceae bacterium
CTGGGCCAAAATGACTCGAATGGGCGTTTTGACCCAATCCGGTTTATAGACTGCTGTGAACCCTCAGATTTCTAGTAATATTTAAAGGAATCCTTTAGATTTTCCAGTTTCACCCATTAGCGTGCACGTTGATCGGGGAAAATTGCAAGTAGAACTTTAAATTTTGCTGGTTTCCTGAGTGTTTTGGGGTCGATTCGGTAAAAACCTACTCCACCTACTCCATCTACTCCTGTTTCCAGATCCAAAGCGACTCTCCGGCATTCCAATCCCCCCGCCATAGACCCGCTCCTGCGGTGCAGGCGAATATTGTATTTAGGTTTTCCGCATCCGCAGGTGCGAGAAAACTGCGGATCGCCCCGTACTTCAGTTCGGCGGGGAAATACTCATAATCCGAGTATGCGGCCACAAGATCATCGGGAATCAGAGTGGAGCTTCCATCGAGTGAATCGGAGAAGTAGAAATAGCCGTATTGCATACTGCCGACGAAGAGCCGACTGTTTTGACCCGTTTCGACGAAAGCCGTGAACTGCACCGTGAGGACATCTTTGCCGATTTCCACGGTCTTGCGATCGGGAGGATCGTCAGGGTCGGGGAATATGAACCAGTCGCTCCAGTTGCCGCCGGAGTGGATAAAGATCCTGCCGTGCCACCCGGAGAGGTACAATTTGTTCGCAACAGGCGCGTAGTACAGGCTGTGGGCCATGTAGAGTGTACCGGCCGGATCATCCGAACCATTTTTCCAGAAAGCGGGTCCGGCAGCGCTGACATCCGTAAAAGCACTGGGATCACCGGAAACAGTATTCTGGTAGAGGTAGATGGGCTGGGATCCGCCCGAGTCCTTGGGCGTGGTAATCAGCCAATAGTCGGTCAAGTCCCGCTCCACGTCCAGGATCTGGTAAGCCGGGTCTGTGCCGCCGCCAACTGCGAATGAGTCGCTCGAAGCATTCGGGGAGTAATACAGGTTGTAGAAAGTTTTCTTGTAGTCGGGATCGCCTTCATCAGCATGATACACTGAAGTGGACACGAACAGCTGGTTGCTTACCTCTTTTACGAAGTGAATGCGGAATTGCAGATCCGGCCAATTGCCGGCGGCGGGCCAATCGCCGTCCGTTATGGGTCCTGTCCAAGAGTCCGTCGGTGAGCTACTGGGATCTCTGCTGTAGAGGCCGACAGGCTTCAGATCCGTGCTGTTGTAGTACCAGGCGATGATGTTGCCGGTGACTGAAAAAAACTCCAGCCCGCCGCAGAGCGCTCCGTCCGCCGGCGGGGTCACACGCTGCCACGTGCCTGAGGGTCCCTCATCACGCTGATACACCGATTGTGCAAGAACGAAATACCTGTTGGCAGGTGCACCCGTATACACGATCTTTGCCACAAAAGCGTCGTTGTCCAATCCCCTCTCGTCGCCGATAGCGTAGGCCTTCTCCAACGTGTAGAAAATGGGAGTGTCCGTGCAGGCGAGAAGGAACACGGACAGCATGGCCAGGTACAGAATCCCCGAAAAAAATTTGAATACCTTCATTCCACGATTTCCTTTAGAAGTTGTACTGGGCGGTGAGAGTCAGCTCGAGGAAATTCCCCATTCGTGCACGCTCGTCGGACCAGAACTGCGGAACCCACCAGTACACCACGTTCAAGCCGAAACCCCAGTTGCTATTATACTTCCAGATCGATGAGAAACCAGGCTTGATAATCCAGGTCAGGTTGAGCTCATCCTCCAGCTTGACTATATTCATTCCCGTCCCGACGAAGATGGGGAACTCGAAGGGAAAGAAATGAATGATGTACCCCGCCTTGGCCGTGATCGGCAGCATGAAGAAACTCGCGTCGTTGATGTCTTTGCTCAACATCCCGCCTATTTCGATTCCGGTGATCCAGTTGTTGCTGAGGTGAATGCCCCATTGCAGGGAACCGGCCGCTCCAAGTTTCAAGTTGGTGGGTTCGTAAGGATCATCACCTGCTTCCATTTTTCCGGGAAACTTCTGGAAGAAAAGGGGGATGAACAATCCCGCACTTATGGACAGGGTCTGCTGACCTAAAGAGTATACGGTGAACGGCTCCTCAGGAGGCTCCTTGGAAGGAGCCTCCTGAGCAAAGGCCGTGCCGGTGGACAGACAGAAGAACAGAAGAGCACCAAGTAGTACAATAATCAGCTTCTTAGGCAAATCTCGACTCCTCTCATACCTTCGTTATTCGCGGCCTGAGTCTATCACCGTCGTATTTTTTGTTCAAGAAGAGCAAGGTAATAGATATTTTCAAACACATAGACTATAATACACCAACTTGTAAAGGTTTGCATGATCAATGAAAAGATGGCTCCTTTGTGTTCCTGTGGTAATCGTAGTGCTGTTGTCATCCTGCATCGGAATTGAAAGCGAGATCCGTATCCGCCAGGATGGTTCCGGAGTTATGACACTCTCCTACACGGTCTCTCAGTTCATCAAGAACATCGATACCGGGCGATCGGAGAAACAGCTGCCATTGCCGGTCAATGAAGAGGAATTTCGCCGCAGTGCCGAGAGGGTCGAGGGCTTGCGCCTCACGAAACTGGAGGAACGTGAGGATGAGGAGAATGTCTATATTCAGGCGGAACTCGAGTTTGATAACGTCGAAGCGGTGAACGCCCTTGGACCGGAGGGACAAATAGGCATCACTCTGGAAAGCCGGGATGGTACCACCACCTTCCGGCAGGTTATCTATGAGGCACCGCAGGGGCAAGAGATTACCGAAGAATCGCTTGAAATGATTAAAACCTTCTTCGAGGGATACGAGCTGGTCTACTCGGTTACCGTGCCGGCGGAGGTACGGGACTACAGCCTGGGCGTTCTCGGCTCGGATGGTCGAACCGTAACATTCACCATAACAGTTCCGGAAATCCTCAAAGCACCGGAGCCTCTCATTCTGGAAGTAGTCTGGTAAGCGGAGGGTATTGTATGAAAGCCGGAGGTTTGAAGTCCTTGCTGATCTTTTTTGTAGCCGTCGCTGTTGTTGGTTGTCTGACGGGGCCGCCGCCCGTTCAACAGCCTCAGGAGGGCGGGCAGGGCGGGCCGGAGCAGCCCAAAGAAACGGCAGCGAGGGGTGACGGAGAACTGGCTCAACGATTGAACGAGTACCTGGAAAACGGACTTGCCAAGGTGGAGCGGGGGGCAATTTCGGAGGGGATCAACCAGCTGGCAACGATCATAGCCGAGGCTGAAGAGGCGGGCAGCAGTTCCGGCGACATCCGGGCGATCGTCGACACCGCGGAGACCGAGCTCACCAAGATAGCGGCCGGATTGGAAATGGAGCCGGGAACGGAGTGGGTCGATGCCAACAAGAACCAGATCAGCGCCAGCTCGATCGATGTGGGAACCAAAAAAGCCCTCAATCCGAGCGTGATCCTGACCTACAACTTCGGATCGGGTAAGGCCCTGATCACCGGTGCACCCATCTATTTCGAATTCGTGCAGGGTTCCGGATTGCTCACGAACTACGTGGTCACGAACGACTACGGCCAGTCCAACTGCGCCATTGCGCGTCTGGACGACCCCAACGGCGAAAATATCGTCCGGGCATCCCTGGTGTACCGGGTGAAGGGCTATACCTATCGCTTTCAGGGTATAACCAAGGATTTTGTCTTCGTCCCGCCGGCCCGCAAAGCCACGATTCTGGTCATGGAGAAGGCCGGAGAGCAGATCCAGGGGGATCCCGTGATTCTCGACTCCGTGTACAACCGCTTGAAGGATATGGCCTTCGATTTCAGCCAGTACAACGGTGTGCTGCTTGGAGACGCGTTCATGAAGGTGTTCGGGGGGGACCCGAATGAAATCAGGAGGATGGGACTGGAAAAAGAGGTCTCCTACCTGGTCATGGTGCTCAACGACGGGTACTACGTGAATCAGGTCGAGCTGGGCGGTAAAAAATACAACATCTTCAAGTCCCAGACCACTGCGACCACCCGGATCATCCGCGTTTCCGACGGTAAGATCATGTACTCGGGAACGGTACAGGCCGTGGGAGGGCAGGGTGGAAGCGAAGACAAGGCCATCCTGGACGGATTCCGAAACGCCGCCCAGGCCATGGCGGAAAAGCTGGATTCGGACTACCCTGAAATCGACAGGGTTCTGGCGGGCCAGGAATAAGGGGTACGCCCAATGCCGATGCTGGCAGCACTGAACAAGTTCATCAGCATTTTCAGGATCGAACTGCAGGACCTGGAAGAGGACATCAATGACCTTCTCGAGATCCTCGAAAAGAGAAAGGACGGCCGCGAAATCACCAACTACGTGTACATGGGAAACAAGGGTGTTCTTTTAAATGAGATTTCCTGTGTAGAGGAGCTTCTCGACAGCATCGGCACTATCGACGTCTGCCGATACGAGAGCGCCGAGGCGATGATCTCAGACGTAAAAAAGATGTTGGATCAAAAGATCAAGAACTGCGCCTTCCCCGAGGCCGTGCACAACCTCGTCCAGAGGAAACTTGAAAAAGTTTGTACCTACCTCATGGGTCCGGAGAAGCCGGAGAAGGCTCAGCGTTGATTTTTTAGACGCTGTTGATTATTATATCACTCAATAATCACTAACAATTACGAGGGTACGATGGACGTACAGCTTCAAGAACTGATCGACAAGATCAAATCGGAGGGGATAAAATCTGCGGAGCAGGAATCCGCCCGGGTTCTCAAGGATGCCCAGCAAAAGGCCAACGACATCATCGCCAAAGCCCACAATGAGGCTTCAGGAATCATCGCCAAGGCCAGGCAGGAGGTCCAGCGCTTCGAACACACCGCCAAAGACGCCGTTGCTCAGGCCGGAAGGAATACGATCCTGAGTCTCCGCACCCGCATTACCGAGCTTTTCGATGCCTTGATCGCC
>CAZKCQ010000235.1:0-4820 GCA_964551205.1 uncultured Spirochaetaceae bacterium
CGATGACACGCTTCACTTTGACAGGATCGAAGGTAAACGTATCTTCGAAGGTAAGACGGTACATGGAGCACTGAAAGAGCTGAAGAGCTTCGCTCGCGAAGTGATCGATTTTCTCAATGTTCCACAGATCGAGAGCCGGGAGTAGGGATGCAGATAGATATAGAGGCCAACTCGACAATCGGGGAGAACTCGGCTTTCGAAGGCCGTTTCGCGGTTCGGGGAAATCTGCGTATCGATGGAACCTTCGAGGGCAAGGCTCTGGTGGTTGATCAGTTGCAGATCGGGGAAAAGGCGAAAGTCAAGACGAACATCAACGCCACCAGCGTCGTGGTGGAAGGACTGGTCATCGGCAACATCACAGCCAATCGGAGAATTCTCCTGCTTTCTACAGCCCGCGTTCTGGGAGATTTGAAGACCCCGGAGCTGATCATCCAGGACGGGGTGGTACTGGAAGGCCGCTGTACGATCAGTCATGTCCGTATCCAGGACACCAGAGCCTACATAGAGTCTCTGTACGAGAGAAAGTGAGAGTATCTTGAAGGACCTTTCCTCCTTCTTAACAAAGGTCTACTTTTTTCAGGATCTCCCGGACGAACAGATAAACAAGATACAGAAGGTCTGCCACCAGATCGAGTACCGGCCGGGAGAGATCATCTTCGAGGAGGGATCCCAGGCGGACCGCTTCTATATTGTTGCAGAAGGTGCGGTAGAGGTCTGGAAGGACTATCGGCTGCCGGAAAAGGACCTGCTGGCCGTGCATGAACGCGGGCATCTGTTCGGCGAAATGGCCCTGATAGACGAGCTTCCCCGCAGCGCCACGGTTCTGGCCAAGGAACCCACCCGTCTGTTCTACATCGACAGGGACGATTTCCAAACAATTATCCAGGACAACTCCGAAATCGCCATCTCGATCCTCAAGTCCGTCACCGATATGGTGCGAAGCAGCAATGAGTACTTCGTGGACAACCTGCGCGGGCGAGCCCGGGAACTGGAGAAAACCAACCAGGCTCTCCAGGAAGCTCAGGAGGAGTTGCTGCGGAGGGACCGGTTGTCGACACTCGGCAAATTCTCTTCCCTGATTCTCCACGATATCCGCAACCCCCTCTCCGTCCTGCGCAGTATGGCGGAGATGATCATACTCAACTGCAAAGATTCGCAGAAGGTTGAACGCAATGCCAGGCGTATAATCACCGAAGCGGATCGGCTCAATCAAATCGCCACTGAGCTTCTAGACTATTCCCGTGGTGAGATCCGTTTGAATATGTCCATCGTAAATCTCGAAAGTTTCTTCAACAAGATCCTCGAGGCGGTGGAGGAGAAGCTACAAGCCCGGGATATCAAAGTAACAACGGATATCCAGTTTACCCAACCGGTCATTATGGACGAGCAGCGGATGTTCCGTGTTTTTTACAACCTCGCCGACAACGCTCGCAAGGCCATGCCCCAGGGCGGTACCTTTTCGATCAGAGCCTTCAAAGCAGACCAGACCCTCAAGGTCGAAGTCTCCGATACCGGAGTCGGTATGGATCCATCGATCCAGAGGAAGATCTTCGATCCCTTCTTCTCCCATTCCGATGAGGGTGGCACGGGCCTGGGGATGTCCATCGTCAAGAGCGTGATCGAAGCCCACAACGGCACCCTGTTCGTAAGCAGCAAGCCGCGCGGCGGAACAACCTTCCGGGTGACCCTGCCGCTGATCGATTGAATCCATATTGCACAGGTTGATTTGATGAACCCCACGATCTGCCTGGTCGGATCAAAGGCTTGGCAAGGTCCCGCAAAATTCTTGACTCGGAAAGGAAAAAGTGATAGTTTTGCCCTGCTGACTGCGGTTGTCAGCTCTGGGCTTGTTCCGATTCCCGGTGGTGTAATTGGTAACACACAAGACTCTGGATCTTGATTTGGGGGTTCAAGTCCTCCCCGGGAAGATTGCGAGGCCAGCTTGACGAAGACCGTGTATTACGCTATGTAACGACTGGCCATGGCCCCTTCGTCTATCGGCTAGGACGGGTGGTTCTCAGCCATCAAAGAGGGGTTCGATTCCCCTAGGGGCTATTCGGGCGATTCATTTCCAGAGGCGGCATCAAACCGGCGGCTGCCTCTTCTTATTAGTGGTGAGAGGAATCGTCGGGACATGGCATACGAAGCAGGTTCTTTGCGAAAATAAGTCTACCCTTGGGTTGGGGAATTGGCCTGCCGAGCTCTTTCGCCGTCTCAATCCATTCCTGGATCACGACTTCAGCGTTGTCGACTGCCTCCCTGTATGTAGAACCATCAGCCATGCATCCTGGCAGCTCAGGAACTTCGGCGATGAATGCACCGTCTTCCTGGCTCCAGTAGATGATTATTTCATAACGTATCAACGTCTTGTCCCCCGAGTTTATGTTTCAGAATGATACCACGGGTCTGCTTGAATTGCCGGAGTAATTACATTATAGTTACATAGATTTAGGAGTTTTTTCATGCAATTGAATGTAGTGCAAATCGGAAATTCTAAGGGAATTCGTATACCGAAAGCCATTCTTAAGCAGTGCCAAATCGAAGACCAGGTCGATCTGGAGGTTGAAGACGGAAAGATTATCCTTAAAGCGAGGAAGAAGACTCCGCGCAAAGGATGGGAAAAAGCCTTCAAAGCCATGGCACCAAATCAAGATGATGCGCTTCTAATCGATGATAATATAGACGTCGAAATGGACGACTGGGAATGGTAGTCGGCCAATACCAGGTATTTCTCATCAATCTAAATCCAACCATCGGTGGAGAGATAAAGAAAACACGTCCTTGTCTGGTGGTTTCACCAGACGAGATGAACAAGTACATCGGGACAGTTATCATCGCGCCAATGGCTACCAAGTCCCATGACTATCCCAGTAGAGTCCCCGTTGCATTTCAGGACAAACAGGGGTGGATCGTACTAGACCAGATACGAACTGTGGACAAGAGACGACTCATCAAGAGAATTGGGAAGATTGATGTCAGAACGATTGCCCGTGTAAAGACGGTGCTATCGGAAATGCTCATCGAATAAGACCGCACCTTTACATCGAGTTTGTTAGCCATGAGTGGGCATTACGAGATCAGGTATCCGCCCCAACAACAGGTAGGGTTCGATCTGGTTTTTAATAATACCGGCCGCACAGGTTCGTCGACGAACACAGCCAGCATTACCGCAACCCGTCGCGGAGAACGTTAACGACGACGGAGAATCGACAAGCCCCTGGAGGACTGCACTTCGATTTTGACCTCTACCGACATGCCTGGCAGCAGCACCATGTCCTCCGTATTATTCTCAAGCTCGATCTTGATGGGAATACGCTGCGTGCTTTTTGTGAACTCCCCGATCGAAAAGGGAGGCGGAACGATCGCAGCACCAATCTGAACCACCCGGCCCGTGAACGGGTAGGAGGCGTAAGCGTCCACGGTGATCTTCACGGGATCATCCACCCGGATTCGGCCGATCTTGGTCTCCTCGAAGTTGGCGGTGACCCAGAGATGCTGCAGGTCGTTGATGGAAAGGATGGTCTGTCCGGGCTGGACCAGCTCTCCGGGCATCAGGGGCTTCTTCGCGATCGTTCCGGAGATCGGGGCGGTGATCCTGGTATTGAGAAGCTGGGCTTCGATCACCCTAAGCTGCGCGTTGGCGGTGTCGACCTGGGCCTGGGCGATGGAGTACTGCGCGTTCGCCGTTTCCAGCGCCCTGCTGGCATGGTCGTATTGCTCCCTGGTGGCGGCTCCGCCCTTGAACAGGGTGTTGGTCCGGTTGAAATCGTCCCGTGTCTTGTCCAGATTCACCCGCGCGAGGACCAGATTTTCTCTAGTGTAGTTCAGGGAAGAAGCCGCTTGCATCTCTTGGGCGCGCAGATCCAAATCGTCGAGCAGAACCAGAAGCTGCCCGGCTTCAACCTTGCTGCCTTCCTCTACCAGGACGCTTTTTATTCTTCCCAGCATTTTAGCGCTGACGTTGACGTGGTCGCCGTCGATGGCCGCATCGTCCGTGCTCACGTACTTGATAGAATTAAGGATCCAGATCGTCCCGAAGGTGATTCCCACACCCAGCAGGACCAGCAGGATCAAGGCGCCGACGATGATAGGAGCCCTGCGGCCTTTTTTCTTTCGCATTGGTTCAACCTTCTCGTTCAACACTTCCGCGGCCATGTCCGCATCCCTGGATTTTATCCGAGGCGCACCACCGGCGCCGCCGGTCCTGTTCCTGCTCATGTGTCACACTCCTTCTGATACGGCCTGCTCGTTCACGAAGGCCCCGGCGAACTGACTGTTGTACAGTTCGGCATAGAAGCCTCCCCTGGCAAGCAATTCGGCGTGATTGCCGGTCTCGATGACGCTTCCGTTGTTCATGACGAGGATCAGCTCGGCGTCGCGGATAGTGGACAGCCGATGGGCGATCACGAAGCTGGTCCTGCCTTTCCTGAGTTCCTTCATCGCCTTCTGTATGTAGACTTCCGTCCTCGTATCGACACTGCTCGTCGCCTCATCCAGGATTAGAATCGCCGGGTTGGTGAGAATAGCCCGGGCGATGGTGAGAAGCTGCTTTTCCCCCTGGGATATATTGCTCGCTTCCTCGTTCAGGATGGTGTCATAACCATCGGGAAGGGCGCGGATAAAGTGATCGGCGTGGGCTGTTCGCGCGGCCTGGATGATCTGCTCCGAAGTCGCCTCTCCCCGACCATAGGCGATGTTCTCTTTAATCGAGCCACTGAACAGCCAAGTGTCCTGCAGCACCATACCGAACATTGTGCGCAATCGACCGCGCTGCAAGTTCCGGATGTCGATCCCGTCGACGGTAATCCTTCCGCCGTCGA
>CAZKCQ010000236.1:0-4816 GCA_964551205.1 uncultured Spirochaetaceae bacterium
CTACGAGAATCCGAATGCACAAGTATTTTTGCGAAAGAAGCTAGTTTCTCTCATCAAGGATGAAGAACTAGATTTAGTTGAAAGAGGTGTTAGGCAATATGCGGATTTGAAAAACTTCATTGTCGATCGTAAAGAAAGAACCATGACCGTTTTTGTACCGGATCAAGATCTTGAGGATCTAAAGGCAGAATTGCAAAGATTTGCGTTCGTTTCCACTGAGAAGCTCAACGATGTATTTGAGAAGTCTCTTACCTATTCTCCCATGCTAAGATTTTCGTTGGAAAGGGAGGATCGAAGGGAGTTTCTAGTACAACGGTATTGTTTCTTAGGTAGCATCGATGATTGGGTCTATTTGGAATCATCCAGTTCTCTGAAGGATATGGTAAAGAAGTACTGTAAGCATTTGGGCAAGGAATCCTTCTTCGATCTGATGTAGCAGTATGAATAAGCTCAATTACTCCCTGGGCTTCGCCAAACTGCGGCTCATTCGGCGATATTTGACGAGCTTACAGTGAATAAGTGCCCATGGCGAAGAAAAAGATGCCGGAGAAGTACCTGCCGTGGATCGAGACGCGGAGGTGCTTCCATCTGTCCGATGCTCACATCCAGATGGCCCGGGAACTGGGGTGGAATCCGAAGAAATCTGGTACTCTGTCGAGGCTAATCATATTCCACACCCTGGGGTAAACAAGATTCCCCACCCCTTATCTAATGGATTCCGGGCAAAGCCTACGGGCCTTCTTGGTGTGTTTTCAATCCAATTCCCGCACTTCTGTGCCCCTCCTTGCGATAGGATCTATTCTTGGTGATGACGAACTTGATCGCTCCGTATACCAGCCGGTCCAAGATCGCGTCGCCGATCACAGAATCTGGAAAGACCGAAAACCAGTCCTGAGGTAGGTGGCTGGCGGTGATGACCGTCGACACTCCGCACCGCCCCCACCAGGAAATCTGGAAGCCCGCTCTCAGGGACTCGGCCACGCCGAACAAGGGGGAGGGCAGTTGGGCACATAGAGGGGGATTAGGATGAAGACGATGCTGTTGCCGAGCCCTGCTCCCGGGCGCGCTACCGACAGGGCCACGACCACGCAATTGGTGCCGATGTTCTTGCCGATCTGCATGAGATCGCTTGCAGATACGTGCCGCACCTTCCCGAGGCCAAACACTTAAATCCGGCGGGGAGCTTGACACGATTGCCGCGTCAAAGGAAAATTCCCGGACAGGAGGGCAAGTTCGATGGCTTCGGCAAGCGCAGGAAGGGAAACGGGCTCGGACGGCGAGCCTCCCCCCGGCGATGGGCCCGGGAGCCCCGGACACCGCCGGGGCCATCCTGCTCCTGGCCACAGCCAAGGGCACCGTCGGGTATCTTTTCGCTGCCCTGATCTTGGTGGCCGACGCCTATCACAGCCTCGGGAACATAGTGGAGGTATACGCCTCAGCCTTTGGGCTCTGGCTGGCAGGGCGCAGGCGGTCGGCCCGTTTTCCTTACGGGCTGCTCAGGGCCGAGAACGTGGCCAGTATGCTGGTGGGCCTTCTGATCCTGTTTGCCGGGGTGGAGCTCCTCCGCGACGGCCACGCCAAGATCTTGTCGCCTGCGGGCGACCGCTGCTTCCCCTACTGACCGGCCTGGCCTCGGCGGTAGTCTCCTTCCTGGTCTCTCGGGGGGAGTATAGGGTGGCCCGGGAGATCAACTCCGGGTCCCTAGCGGCTAACGCCAGCGAGGCTTTCCTGGACGTGTTCTCGTCCGCGGTGGTGGTGGCCGGAATCCTCCTGTCGTGGCTGAGGTCCCCTACGTGCAGGGAGCCGTGATCATGGTGATCGCCCTGCTCATCCTGCGGCTGGGGGGGATCACTGCCTGGGCAGCGATGCTGGTGCTGGTGGACGCTAACCTGGACCCGGGGCTGCAGGAGGAGATCATCCGCCACATCAACGAGATCTACGGCGTGAGGGGAGTGGGGGAGGTGCGCATCCGCAGGGCGGGCCCTTTCCAGATGGTGGAGTGCACGATCGCCACGAAGCCGATCCTTCCCCTGTACGAAGCCCACCAGCTGGCCGAACAGGCGGAGGCGTCCATCCTAAGGCACCACCCCCACGTGGAGTCGGTCTTCGTGCACGTGGAGCCGGCCCGCGAGCAGACTCTGCGGGCGATCATCCCCGTGGAGAGTCTCGAGGGTCTGGGCTCGCGAGTGTTCGGCCACTTCGGTCGCTCCCGTTTCTTCGCCGTGGTGCGCTATCGCCTGGACCTCGTGTTCACGGAGCAGATCGGCGTGATCGCCTTTTCGTTGCTCAAGAGCAACTTCGTCGACGTCTACGGTTGTCCGCGGGGCCTAACTGTGGCCGAGGTGGTGACGAGCTACCACCGCGGCGAGCTGGTTCCCATCACGGCGCCCACCCATTCTGTGGACCAGCCGGGTGAGCAGGGTGGATAGAGTCTCTCGCTGGCCATGTTTAGGGCGGTAACCTCCTGCACGCTGAGGCGCCAGACCATTCGCTCAACTTGGTTCGTTTTGTTCAACGATATTGGACGACTACTGCAAGGTAGGAGTATGGTTGTTTTTCGTAAAGGCGCGGCTCATTCGGCGATATGGGCCCTGATTCGGGCGCGGGGGTATAGCTTTTTTCGCCAATGTACCCCGGCCTTATATCACATATGGCTCGATTCGCTGTCACTTTTGTATGAAAATTGCTCTTGACATGTACGCAGTTTGTGCATACATTTAATCATGAACTATCAATGAGATCCTGAGAAAGCCGATCTCAACTTCAAGAAGCATGGGATCGATTTTGCAGATGCCGTTGGTGTTTTTGAGGATGAATGGGCATTGACCATCAAACAGGAAATCGTCAAGAACGAGCAGCGCTTTGCCTCTATTGGCACAGATTTCTTAGGTGGGATAGTAGTTGTGGTCTATACGTACAGAGGTGATGATATTCGTTTGATATCAGCTAGGCCTGCGACAAAGTCGGAGAGGAATGTCTGTGAGCAAAGAAGAGTATAATTTTGAGAAAGCGAAACAAGGGCCCGTTGTTCGGCCCTCCCCTGGCAAGACTCGGATTACTATTCGGGTTGATACCGATATTTTGAATTGGTTCCGCAATCAAGTTCACAAGAGGGGTGGAGGGAATTATCAAACCCTCATCAATGATGCTTTAAGGGAATACACCAAGCTCAAAGATAATGATCTTGAAAAAACAGTACGTAAGGTCATCCGGGAAGAGTTGAAAACACTTGCGAAATAGCTGCTGACACTACGAAAACTCCCTCTATTGGCCAACCTGCACCCAGTGCGCCACCTGCAGCGGCCGTTTGCCGGGAGAGAGACCGCCAGCATGGCATACTACCCTCATAAGACTGAAACTCGAAAGGTACTCGTCTGTTGGCAAAGAGTAAAATACCCAAAAATACCAACCATGGATCGATGCGCGGAGGTGCTACCACCTTTCCCATGCCCACATCCAGATAGCCAGAGAGCTGGGGCTGAATCCCAAGAAGTTCGGCAGCCTTGCCAACACGAAGCAGGAACCCTGGAAGTTGCCTTTACCCGAGTATATGGAAAAGCTGTACATCAAGCACTTCAAGAAATATCGGCCTGATAATGTGCGCTCTATCGAGCAGATAGTGAAGGATTATCGCAAGAAGAAACAGGAGCGCAAAATGCGGCTAATCGAAGAAAAAAATATAGATCCATCCGCTGAGGAAGAAGAGCAGCAACAGTAATGGTACTATATTGATTCACGCCGGCGATCTCCCTGGCAAACGCCCGAGGCAACTGGCACAAGGGGTTTACTTTTGCTAATACAAAATGAATCTGAAAAGAATCTTCTTTGGGACTATTGCATATACAGCATAAATACTGTATATATACTTGGTGACAGGACGTGAGCTGTTTAAGCTATTGAGAAAGCATGGATGGCAACCTGATAGAATTACCGGTTCACACCACATCATGAAGAAGCAAGAAAAAACACTCACTGTACCTGTTCACAGAAATAAAGATATTCCGAAAGGAACGCTAAATAGGATTTTGAAGGCGGGAGGATTGAAATGATCACCTATCCAGCCCTTTTTGAATACGACGAAGAGGAAAAAGTCTACAACGTTCGATTTCCGGATCTTCCTGGCTGTTTTACATATGGGGAAACGATTGATGAAGCCAAGGCTATGGCGAAAGAAGCATTAACCGGCTATCTCCAGTCCGTGGATGCGAGAAAGATGAGGCTGCCGGATCCGTCAAAGCTCGAAGGCGAGGAGGTGGTTTATATTGAACCTGAAACTCCGGTAGCATTTGCAATTTGGTTACGAAAACAGCGGGAAGCCTTGGGATTATCTCAATCTGATGTTGCCAAGAAGCTTGGAATAAAATATCAGACCTATCAAAGAATTGAGAGTCCATCAAAAACCAATCCTACGTTGAAAACGATTATGCGAGTCGAAAAGGTCTTCAATCAAAAACTGATCAAAGTTTAGATAGGTTGGATTTCAACCGAAATCAAGGAGCCCTTTCGGTTGCAATGTTGCACAAGGGCGGGGAGTCTTTGCGAAAAGAAGCGATAGTTGGTCCAAGAGCTATATGGCTTCAGAGCTCATTCGACCATCGCGCCTCCTGGCATCAGATACTGAACCTATGCGCATCAGCTACCACCCCTAGGTTGCCGATGCTTTAGCGGCGATACCGGATGTACCAGCTCAAAAATTAGACAACTTCTGAAGCTTCATCCCCGTTTTTAAAAGTTCACCCGCCCGGCGCTGCCTTATCCGCAGAACGAAGCGGGGATTCCTTCAGAAGCAGCGACAGCAGAGCGCTCAGCACGGTCA
>CAZKCQ010000237.1:0-4813 GCA_964551205.1 uncultured Spirochaetaceae bacterium
CAATTCGTAGCCGAAACCTATCTGGAGAATCCGGAGTGCTACAGCCGGGTTCGGGGCATGCTCGGCTTCACCGGTACCTACAGAGGCAAGAAGGTGTCGGTTCAGGGCACCGGCATGGGGATCCCCTCGATTTCGATCTACGTCCACGAGCTGATAGCCGAGTACGGTGCAAAACGCCTGATCCGCATCGGAACCTGCGGAGCCCTCCAGGAGAACCTGAAGCTGGGGGAGG
The DNA here is from genome assembly GCA_964551205.1 of uncultured Spirochaetaceae bacterium. Taxonomy (GTDB): domain Bacteria; phylum Spirochaetota; class Spirochaetia; order SZUA-6; family DRHE01; genus JAFGQJ01. The sequence goes on from CAZKCQ010000237.1 coordinate 233, forward strand.
TGGTTCTGGCTCAGGCGGCCTGCACGGACTCAAGCGTAAATCGCATCCGCTTTCAGGGTTGCGATTTCGCCGCCTCGGCGAGTTTTGAGCTTCTCCTAAAGGCTCACCAGGCGGCCGGGCAGCAGGGTGTAACCTTGCGGGTCGGCACCGTGCTGACCAGCGACACCTTCTACTCCGACGATCCGGAGTCCTGGAAGATCTGGGCCCGCTACGGAGTGCTGGCCGCTGAGATGGAGACCGCGGCGCTGTATACCCTGGCCGCGGGCCATGCCGTTCAGGGGCTGTCGATCCTCACGGTCAGCGACAGTCTGGTCACCGGGGAAACCGCAACTACCGAGCAGCGCCAGCAGGGCTACACCGATATGATGGAGATCGCCCTGCAGGCCGCCACAACCTGAGGTGTTGCAGCCGTACCCGCCTCGGCTTTTAAAGGCACAGATCCCCTGGAGGCACCGATACTGAGCCGCGACGAAGTACCGGACAGAAGGATCGTCTGGCTGATTCTCGATGCAGCCGGATACGAAATCACGACCCGCTGCATCCAAGCGGGGGTCTGCCCCGCCCTGTCCGAGATTCAGGAACAGGGGTATCTTGGACCCACCCGGCCGCCGGAACCGAACTGCGAAACTCCTCCGGCACTTCGAGCTCTTTTCTCCGGTTCCGGCCCGGCGCAGAGCGGTGTCTGGGGATATCAGATGCCCGACTACGGGGGCAGGCTCGAGCGGTCGGTAAGCGGTTTTGGGGTTCCGCTTGCCGGAGCAGCCCCTATTTGGGAAGAACTGGAGCGTAGAGGAAGCGGCTACACACTGATCAATGCGGCCTTCAGGAAGGATCCGGTCTGGGGAAAAGGTTACGGCGGCTACGAACTGCTCCTGGACGGATACCGCAACCATCGACCCGATCGGAATTGGATCCGTCTGGACGCCCAAGAGGAGAGCTTCACGATCGATGGAGCTGCCCTCCGTATCGATTCAGGGGAGGATGGTGTGCGGCTGCGCAGGGGAAGGCGCTTGCTGGCATCCCTGGCTCCGGGGGAGATCAAGCCGCTGCGGATCTCTCGAACAGCCTCGGCTGTGGGGTATTCAAACGGCTGGTGCCTGTTCATCTCCTCCTCATCCCGGCCTCACCTCCGCCTGGCCGGGCATCTGCGCCACAGGGCCGAGCAGCTGGTACCCAGAAACATCTATCACGGAAACCTGTTTCGCTACTCCCGCAGAGAGGGCGGCTTATCGATCGATGAAGAGATGAGACTATCCGAGTACGTAACCGCACAGATGGGTGAGCTGGCTCTGGCCTCGGTCCGGGAACTCTCCTCTACGTTGACGATCGTGTACTTTTCCCTGATCGACGAGCTGGGCCACGTGTACCTCGACCAGATCGAAGCCCTCTGGCCGGAGGGCAGGGGGGCGGAGCTGCTTCGCCGCTGCTACCGGTTGCTCGATACCTGGATCGGAAAGATCATGGACAGCCTGAGGGAGAACACCCTGCTCGTTCTGTCGGCGGATCACGGCCAGGCTCCCTACCGCCGTGTCCTTCACCTCAACGACCTGCTTGCAGAGACCGGCCTGGTGTGTATCTCTCGAGACAGGGCAAAACGGGGCTACGACCTGCGCCACTCCGTGGCCTACTACCACCCGGCAAACTGCGGACAGGTGGTGGTGAATCCGCGTCAGGCCGGCAAAGCGGGGTTGTCCCGAAAACAGATCGGCCAGCGGGTACTGCGCTGCCTGGACCAGGCCAACGACAGCCTGGGCAGTGAGATCGCCCACCTGTGGGGCGGGGAAAACAATCCCTATCTGCTGTTCCTCTATCCCCGCTCAGACACCCATCTATCCGGAAGGTACAATCCGGTGGCGGATGTGTTGGACACGGGGCTTACAGGAGGGCAACATCTCTCCCCTCTCTGTCCCACCCCCTGGATGCAGGCCATGCTCGCTCTCTGGTCGCCTGCCGGTCTGCCCTTCGACAAAACCACCATCCCGGATCGAAACACCGGGGTCAAAGAGTTCCTCCTCCGTTATCTTTTTCAGCACTAGGTATTCGAGACCTACGGCGCCGCTTCTTGGTGTATCTTGTTGGCCTCCGCATCCAGATCCCGCAAGGTCGTATCGATGTCGGCGCCGTCCAGGATCTTGTTGAAGGCCGCCTCAACCGCATCCCTAACCTCGGAGTATCCGGCGAAGGGCGGTTCCGCCTTGGCATCACTGTTGAGTAACAGATCGTAGGCGATCTTGTAGTTGGGATTCTTACTCAAGTAGTCCCCCAGCTGTGCGGCTGTTGATTTCCGCACCGGGAAGTAGTTGGTCGCTTCGACCCATTTGGCCTGAGGTCCCGGTTGGGTGAGGTATTTCACCAGCAGCCAGGCCGCCAGCTGCCTCTTGGGTGTGCTCCTGGGAATGCTCACGCTGGCCCCGTAGATGTCCAGAGCAGGCCTGGCCGTAGTGTGGGGAACCGCAGCCACGCTCCAGGCGAAGGGTCCCTGCTCGCCCTTGGCCACGGATCCGGCATAGTAGGGTAGACCCGCCGTGGAGGACATCGTGAACAACACTTTCCAGTTGGCGAAGTCGTTCTGCTCGCCGTACTGCTCGGCGATCTTCCTGCTGAACCCATCCCCATAGAGCTTCTTCATAAAGGCCATCGAGTCCTTCATCTGCCGGGTGTTGTAGGTGTATCCCGAGCCGTCGGCTTTGGCCACCTCCCCGCCCCGGGAGATCACCTGGGCGAAGACATTCGAAGCCCCGGTGTTGATGGCATAGCCGTACTGGTTCTTGGCCGGATTGGTCGCCTTCCTGCACATCTGGTAGAATTCGTCCCAGTTCTTGGGCGGACCGCTGAAACCCATCTGCTGAAGCCAGTCGAGGTTGCAGAACAGCAGCTCCAAGGAACGGTTGGGGGGGAATCCCAGTCTGGCCCCCCCGAACTGGGCGTTCACGTCCTGCTGGAGAAAACCCTCGAAGTAGTCGGAACGCTCCTTACCCAGCCCCCATTGGGGATCGTCGATGTAGTCGTTGATGTCCACCAGGGCTCCGCTGGCCTGGTAAGCCGCGGCTTCGTTCTGATAGGCGGCAACCAGGTCCGGCACGCTGCCGGCGGCGATGGCCGTAACCATCTTGTTATACAGATCGTCGTAGCGCCCGCCGAACTCCGCCGTAGCCTTGATGTTCCACTGGTTGGTGTTGTTGAACTCCTCCACCAATGCCTCCAGGGTTTCCTGCTGGAACCGGGTGAACTGGTGCCAGTAGGTGATCTCCACCCCTGTAGGATCCACATCCTGCAGCACCGACTCCTCCCCCTGGGGAGAGCCCCAGCACAGGGCCGCCGCCAGCAGCCCCACTGCGATGAAAAGGATCTGTCGTTTCATCTTTGTACCTCCTACTTGTTTTTTTATTCCTTTATCCCGCTTCGGGTAATGGCTTCCGTGAATTGCCTCTGGGCGATGAAATACATGGTAATCACCGGGAGCACGGCGATCACCGCACCGGCCATGCGCAGATGTGTCTCCGGACCGGCCTCCGTAATAAACATGCTCAAACCAACGGTGATCGGTCTCCACTTCGGTGTCTGGGTGACCACCAGGGGCCACTGCAGCAAGTTCCAGGTGTAGATAAAGGAGAGAAAAACCACGGTGAAGATCGGCGCCTTGGACAGGGGAAGCACGATCGATACCAGAGAGCGCAAATGGGTCGCGCCGTCGATCTTGGCTACCTCGATCAACTCATTGGGAATCTGGGAGAAGAATTGCCGAAGCAGAAAGATATGAAAGGCACTGGCCAGAAAGGGAACGGTCAACGACGGGAGCCGATCGATCCAGCCGAGTTTGGCCACGATAAGGAAGTTGGGAATCAACAGCACCGTCTGGGGAATCATCAGGGTGGACAGAAGGATGCTGAAGATCAGATCCCGTCCGACGAAACGCAGCTTGGCGAAAGCGTAGGCGGCCAGGCTCGAGGTAACCACGATCCCTCCTACAGTGATGGCGGTGATGATCACGCTGTTGCGGAAATAAAGGCCGAAACGTGCCTCCTGCCAGGCTACTGCGTAGTTGCTCCACTGAGGCACACGAGGCCAGAACTTGGGATCGAAGGGGATCGCGCTGGAGCGGGTGATGGTCTCTGCGATGGTCTTGAGGGAGTGGCTCACCATGTACAGAAAGGGAATGAAGGAGATGAAGGCGCCGAGGATCAGAAACAGGAGCAGGAGGGCCTGGAGCCATGGTGAACGCTCCCTAACCATAGTGCACCCGTTCCTTCATGATGCGCCGCTGGATCAGGGTCAGGACCAGAACGATGGCGAACAGCAGCAGGGACAAAGCGGCGGCGTAGCCGAAGCGGGATTTGCGGAAGAAGGTGAAGAATATCTGCACGCTCATCGGGTCCACCTCTCCCCGGGCGGCGGGATGGCGCAACACATAGATGTGGGCGAAGGCTTTGAAGGTGCCGATGATTCCCAGCAGGGTGAGAAAATAGGTGGTCGGGGAAAGCATCGGCAGGGTGATCTTGAAGAACACGGCAAGCTTTCCCGCCCCATCGACCTCTGCGGCTTCGTAGAGCTGCCGAGGGATGTTGGACAGGCCGTTGGTGT
>CAZKCQ010000238.1:0-4798 GCA_964551205.1 uncultured Spirochaetaceae bacterium
GCACTCCGATCCAGCTCGGGAACGAAGTAGATGCTGTTCTCCGCCTGAGGATCCTCGATTAGCACGGGGAACTCCGGTTTCAGCACCTTCCCACAGTTCGGGCAGCGGATACTCAAGAATTCCCCGTCCAGGATGGCCTGTTCCACCTCCGGCTGCTTTCCCAGATCGACCGAATCCGGCACATCCGCATCGAAGCCGTGCTCGCAGAAACAGACAATGCGGCGCTTCATCCCTACCTCCCCATAAACAGAAATATATCGTTGAAGGTCACGACCACGGCCAGCAGTACGATGAAGGAGAATCCGATCATCTGGATACGGGAGATCACCTTGGGATCCAGAGGTTTCCTCCGCAGCACCTCCAGGAGGAAGATCAGAATCTGACCGCCGTCCAGACCTGGGATGGGCAGAAGATTGATGATGAACAGCACGATGCTCAACCAGCAGAGCAGGCGGAAGTAGTATACCAGGCCGTAAGCAACACCGAAGCTGAAACCACTGGTAGCCGCCGAACCCACCGTATAGATGATGCGCAGAGGACCGGCAACCGCCTTCCGTAAATTTATCCCTTGAAACAGCAGACCGAAGCCCTTCAGCGTAACCGTGAGTATTTCCCAGCTCTCTTCGGCCCCCTTGCGCAGAGCTCCGAGCGGGCCGACTCTTTGGGACGGGTACACGCCCACGGCAAAGGTACAACCGAGGTCGGCGAACCCCTCCTCACTGAAGTTCAGAACCAGAGTCGCCTGCCTTTCCGTTCCATCCCTCTGATAACGGATCGGCAGCGTTGCCGGACGGTCCTGAAGCTGCTGATACAGATCCATGGTGTGGCGAACGGTATTCCCTCCGGCGGCAACGATCCGATCTCCCCGCCGGAGCCCGGCCAGGGACGCGGCTCCACCCGGGGTGACTTTATCCACGATCGGGTCCCTCCAGGCGTATACTCCGATCCTGCCGGCACCGGTATCCAGGTCCAGTTCGGGGATCAGGGAGGTTTGCAGTTGCCTGCCCCCCCGCTCGATTGTCAACACGATTTCCTGATTCGGTGCGGTGGCCACGGATTCCAGCAGATCCTGAAAATTATTCACCGGCCGGTGGTCGACAGCCAGGATCCGGTCACCAGTCTTCAAGCCGGCCTTCGTTGCCGGGGGCGGGTCGGTGAAACTGTCCATGGCGTATTCGGAGGCCAAGATGATCCGGTTCCCATCGGTGTACACGTTGAAGCCGATCCACCAGATCAGGGTCAGTACCAGGACCGCGAAGAGCACGTTCGCCAGGGGGCCCGCGGCGGAGGTAACGATCCGCTTCCACGGCGAAGCGGCGAAAAAGGTGCCGTCGGCCCGCTGTTCCTGGGGGCTGTAGGGATCTTCCCCCTTCAGCTTACAGTAGCCGCCGAAGGGGAGCATGGAGAGCCGGTAGTTCGTACCCTTGTAGTCAAAACCGACGATCTTCCTCCCCCAGCCCAGGGAGAAGGTCTCCACCTCTATTCCGACCCGCTTGGCCGCGATGAAGTGACCAAGCTCGTGAACGAACACCATGATCCCGAATCCGATAATTCCGAAAATAATCGTCAATACCACGCTAAACAATCCTTTTGACTCTCCGAGTCAACTCTTCAATATTTCCACAGCTTTGATTCTGGCTTCCCGATCCACCTGCAGGATCGCCTCGATCTCCTCCACCGGAACCTTCCAATCGACCTGGAGCACCTGCTCCACCAGCTGCGTTATTTCCAGAAAGGAAATATCGCGGCTCAAGAAGCGATCCACCGCTACTTCGTTGGCGGCGTTGTAGGCGATCGGATATCCCCCCGCCTGCTCGGCCGCGCCGTAGGCCAAGCTGAGCAGCCTGTACTTGTGAGGATCCACCGCCGCGAAGCTCAAGCTCTTGCCCGTCAGATCGAAGGCCTCCAAACACGATGGCTCCAAACCGGGGTAGGTCAGTGCGTTCTGTATAGGCAGGCGCATATCCGGTTGACTCAGTTGGGCGTAGATGAAACCATCGGAAGTCCGAATCAGAGAGTGGATGTAGCTCTGCGGGTGGATCAGGACCTTGATGGCTGAAACGGGAATATCGAACAGGTGGTGGGCTTCAATGACTTCCAATCCCTTGTTGGCCATCGTGGCCGAATCCACGGTGATCTTCGCCCCCATATTCCAGTTGGGATGGATCAAGGCATCCTCTATACGGACATCCCGCAGCTGCTCGTAGGAGAGATCTCGGAATGCTCCGCCGGAAGCCGTCAGAATGACCTCCTGCACATCCTCCGGTTTTCGCCCCCGCAGAAGGCAAAACAACGCGTAGTGTTCCGAATCAACCGGCAGCAGAGTCGATCCGTTCCGGCGGACCAGCTCCGAAACCAAGCCGCCGGCCATCACAACCGTCTCCTTGTTCGCCAATGCCAGATCGGCACCCCGCTGGAGCGTTTTCAGTGAAGGGAGCAGTCCCTTAGCCCCGGAGATTCCGTTTACCACCAGGTCTGCATCGGTGTCCGTGAGCATCTGCAGCAGCCCCCGCTCTTCACGATAGACCCGGGTACCCCGCAGCTTTCCGAGTTCCCCCTCCTCCTGGGAATCCAACAGGCCGGTAACGGCGATCGCTTCCGGGACAAACTCCTTCACCTGCCGGGTAAGTTCCCCCACGCTGTGGCGGCAGGCCAGGGCTACGATATCGAAGGAGGGTTCAAGGGCCCTAATTACCTCCAGAGTATTTTTCCCTATCGAACCGGTGGATCCCAGCACGCTGACTTTTTTTTTCTTCAACTTGACAACCGCCTATGCCTCGAATTTACCGCGAAATCCAAAGAAAGACAAAGTAGAACATCGGGGCGGTCAGCAGCCAGGAATCGATGGAATCCAGAATCCCTCCCCGGCCGGGGATGATCCCCCCGGAATCCTTGACATCGGCGGAACGTTTGAGAGCCGATTCCACCAGGTCCCCGGCAATCGTGAAAAAGCCCGCAGCGGCACCGAAGCCGGCGGCAGCGCCGTAGCTGATCGGCAGGAGGTCGGGGAGCACAGCCCTGTACAGCAGAGCAACTCCAATTGAAGCCAGCACACCGGCGGAAAAGCCCACCGCGGACTTGTTCGGGCTGACGGCATAGTTGAGCCGAGTGCCCCTCCCCAGAAACATCCCGGCCAGGTAGGCGGCGATGTCGTTGGCGAAGTTGAGGCTGAAAAAGAAGAGCAGCACCCACCGGGCGTTCCGGAAGGCGGTCAGGCGCACAATGAAAGACAGTAAAAGAGCCGGGTAGATGATAACCAGCAGGGAGCTGGAGATTCGCTGCAACAGGAAACCCAGATCCTTCTGATCCCGGACCCGGAGGGAGCGCAGCAGGACAAGGATCACCAAGGATGCGGGAACGGCCAGGGACCAGGCCGGTGAAACCAGGCCCAGAACCTCCAGATACGCCGCTGCGGGGATCAATGCCGCCAGGAAATAGATGTAGGGGAAGGCCGGGATGCCCCGCTTGGACAGCAGCACCTGCAGTTCCCTGGCTCCGGCAACGGTTATCAGCACGGCACAGAGGTTCAACGCGAGATGATTGTAATAGGGAAGGATGAATATCAGTACAAAAAAAACAGGCAGTGCGACAACCACGGTTGCCGTTCTGACAAAGAAACTGCGGCTCATGGTGCCGTATATAATCGCTCTACCGAATACCCGCGGTCAGAGGACTGGACTGCTCCGGTACCTTCTCGACCGCTTTCTGGGCACCAAAACGACGCTCCCGACTTCCGTAGGCTTCGAGGGCTTCTTTCAGATCAGCCTCATCCCACTCCGGCCACATCTTGGAGCTGAAGTACAGCTCTGAATAGGCTCCTTCCCAGATCAGGAAATTGCTGATCCGGCACTCCTGCCCGGTGCGGATGATCAGATCGGGATCCGGGATCTCGGGATGATCCAGACGGGCACGAATTTCCTCCTCCGAGATCCTGCCGGTGTTCCGCTCCTGAAGCACCCGGTTGACGGCGCGCACTATCTCGTCTCTGCCGCCGTAGTCGATCGCCAGATTGAGGGTCATCCTCTCGAAGGCGGCGGTTCTGGCCGTAACCCGCTGCAGCACCTGGACGATATCGTTGGGAAGACGGCCGAGGTTCCCGGAGCTCACGACCCGGATCTCGTTGTCCTCGTAGAACTTGCTCTCCCGGCGCAGATGATTCTTGATCAGAAACATGAGGTAGGATACCTCTTTGGCCGTACGTTTCCAGTTTTCGGTGGAAAAGGTGAAGAGGGTCAGATAACGAATCCCGGCCGCTAGAGCGGCGCGTACGATACGCTTTGCGGCCTTGACGCCCTCAAGATGTCCCCGCGTTCGGGCTTTACCCAGCTGCCGAGCCCACCTTCCGTTCCCGTCCATAATGATCCCCACGTGCTGCGGAAGGGGGGCCTTGATATCCGCAACCATCAGATTTCCATTATTTCCTTCTCTTTTGCTTCGACGATCCCGTTCACCTCTTCGATGTACTTGTCGGTCAGTTTTTGGATCTCATCCTGACCGCGCTTGGACTGATCCTCGCTAATCTCCGACGACTTTTGTAGATTTTTGAGCTCGTCATTGCCATCCCGGCGGATATTTCGGATCGATATACGGCTTTTTTCCGCTATGTTGCGCGCCAGCTTGGCCAGTTCCTTGCGCCGTTCCTCGGTAAGAGGCGGAATGTTGATGCGGATGACCTTACCGTCGTTGTTGGGATTCATTGAAAGCTCGGACTTTTGAATGGCCTTCTCGATTTCCGACAGCACGGAGCGATCCCACGGTTGGATGACGACCAGCCGTGCCTCTGGAACCGAAATGGTCG
>CAZKCQ010000239.1:0-4777 GCA_964551205.1 uncultured Spirochaetaceae bacterium
CAGAACCAGGACCACGGCCAGGTAGATCGATCCGATCAGATTGCCCAGCCGCTGGTAGGCGATTACGACGCTGGCGATGATCGATCCCAGTCCGGCGATACCGATGATCCCGGCAGAGGGAACGAACACCTCCAGGATGATAGCCACGACCCCGGCTGTAGCCAGACCTATAGCCAACCACATAGCGTGTATCCCCCTCAGGCCCTCCGAACCACGATCCTGTTGCCGCTGACCTCGATGACCTCCACAGGCGTACCGGCTTCGATGAACTCCCCGTCCGTTTCCACGACCAGAATCTCCCCCTCGAAATCAGCCTTGCCTGCAGGGCGCAGCGCTGTCACCGCGTTTCCCCGCCTGCCGGTCAACAGGGCTGAGCTCTCCACGCTCTGGACCGTGTAACCGGCCAGCGTGTCCTGGTTGCTGTCCAGGATCAGCCGCTTCAAGCCCGGGGTTCGGGGAAATATCCGCAGGATGAATACCAACAGCACCAGGGAACCCACGAAGCCGAATCCGACGTTGCGCAGGTTCCTTAAGAATATGTCCCACTGCCAGGGCACACGGGGGATGACGAACTCCTGCCGGGACAGCACCAGGGCGGTAATTATCAGGATGATCCCGGAGATGCCGGTAACCCCGAAGCCGGGGATGAGGAAAATCTCGATAACCAGGAGGACCAACCCGAGGAGAAAGAGGATGATCTCGAGGGATCCGACCGTACCCAGCAGCGCTCCGCCCAGGAAGATGATCAGAAAGGCGATGATGGCGATGGTTCCCGGCACACCGAAGCCGGGACTGGTGATTTCCAGGTACAGGGCGACCAACCCGACAAGCACCAGCAGGCTGGTAACCGCCGCTCCGGTGATCACCGATACGATGCGATCCGGCGCGCTTGGCTCCAGACTTTCAACCGAGGCGGCGGGGATGCCTAAAAGCTCGTAAAGCGCCTCGAGATCTCCGACCGTGGCTGATGAGACGCCGTAGCGCTCCATCTCCCCCGCGGTCAGGGCTAACAGCTTTCCGGTGGGGGAGATGACTTTGCCCTTCTCCAGGGCAAGATTCTGCTCCCGGGCCTGCCTCTCCAAATCGGGGAGATCCGTGGATGTTGTAACCTCCAGCTTCCCGTCCAGGTAGACTTCGATCAGCTCAACATCCATGTCCACCATGGCCAGGGCGATGCCTTTGGGGTAGCCGTTCTTCTCCGCCAGGGCGGCCATCTGGGCCCGCACGGCGCTCACGGTTTTCTCCGGGGCCATCTCCATGCCCTGCTGGCTCTGGTATACAGGGGCGGCCGCCCCGATCGAAGTACCCGGGGCCATGTAGATCCGGTCGCAGGAGAAGCTGATCAGGGCTCCGGCGGACCAGCTGACGCCGGTGCCCTCCGGGGTTGCCGGTACGTAGGCAATGGTCTCGATCTCATCCAGACCGCCGATCAGGGTGGCGATCTGCAAGGCCGAGTCGACCCGCCCGCCGAAGGTGTCGATGCGGAAGATGATGACAGAGGCGCCGGCCCGCTCAGCCTCCTGGATGCCCCGGCGGATGAATATCATCAACGCCCTGTCGATCTCCCCTTCGATGGGGATGACGTAGGCCTCCGGTTTCTCCTGAGCCCAGGCCGGCATGATGAGACCGAACAGGAGCAGAAAAAGAAAAAATCGCCCCAGGAATGAGTGATTCATCTACCATAAAAATCACCCGCCTGAGGCGAATTGTCAAGATGTCAATTGGGGGGGGACAGTCTTCCGGCTCATGCCGCCAGGCGGTACTGCTGTTCCTTTAGAACTTGATCCCGGCAAACAACTTGGGATAGACCTGCAACGACATTCCCCACAGATCCATGTTGAAGGAGGATCCCTGGTGCAGTCCGGTTGCCACCGTGTATCCGGGAATGGTGGAATCCAGCATCACCCCGCCGAACAGGCCCACGAAACCGAAGACCTGTACACCCAGCAACAACCGGGCCGAAGGCCAGAACGGCGACATCTCACTCATATCAAAGGCTTCGGCCAGCTCGCCCTCGCTCCATCCGCTCCAGCTTGCCTTGGCACTGAGGTCTGCGTCCACGAAGACCGGACCAACCGGAACGTGCAGGCCAAACCCGAGGGCGCCGGTGTAGATGGAGGGACGCTGCCCCAGGGCCATACCTCCGTACAGCAAAGTATAAAGATAGCGGCTGCCCATCTCGAATCCCACGTAGCCCAGGCCCCCCTCGGAGTACCAGCCGGAGGTCCGGAAGATCCCGTTCTCCACGATATTTATCAAACCGATCGGAATCCCGTACAGATCCCTGGATATGTTCACGATGCCCACCTGGGCCCCCCGCACCACACCGCTGGAGATATTCACGATTCCGACCTGGGTCCCGCTGACATCATCGGAGATGTTGACCACCCCGACCTGCGCCCCGGACACCCTGGCTGCCGTGTTGAACACACCGGAGAATTGAGCCCCGCTGACCGAACCCTCGGCCATGTTGAAAATCCCGGCGGCCTGAAAACCGGTGAGGGCCTCCTTGCTCATGTTGAACACCCCGGCGGCCTGCACCCCGGCAAAGGTTCCTCCGGCCATATTGAACACCCCGGCGGCCTGAAGGAAGGAGGTGTTGCCCTCGTTGACGTTGAACACCCCTGCCCACTGGGCCGCGGTGGTCTCCCGGCCGACGATGTTGAAAACACCGGCGTACTGTATCCCCAGAAGGTCGCCCTCGATGATGTTGCCGACTCCGGAGGCCTGGATACCGGTGAGCTTATCCTCGGTGATGTTCATGACCGTGCCCAGCTGGGCTCCCTTGATGCCGTAGGCCGAGCCGACCAGCAGATTGAGAGAGAGGTTGTACACCGTGCGCTCGGCCGCCGGGCTCGGTATACCGGGCAGCACGGTGAAGCCGAAGGATTCGTAGGAGACGGAAGGCTCCTCCTCCACCGGGGCTTCCTCTACCGGTGGAAGCGGCGGCGCCCCACCCCTGGGGGTGGTCTGCTCTCTACCGATCGGCTGAAAATCCGCCGGCTCGAGCTCCCTGCGAACGCCGGATCTCAGAGCCACGTTCGTCACCCAGCTGCGCCCCTCGGCGTCCAGGGTGAGGGAGTAGCGTCCCTCGGGCAGGGCCAGTACCACGCCTGTGCCGAAAACCTTGCGCACCTCCGCCACCAGGTTCCCCATTGGTCCGCGGACGTACAGACGCCCGTCGATCTGTTCGCCCAGGACGATGCTGCAGGAGGCGACCCGCAGATCCGTCATGGTCAGATCCCCGGTTCCGGTCAGCTGGATGTTGTAGGAGGGGTGCTGGGCACCGGCGTTGGAGGTCTCCGTGCGGGCCAGGGTTTCGGAGAAGGCGTAGTGGTAGGCCTCATTCAGAGATACCTGCTCATCCCGGGTCGAATCCGCCGCCCCCCTCAGCGCGGTGATCATGTAGTGGGTGAAGTAGGAGCCCTGTATGTGATCCGATTCCTGGGCCGCCTCATCCGCGGAACTGGAGGTGAGGAAGGCGTGGCCCTGCATCTGGATCGACTCGTCGATCATGAAGGGAAGCTGCCGTGCTCCTCCCTTGAGTCGGGTAAAGGCGCCGGAGAAGCAGGAATCGAGAATGGCGATATTCACATCCGCCTCGATATCCACGACCGAAGCTTTGAGGTCCGTGTAGGCCACCCTCTCCTCGCCCAGAAGCAGACCCCTCTCATCGGAATGTCCGGAGTAGTAGAACAGGAACTCCACCCTTCGTGCATCCGCATGGGCCTGCCGGACCCGCCTGTTCATCATCAGAAAGGCGGTTTCCAGATCGTAGGAGGTGGGGGCCAACAGCACGATACTGTCGTTGAACTCGATCCCGCCCAGCTCCTGCATCACCTCGGCCATGGCCCGGGCATCGCTTTCGGCGTAGCGCAGGCGTACCCGTTCGTGTCCCCCGTCGTTGGACCCGACAAATATGGCGTAGCGCCGAAGCCCGCCAGAACTCTGATTCGCAAATAGAGATGCAGCGCCCACCAGAACGAGCAGCAGCAGTGTTATCCGTCTCATCCTTCTTTCACCTTCATTTCAACAGCAGTATCGAGCTCTGCTCCAGCCGTCTGGGCAGACTCAAGCTTTGACTTTTCGCGGTTTCAGGTTTTTCCGCCAGTTCCTCCGCCGCCTCGAGCACCCTCTCCACGGAGAAGGGCCTCCCGGAAACGACGAAGAAAAAGCGTTCGAAATCCGGAGCGTCGTCCAGGGTGTAGGCAAAGGGAAGCAGCACCTCCCCCTCCCCCTCCAGGCTCTGGCCGGTTACGGCGGACAGCGGGAAATGGAGGGTTACCGCCCCGCGTCCGTCGATTGAAACGATCGCTCCGTACTCATTCGCCCCCGAGACATAGCCGACCTGCAGGGTCGTTCCCTCGCTTACCCGATCCCCCTCCTCGAGCAGCCGGGCGCCTGCAACCGTCTGCATGTAGACGTTCAGATGGGGAGCGCCGCCTTTCAGGCGTATCTCTGCGCCTTGACCCTGGGGCGCGAAGAACTCCGGTCCGCGGGTGATCAACAGCAATCCGCCCACCAGAACCAGGAGGGCAAAGCTGGCCGCCGGCACGAGCCGTCGCGGCGGCGCACCGCCCTCAACCGGGCGAACCCGGGCAGCTTCCGCCGCCTCGCTTTGCTGACTCAACCGGCTGCGGTTTTGGATCGTCTTGGCCATTTCTTCGGGAGGATACTCCTCCAGGATCCTCCGGTTCTCCGCCTTCAGCTCTTCGAGCCGGCGCTGAACGTCGGGGTCCTTGAGCAACCGCTCCTTCGTGCCCTGCGGCAGCTCGCC
>CAZKCQ010000240.1:0-4752 GCA_964551205.1 uncultured Spirochaetaceae bacterium
CCCTGGAACAGCCCCCGGACCTTTTCCACCGCCTCGGAGCAGGCCGCCAAGATCAACGCCCTGCAGACCAGCGTGTACAAGGCCATGCCCATCGTTCTGAACCAGGCCAAAGCCTATATGGCTAAATCCCTCACCAACGGCATCAAGTACGAACTGATCGTCCAGAATACCTTTGATACCCGCATGATGAGCGATTTCTACCGCAAGATGCGCAGGCAGGCCAAGGATGTAAAGACGGTGAGCCAGACCGCGGAAGAGACGAGGTACGAGGTATACCTGATCGGATCCGTGGAGGATCTGGTGGACCTGGTCTACGACGTGTCCGACACGGTTTCCGGGCTGGATGGGATCTACCAGGTTGTTTTACGGGGAAAAAGTGTTACCTTTAATACAGGCATGTAGGGGAGGCGTCGCCTCTGAAAGTTTGAAACCTCTATATTAAGGAGAATGTTTATGAAGCATCTGTGGAAAGTGGCTATCGTGTTGTTCGCGATCGGATTGCTGTTTGTTGGCTGCAAAACCAAACCAACACCGGAGCAGGAACAGGCGCTCAAGGTCGAACCGCAGGTCTATCCACCCAAAGTGATCGAGCATAAACTTACGGCCCTGGGCGGTGATGTCCCGGAGTGGGTCTTCAAGTACGCCAACGGCGAAGATTTCGAGGGGATGCGAGAATACAAGGACATGTACGTCTTCATTTTCGAGCAGACCGGCAAGGACCTTGAAGGGGTCAAAGCCTGGACCCGAAGTTTCTCGGCGGCAACCGAAGTGGCCCGTATGGTTTCTACCCGGGTGATGAACAAGTTCGCCGGCGCCCAGGTGGGTGACAAGGACATGGTGGAGACCTACATGGAAGAGGTGGCCAAGATCCTGGCCGTTGCCGAGTATGCAGGTGCGCGCAAGAAGGACGATTTCTGGCTGTACCGACAGTACTACGATGACAACGGGAAGCCCACAGAGAAGATCTACACCTATTTCCTGTTCTATACGGTGCCGCGAGAGCAGATCGACGCTGCCATCCAGAGATCTCTAGACGCCCAGAGCAACAAGGATAAGCCCAAGACCGAGGAGGAGCAGACGGCTCGAGACAGGGTGAAGGAGCTGTTCTCCGACGGTCTGTAATCCTAAAACGGCTGGCGGCGCTGCAACTGAAGCGTACTACACCAGTGCTATACACCAGGAATTGTTTGAAACTAAAGGCGCGGGGACGGCAAGTCCCCGCGCCTAATAAAAAAGATTAGACCGTCGTGCCGGGTGATTGATCCGAGGGTGGTCAGCGCACCCGGGCGGGACGCGGGTGCGAAGAGGAGAAGTGCATGAAAAGGGTCAGTGTAATCGCAATATTGTTCATCGGAGCGCTTCTGTTGTTTTACCCAGGTTGTGCCTCCGGACCCAAGGCGGGTGAGGGGCCGGCCGTGGAGCCCCCTCCGGACTGGGTGTTGAATCCTCCCGAAAGCGACGATCAATACGTGTATTTCACCGGCTCAGGAACGTCCAGCAGCGGCAGCCTGGCGGAAGCCGAGGAAGCGGCGCGGGGGGGAGTGCTGGATGAGATCATGCGCTACCTGGGTGTGCGGATCACCTCGGAGACCACCGCCACAGCCCGGGCGTCGGTGGATGACTTCCAGACCGACGTGGTGCAGCAGCTCACCTCCCGATCCTCCGGAAGGGTGACGGGCCTGGAGATCGCCGAGAAGTGGCAGGTTCAGCAGGCCGGGGGGCTGACTCTATACTTGCTGGCCCGCTACAACAAAACGGATCTGGCCAAGGAAAAACGCCGTCTGGAAGAGGTTTTTCAGGAGAAGATCGAAGCCGTTTCCGGACCGGAGCTGGAGGCGAAGCAGCTCGAATCCCGGGGCCAGCTCTACCAGGCCGCGGTTCGCTATCTGGATGCCGCCTCGGCAGCCTTCAAGTCCGATCTGGAAAACGTGGAAATCAAGTTTGAACGGAACATCAACCAGGCCAGCAATGCGATTCGAAGTATCGGCATCGTCAAGCTGAACGACAACTTGAGCGCTTTTATGGGACAGGAGTTCGAGGAACCCTTCCGGGCCAAAGTGGTCAACGGCTCCACCGCCGATGATCCGGGTGTGGAAGGCGCCTCGGTGCGGGTGGTGTACAAGGTGATGAGGAGCAACGGCAGACCGGCGGTGCGCAGCGAAACCGTGAAAACAGATGCCGATGGATTCGTCTCCTTTCAGGCTCCGGCCCCGAACTTCGTGGGCAAGGAGCAGCTCACCATGTCCCTGGACATCAGCGATGCCTTGGAGTCGCTGCTCGATGTTCCGGATGAGCTGTACAGCCAGGTGGAGGGATTCGAGCAGCTGGTATTATCAAAGAAGATCACCTTTTCCTTCGAGTCCATGTCCATGGCTTCGCGGATCAGCACCGGTGTTGCCGTGTTCGATCTCGACGCGTCGGGAAATCCCATAGCCCTGACCGAGACCTCGGCCGGATTGCTGGAGAAGCTGGGGCAGGCCGGCTTCCAGGTCAACAACCTGCCGGTGGCGGTCACAAACGTCGCGGGGCGCTCCACCGCTCAGGTGGCCCAGTTCCTCAACAACAACTTCGCCGGGCAGGTGGAGCGGGCGATCTTCGGCACCGCCAAGATCTCCGATCACTCCCAGGACAAGGACACCGTAATCATCCAGGTCACCGGAACCGTGACCGTGGTGGAACTGGCTTCCGGGAAGACACTGCTCACGGTGAACAAGTCCAAGCGCGCCCAGGGAACCAACGCTTCGGCGGCCCTTTCCACGGCATTCAAGAAGCTAGGCGAAGACATCGGCGAGGCGATCGTCAACCAGCTGCAGTAAAGCGCGCTACTCCCCGTAGTTCTCCAGATAGTCCTTCACGATCGGGGGAGGCTCTGCACCCTTGGGCAGGAAGAGCAGGCTGGCTGAGTTGATGCAGTAGCGCAGCCCCGTGGGTTGCGGACCGTCGGGGAACACGTGGCCCAGGTGAGAGCCGCTTGAACTGTCCACTACCTCTACCCGTCGCATGAAGTACTCGTTGTCTTCGATCAAGACCACCGCTTGCGGATTGATCGGCTCGTAGAAGCTCGGCCATCCGGTGCCGGAGTTGAACTTGCTATCCGAACTGAAAAGCGGCTGGCCCGTGGCGGCGGAGTAGAAGGTACCCTCCTCGTACACCTTGTCCAGCTTGCCGGTGAAAGCCCGTTCGGTACCCTTTTCCCGCAATACGTAGTACTCGAACTCACCGAGGCGCTGCTTCCACTCCTGCTCACTCAGGGTGATCGGGAAGTCGATCTCAGCGTCCTCCGGGAGAACCTCGAGGTTTGCCCAATCCGAGCCGCCTCCCTTTCCCGTGGTCTGGGAATACGGAATCGAGGCGGCTGCGAAAAAGAGGAATATGGTGATTATTTTAATCTTACTGTTCATGTCATGAATATAACAACGGGGAGGGGGAAAGCAAAGTCTGCTTCCAAGTCGGCCGGCGCCGGGGTCGCTGCCGGGGCGTACCCCCTGAGGTTGCAGCGGCGATGGCCGATTAGCTGACCAGTTCCGGGGGCAGGTGTTCCAAGCGGTTGTGATAGAGGACCGAGGTATGGGTGGGATGGAAATCGATACGGGTCATACCGGTGTTGTGCATCGTGAACCAGAGACCGTCCGTGCCCGCCCCTCCGGTCAAGGCCAGAATCACCTCGTGATAGAACCCTCCGTGGGTTACCACCGCCACCCGGTCCTCCCCGCTACCATGCCGCCTGCGCAGCTCGACCAGAAAATCCCTGGCTCTCTGCTTCCACTGCGCCTCCGTCTCCACCGGCCGGTTCCACCAGCCGTGCTCATTCAAGGTTTCGGGCAGCTGGAGATCGGGGTAGTGCTTCCGGAAGTAGGAGCGGCTCTTTCCGGGACGGCCGATCAGCTCTCCGGTTTGCTCATCCGCCAGGAATACCCCCAACTGCTCATGGACCTGCGGCCAGGCGATCACCGGGAGACTGCAGGTTTGGGAAATTGCGGTGGCGGTAGCCACTGCCCGGACCATTAGAGAGCTGTAAAGGTGGGTGAAGCTGAACTCGCCATCGGAAATGCTCTTCTCTGCCAGATAATCGGACAGGACCTGTGCCTGCCGGGCGCCGAGGGGGGTGAGCTCCGGGTCCTCGACCCGGCCGATGCCGGAACCGGTTCGTTCGTAGAGTTCGTTGTTGGCGGACTGGGCGTGCCGAATCAAGAAGAGGGTCATCGTGTTCCACAACAATATAATTACCAGTTCGAAATGAGTAAAGCTTCAGAGGGGAGAACGCATGAACATTATTGCCGGTGAGAAAGCTTGAGGCCGTAGAGGCGATGGTCAGACCAGAAGCACCGCCTTGATCTTGCTGGGATGATTCGAGATGATGCCGCGAACCCCGAGAAGTATCAGACGAGCAGCCTCCCCGGGGTCGTCCACGGTCCAGGTGAGGATCCGGCTGCGCAGCATCCGCCGCAGAACGAAGGAGCTGATAAGGTTGACCTGGGAGGAACGGGGTTTCATGTAGGGTGTGGGGATAACCATCCCCGCCTGGCCCAGACGCAGGAGCAGGGGAACATCACGATGCTTCGCGTAGATGTGAGCCGTCGGGATCTCGGGGGCCATGGCCTGAATCCTGCGGATGCAGTACGGGTTGAAGGAGGAGATCAAACAGCGATCGTTCATCCCGTGACTGCGGATACGTTCCACCACCGCTTTCTCCAGGCCACCGCTTTGCCTCTGTCCCCATTTGAGCTCGATATCGTAGTAGAGGCGGTCGCC
>CAZKCQ010000241.1:0-4714 GCA_964551205.1 uncultured Spirochaetaceae bacterium
TTCCCCTATTCTACTTCAGATCCTACAAAAGCGGTACTTTTTCTACAGCCTCAACGGCAAGCTGAGTTGCCGCGCCGCCGTCGATCGACCTCCAATTTGCTGCAAGTGGACCATCACCGATCCAATTAACATCTCGCGGTCTACACCAGCGTCATGTTAGGCCCAGTTTGTCTGCTTCTCTCGCAGTCGGCAGCTAGGCACCCTGCTTTCGATAAACCCTAAACAGATGGTAAGGCCCCGGTTCGTATTTCGACCCGAGCCCACAAATTTGCAGCAATACTTGATACGCATAGGACTCCTCATCGATCAAACAGTGTTCATTTGTGAGAAAGTCACAAGCCCCATGGTTGCAGGACAACGGTGAGCACTCAAAGAAGTCGCTCAAACTTTTTGAAACAATGTCATAACCCAAAAACTCGTAACTAGATGGCACCTGACCTATATCGGGCATGTCCTCGATAGTCGTTTTCTCTTGGGCATGGCAAGAAAATGGATTAAGCTCATAAGCATACAGATCATAATGCCGGGATTCGTCTTCGATTACTGAAAGTGCAGCGTCTTCTTTGTCATAGAAACCCCACATATTGTGTGTCCAGTGCTTCAGCCTATTGATAGGTGCTTTCGAGATGCATTCGCTGACACTGCAGATTTCCTCGACCGATGAGACCTCAAGGCAATCCGGTCTAAGTTCCGTTGTTTTCGCGAGGAAGCCGACGAATACAGGTTTTGGTAAGGTCATTCAGCTGATCCCTTGTGAGCCAAACGGGGAACTGGGTGGCTACGCCGATTCAAGGTTCCCTCTTTCGATTTTACTACTTCCAAGCTTCCCGCGCCAGGAAACTTCTCGCAGTCCACTCCAGTGACAGGTTATGATAAGGACTTTCTTCGAATAACCAGAAATATCTATTCCTTGGTCCAGAGATGTCATTTCACTTCGCGTAACGATCTTACAAGCCGGTGAGGACCGTTTCCGGGCTACGCCGAATCTACATGGCAACAGATTGAACAAGGCATGATTCTATTTCCAGCGTACCCCAGCCGGTGTACAGTGCAAGTTTTCTTTGTGTTTAGCATTTCGTAGCTCTTTTTCTCTTTCTAAGATGGAAGGAGAGATCATGGTCTGAAATAAATGGAACTCTATCGGATCTTGCTGGTTGCATTTTCTTATACGGTCCGAGCCGGCTTGATTCCCAAAATCTAAATTTACTTCACATGAAGGAAAGTGGTTCAATGTTGGGTGAATCAGCACATGAAAAACAACAGCCATCACCGAAAGTGCTCATAACATAGAGTTCAGTTGCGCTGCCGAATCAGCACTGCACTGCATGGAACAGGGACATGCATACGCCGATCCAGTCGGCCGTCAAGGCGACAGCTGCAACGATTTGTTATGTGCCATCCTTCTATGAAAATGATTATTATAATTGCCTATTGACTAACTGCTTAACAATCTGCTAAAGTGTTCGAATGGTATCTTCGAAGGAGGTTCAGTATGCCTTCTGATAGAAAGAGTGAAATTCTAGCGGCTGCAGGCAGTTGTTTTACTAAATTTGGCTACGAGAAAACAACACTTGATGATATTGGCGCAATAGTTGGTGTCAATAAGGTATCTCTTTACCATTACTTCCAAAGTAAAGAAGCTATCTTTACCGAACTAATCGCAATAGAAGCCGATCAATACATCGAATCGTTGATTAGCAAAGTTAGGTCAATCAAGCGATGTAAGCAGAAGATCTTGACCTGGATCAAGGAAGGCTTCAAATACAATGAAGCCAACAGCGTCTTACATCAGTTTTCTATCGAATCCCTTAGGAGGCTAACCCCACAATTAGAGGAATTGAGAAACTACTCCATGAATAAGGGAACAGAATACCTCACGAGTATTCTGAAAGATGCCCAAAAGGAGAACGAAGTCATTCCATGCAATACTGACAAGGTAGCTCAAACAATTCAGAGCATGGTTTATGCTATGAAAGACCAAGCCTATCAGCGAGCCAGATCAAATCCCCAATATGTAGTGGATTCGAACAGATTGATCACCGAAGTCCTTTTTGCCGTATCACTTGTGCTTGATGGAATTATCCCGAAGGAGTTCAGGTAGATTTAGGAGGTTATCCCTTTTGGGCAAAGCAATGGCTGGGAAAACATGTCTTGTCACAGGCGCAAATTCAGGCATTGGAAAAGCTCTTTCGCTTAAACTAGCTGAGACCGGCGCGACGGTTGTCATGGCTTGCCGGGATCGAAGCCGGGGCGAAAACGCCAGCAAAGAAATACGACAGGTCTCCATGAATCCCAAAATTGATCTGCTGATTATGGATTTGTCTTCCCAGAAGTCTATCAGAGAAGGCGTTAACGTATTTAGAAGCAAGTACGAGAAACTGGATGTATTGATAAACAACGCAGGCGTTCTCCTTTTTAACAAGACCATTACGGAGGATGGAATCGAGAAAACACTTGCCACCAATTTTCTCGGTCCATTCTTACTGACCAATCTGCTAATAGAAACACTAAAGTGCGCCCCAGCTTCTCGGATTGTCAATGTGGTATCTGAAGGCACATCCGGCGGAAGAATTGACTTTGAAAACCTTTTGGAAGCGAAAGAATACAAACCTTTGATTGCCTATTCTCAATCGAAACAAGCCGAGATACTTTTTACCCACGAGCTGGCGGAGAGGCTGAAGGGTACCAAAGTTACCGCGAATTGCTTCTACCCGGGCTTGGTAAGGACCAATTTAGGGAAAGTTGTCGATAAGGGTTTCTTTAGCAATTTTAGTAGACATATAATGACTACGTTGCTAACGTTTCTCTTCACCCCGATGGAAGAAAGCATTAAAATTGGCCTATTTTTATCGGCCGGAAAAACAAATGGAATGACTGGAAAGTATTTGGTGCGAAAGAAGAACAAGATCATTATAAAGAGCAAATACGATAGAGAAGCGTCTGAGCACGTATGGGGTCTTGGCGAGAAGTTGACTGGATTGGTCCCGACTCGCGTCGGAAGTCACAACTGTGATTGTGGCACATAACGACGCGGATGAGCTGCAACAAGCGTTGCTTGTTTCCAGCTCGAACTTGATGTTAGATTTCGATCTTCCTTTTTCAATTCTTCACCAAGATGTTGCTATACGTTCAACGACTCTGTATACTTCCGCAGAACAGTTCATTGCCATTTCAAAATACTCGTGCAATCAGATTTCAACAGCTAGACCTTGAGCCGACCACGAAAGCCTCTGGCGGCGTAGTATGATTCGGCACCGTTGTGATACACGAACACATGGTCATAACGACGATCACAGAAGAGCGCACCGCCAAGATCCCTTATTTTGGCTGGCGTTTTCACCCAGCTCGAAGTTTTCTTATCGAATTCTCCCAACCCTTGCAACTCTCGATATTGTTGTTCCGTGAGTATCTCAATGCCTATCGAGGACGACATTTCGATAGCGTTTCCGCTTGGTTTGTTTTCTTTTCGTGAATCGAGAGCTTCGCGGTCATAACAAAGACTACGTCGACCTATTGGACTTTCAGGGGAACAATCACAAAAAACGAACTCACCGGTTGCCTCATCACGACCAACGACATCCGGTTCGCCGCCTGTACGTTCCATTTCACTGAGTGCTTGGAGTTTTTCAGCGCGCGACTCAAATCTCGTTTGCACTGAGCTCCAGTTGATTCCAGTATGACGACGCATGTTTTCCGCGAACCGATTCTTTAGAGTCTTGATCAGTCCGTCACGAAGTGCTGCTTCCATTTCATTATCTCCCTTACGAAATCCTATTCCCAATCGTGTATCTTCATCAGTCTTTCATTATTTCCGAATGCGTAAATCTAACGACTGAGCTGAGTTGCCGTGTCGACCCGCGTATCGTGCATCTATCACTGAATGAGCCGCAATCGTTTGCCAGCGGCTTCTGCACGGTCAATTCCAGCGAGAGGTTCTGCAGAAATCATCGTTATGGATATGGCATGACCGGTACGGCAAAAACAACCTATCCAATAAATTTATCCACAGATGTATTGAAGATCTTCGCGAGATTGAGCGCAACCTTCTTACTGATTGCTCGTATTCCTCTTTCCATATTTGATACGTGTTGGCGAGGAACGCCTCCTAAGAGTTCGCCCAGTTCTTTCTGGGTCATGCCCCGATTTTGTCGATATATTCTCATATTCCTACCAGGTGTCAGTTTTTCCTTTGTGGTTTTGTACCATTCCGTATCAAAGACATCCAGTTTTTCATCATCGTCATCAGGAATAATTTGTACATCGGATCCATATTCTTCTTTAAGGACATCAAGGAGCTTCTTTGAGATTTTTCCTTTGATCTCAATTTTAATACGGGGCGTTTTCACGACTGCCAGCATAATAAACCTCGATCTCTATTGTTCCTTTTTCCCAGTACCAACAAGCCACCCATTTCCGTGAAAGATGACAGTGATACTCATTTTTCCCAATACGGCTGAAGTTTGGCCATCCTGTTTGTATTGCTCCACTATCTCGTAAGTCTTCTAATAAGTTCGCCAATTTTGCCTGTATCGATACTGGCATCTTGGAAATGCTTCGAAGCACTTTCCGCGACACCAGAATCCTGTACATATTTCAATGTAACCTATTATTAGTTACCTGTCAATGTCTATTATAGATGACTAGCCCGGATTTCTCATGCGCCGTAGACACGAAGGCCCTTCTCCAGCATAATTAGCTCTACCAAAACAAATTA
>CAZKCQ010000242.1:0-4705 GCA_964551205.1 uncultured Spirochaetaceae bacterium
TGCGAAAAGCCTTCGCCGAGCTGGAACACGAGGGCTGGATATTCCGCGAGCAGGGCCGGGGCACTTTCTGCAGCTTCAGAGAGAGGGATAAGGCCAATTCCATAGCGGTCATCACCACCTATATCTCGCACTACATCTTCCCCTACATCATGCGGGGAATAGAGAGAACTCTGAGCTCAGCCGGCTATATCCTGATACTGGCGAACACGTGGAACGACGTCAGGAAAGAGACCCAGTGCCTCGAAAATATCCTCAAACAGGATATTGCGGGGCTCATCATAGAGCCTACGAAGAGTGCCGAGAGCAAGGCAAACCGGGAGTATTTCTACGAGTTGGAACAGAAGAAGATCCCCTTTCTCTTCCTGCACGCATCGTACCCGGACATAGACTCCGCGTACGTGGTCATGGATGACGAGGAAGGAGGATTCATGGCAACTCAGTACGTTCTGCAGATGGGGCATCGAATCATCGCCGGGATCTTCAAGGAAGACGACTTGCAGGGGGTTCGACGAAGGCAAGGTTTTCGCCGGGCAATGGAGGAGTTCGGCTGTCCCGTTCCAGAAGAGAACATCGGAAGCTACAGCACCGAGCAGCTTTTTTCCTTTCCCTACCAGTATACCCGCCACCTCCTGCAGCAGGAGCATCCCCCCTCCGCGATCGTGTGCTACAACGACGAGGTGGCCATCAAGTCGATGGAAGCGATTCGCGACGCCGGACTGGAGGTCCCTCGAGATGTCTCGGTCATCGGGTATGACAACTCCCACCTGGCCGAAGCCTGCCTGCCCAAGCTCACCTCGATCAATCATCCAAAGGAAGCGATGGGCAGTCGAGCGGGGGAGCTGATTCTCGATATGGTCCTGGGTAAATCTGATAAGCCTCGATACACCTATAAAGCCGAATTGACGGTTCGCTCCTCTTGTCGGCAACTGCCCGTGGACGTCTCCCGGGATTGAGAGGAGGCATGTCTCCGTCGACAATCCTGCGAATTCAAGCGAGCGAGCCCGGTTACTCTCCTACCGGCGGTAGGCTTCCGGAAACATCCTGGGAAGCCAGGCCGAGCGCTGCTTGTAAGCTTGAGCCAGGTAGCCGAGGATGCTGGATGAGACCAGGCCGACCAGCAGGAAGGGCGGGGCGATCATCCAGGCGGAGCGGCCGAACACCAGGTAGCGGGCCAGGGTCAGCTGCACGAAGTTTGAGGCCATGGCCCCCAGGATGCTGATGCCGATGAGAGTGGTCGATCCCTTGAGCAATCGGCGGGCGGCCAGCATGATCAGGCCGCTGGCCAGGGAACCGCTCAGGGAAAGCAGGAAGGTGAAGGAGAAGAGGCTGCCCTGGATCAGAGACTGCCCCAGGATCTTGATACCCAGCAGGAGAAAGAAGTGGGAGACCGGGAACAGATCCACGGCCAGCAGCAGGGGCAGGTTGGCCAGCCCGATCCTCAGGAAAGGCAGGGGCTTGGGGATCACATACTCGATCGAGGCCAGGAACAGGCAGATCGCTGCGGCCAGGGCTACCAGGCGTTGAATCTTGGGCCGGCTGCCTCCCCCCGGGCTGCGCCCCGGTTTACTGGCTGATGGCATCGGGCTGCTCGCTCCTTCTTCCCTGAATCGAGATAAAGACCCTGTTGGGCAGGCAGGCGATCCATTGACCGGGTTTCGAGATCCGGCCGGTCTTGACGCAGATCTTCTCGGGGCAGGGGGAGCTGATCACCCGCACCGCACCATCCTCGATTACCACCACGGTTTCGCCCAGCGGTCCCGGTACCCGCAGGGTCACTTCCGCATCCAGGGGGTAGATCCACTGCTGTTCGGCGCCCTGGGCAGCTCCCTGGCCGGCACCCCGGGCGGCCCCGCTGATCGTGATTTCGGGCGTACCCCGGCCTCTGGCGTAGGTCTGGAGGGAGATAAACCCGATGAGGAGAAGGGCCAAGAGAAAGATTACGATATCCAGCGCTCTGATTCGCACGCGGGATGCGGTCATGATGCGTCCAAACGGCGCTACAGCAGTTTCTCCTTCAGCGTATCGCTCTTGTCGGTGCGCTCCCAGCTGAAGTTGCCCCGGCCGAAATGGCCGTAGGCGGCGGTCTCCTGAAAAATCGGCTTTCGCAGATCCAGGGTTTCGATGATGCCCGCCGGGGTGGTATCGAAGATCTCGGTGATCGCCCCTTCGATCTTGTCTTCGGCGACCTTGCCCGTTCCGAAGGTGGAAACGAACAGGGAAACCGGCCGGGCTACGCCGATGGCGTAGGCCAGCTGAACCTCGCATTTCTCGCAGAGCTCGGCGGCCACGATGTTCTTGGCGATGTAGCGGGCCATGTAGGAGGCCGAGCGGTCTACCTTGGTCGGGTCCTTTCCCGAAAACGCTCCCCCTCCGTGGCGGGCCATGCCCCCGTAGGTGTCGACTATGATCTTGCGCCCGGTCAACCCCGTGTCTCCGTGGGGGCCGCCGATCACGAACCTTCCGGTAGGATTGATGTGGTAGGTTACCCTGCCGGCAAGCATATCCGCGGGGATCGCCTTCTTGATGATCTCCTCGATGAAAGCCTCTTTCAGTTCCTCGTAACCGATGTCCTCGGCGTGCTGATGGGACAGCACCACCGTGGTTACCTCTACGGGTTTGCCGTCGCGGTAGTGGATCGAGACCTGGCATTTCCCGTCCGGCCGCATAAAGGGTAGAGTCCCGTGTTTGCGCACCTCCGCGGCCCGCCGCATGATGCGGTGGGCGTACTGGATCGGGGCGGGCATCAGCTCCGGCGTCTCCCGGCAGGCGTAGCCGAACATCATGCCCTGGTCCCCGGCGCCGATCTCCTTGCTTCCCCTCTCCACACCTTGAGCGATATCCGGAGACTGTTCGTGGATACTGGAGATCACCGAGCAGGACTGATAGTCGATGCCGTAGGAGGGATCGTCGTAGCCGATGGACTTCAGCACGCCCCGGGCGATGCGCTGCAGATCGATATAGCCCTGGGTGGTGATCTCCCCGCCGACCAGGACCAGTCCGGTGGTGGTGAAGGTCTCACAGGCTACCCTGGATTTGTTGTCCTGGGACAGGGCGCTGTCCAGCACGGCGTCGGAAACCTGGTCACAGATCTTGTCCGGATGGCCTTCTCCCACACTCTCTGAAGTAAAGATGAACTCTCCTTGTTTGCTCACGTTGTCCTCCAAAAACTTGATAGCTCGTTATTCGTCATTAACGAGGGCCAGCGGCTGACCGGTTGCTTCCAGCACGTTCAGCCACAGGGTGCCTTCCGGGGACAGGCACTTGCGCCGGGATGTGGCCAGCTTGATCGGCACGTGGGTGATCTGGTCGTTCCAGTATCCCACCAGCATCCCTGTTTTTCCGGCCATGCCCGCATGCACCGCGTTCTGGGCCAACTGCATGCAGTAGATCGAGTCGTGGGCATTGGCGGCCCGGGAGCGCACCATGTAGCTGGGGTCGATGTACTTGAGATTGATGTACAGATCCGTGTGCTTTTTGAAGTACCTCTTGATCTCGGTTTTAAGAAAAATCCCGATATCCCCGAGTACCGGGTTTCCCGAATCGTCTTTCCGCCTCTCCCCCACCTCCACGTACTTTTGTCCCGCCCCCTCGGCCACGATAATCACCGCGTGATGCCGGCGTCGCAAACGCTGCTCGAGGGATCTGAACAGACCCTTTTCCCCCTCCAGATCGAAGGGGACTTCCGGGATCAGGACGTAGTTGACCTCATTCAGAGCCAGGGCGGCGTTGGCCGCTATGAAGCCGGACATCCGGCCCATGACCTTCACGAGGCCCACTCCGTGGGGGGCACCCAGGGCTTCTGTGTGGGCGCCCCGGATCGCCTCCGCGGCCACGGAAAAGGCCGTCTCCAACCCGAAGGTCTTTTTTACGAAGGCGATGTCGTTGTCCACGGTCTTGGGGATCCCGATCACCGCTATTTTCGAGCCCCGGCGGCTGATCTCCCGGTAGATCTCCTCGGCCCCCCGCAAGGTGCCGTCACCACCGATCGTAAACAGCAGGCAGACGTTCATACGTTCCAGGCAATTCACGATCTCCCCTACGTTCTGGGGACCTCGGGAGGAGGAGAGAATGCTGCCCCCCTTCTCGTGGATATCCTTCACCTCCTCAGGGGTGAGCAGCATCGCCTCGTGCCCGTATTGGGGGATGAATCCCTGATACCCGTACCTCATCCCGTAGATCGTGCGCGCCCCGTAGCGATAGTGCAGCTCCATCACTATGGAGCGGATCACGTTGTTGATGCCCGGGCAGAGGCCGCCGCAGGTCACGACGGCGACCCGGGTTTTCGCAGGTTCGAAGTAGATCTTGTTTCGCGGCCCGGCCTTCTCGAAGGCGGGGACCTGGAGGCCCCTGGTCACCTGCTCGACGACCTTGTCGCGGTCGAATTCGTACAGCACGCTCTCCGAATCGGCGCAGTAATTGACAATGTCATCCCCATACTCGGTGGAGAGCCCTAGGGGGGAGGGGATGGTGGCGGGTCCCAGGTTATCGATCCGCAGATCCTCCTGGGCAATCTCTATATCTTCCATACCGGCGTCAACCCCATCTTTTCCTTGACCTCCAGGATCGTGCGGCCGCTCACCTTGCGGCAGGCTTCGGCATTCCGGTCCAGGATGTCTCTGACCTCCTCTTTCCTGGCCGCCAGGGACGCATACCGTTCCCGGATCGGATCCAGAACCTTCATCAGATTGTCCAGGAGTTTGCGCTT
>CAZKCQ010000243.1:0-2918 GCA_964551205.1 uncultured Spirochaetaceae bacterium
GGACCGATGATCCCGTGAACCCGATTCTTTTCGATGTCGAAGCTGACCTCTTTTAGGGCTTGCAGAGCCCCGAAGGACTTACTGACCTCGCGAATCGACAGCATGAACAGTTCCAATACGACGCGATACTTTTATTGACGATAGACAGCAAATATAGACAAACCCTTTCACAGCGTCAATCACGAGTGCAACGCATCCAAGGTACGTATCAAGCGCGTCACTGTCCGGTTCGCCGGGACCTCCAGACCCAAGGCTTCCGCCTCCCGTACGATCGCGCCGTTGATGAAGTCGATCTCCGATTGTTGCTTTCTGTCAAAATCCTGAAGCATCGAGGATCGGTTGCCTCCCGTCTTTTCGGCCACCTGATACACCATAACGAGGGGATCGGAGTAGGTCAGATGCACTCCCTTTTTTTCGGCGACCATCACGGCCTCCGCCACCAGATCCGCCATGAGAGACTTGCAATCAGAAAATTCAAGGAGTCTGCCGTTGGGAAGCCCGGTAAGCGCGGTCAGGGCATTGATCCCCACGTTGATGATGAGCTTGCTCCATATCAGATCATCGATATTTTCCTCCAGATCTGTGTCCAGTCCCGCCTGATTCAGGGCACCGACAAAACCCATGAGCTTCTCATTATTGCCGTCGGACATGCAGAGATGCGTCGGGCCCCGCCCGGCGTGACGGATCTTTCCAGCGCCTAAGAATGTGGCTCCCTGAGAGGTCACGCCCGCGGCGGTTCGCCCTTCACCGAAGAATTTTTTCAGGATCCCCTCATTGCCCAGCCCGTTCTGCATGGTTACGGCGATGGTATTGCCTCCGGTGATCCCCGAAAACTGCCGGGCTACCGCCTCGGTGGCTGCGGATTTTACGAAGATGACCAGTATCTCAACATCATGGAGGTCTCCGGCCTTAGTCGTAGCTTCGGGATGACTCACCTCCTCCCCGCTGCTGGCCAGATCCTCGATGATCAGACCGTTCCTCCGAATCGTTTCCACGTGCTCCCGGTTGATGTCGTAAAGGAGCACCTCCTGCCCTCCCCGGGCGAGCCTGCCTCCGAACAACGATCCCATGGCTCCGGCTCCGACGATTCCGATCTTCATTTCGCGATCCCTCTGTCTGCCAGATCTCTGTAGGCGGGGAGGCCGTGCAGACTCACCGCCGCTTTTACCGCCTTGATCACGGCCCGCGCCATAACCCAGGCGGCGATGGCGCCGACCTGGGATACATCCGCCTGAACCGATCCCGTCGCCATGCAGAACACGGTGTCACCGTCCCCCAGGGTGTGGATCGGACAAATGACCCGGGCATAACCGTCCTGCGCCATGATGGCAACCCGTGTGGCCATGGCTTTGTCCAGGATCGCGTTGGTAGCCACGACCCCGATCGTAGTATTCGAGGGATATACCGATTTGTATGGTTCCTGCGCACCGGTAAGCAGCTTCATGGCATCGGCAAAACCGCTGCCGTCCGGCTTCAAGGTTCCCGCCAGGATCCGGCCGCTATCCGGATCCACCACATCCCCATTACAATTCACCGCTACGATGGCTCCCACGATCAAATCTCCCACTGTCCGGCTGGCCGTACCCAGGCCACCCTTGGTGTGCCCCAGAACCGTTCCGGCCATCCTGCCGATGTTGGCACCGGTCCCGGCACCGACGTTTCCTTCCTGGGTATTTTCTGTCGATGCATTTTTGCAGGCATCATAGCCCATAGCCGCATCCGGCCTCACCTTCGGGTCCCCCAGGGCAAGATCCATCAACACGGCCCCGGTCACGATGGGAACCCTGGCGATACCCAGGTCAAAGCCGATATCCTTCTCCTCGAGATAGCGCATGATCCCGCCGGCACAGTCCAGCCCGTAGGCGCTGCCGCCGGTCAGAAACACCGCATGGGCCCGGGACACGAAATTCTCCGGACGTAGACTATCGGTTTCCCGGGTTCCCGGACATCCGCCCCGGGTATCCACCCCGGTGACGGCCCCCTGCTCGCACAGGACGACACTGCAGCCGGTGGCGGCTTTCAGATCTTGGGCGTGGCCTACCTTGATTCCAACAACATCGGTGATCGTATCTTTCAATTCTCAGCTCCTTGTCTTTCTTCCCGGTTGGTCCCAGACCTTGAAACCCGCAGAGGTATATCGTGACGCGCAGCGGATTAGGACCCTACTTTAGAAACTCGCCGGGCTGGTTGTCAATAAGTTCCTTGATGGGACGTTCGTTTTTAGATAACTTCATTCAAACAACACTACATAGAAGGACCACTTCGATGAGCGAAGCAGTCAAAGAACCCAAGAAAGTGATGATATCCGATCTCTGGGCTATGAAGGAAAAAGGGTCCAAGATCTCGATGATCACCGCCTACTCCTACCCCCAAGGTATGATCGTGGATGAGGCGGGGATCGATGTGATTCTGGTCGGGGACTCTCTTGGCATGGTCGAGCTGGGTTACAGGGATACCGTACCGGTCACCATGGAGGAGATGTTGTCCCACACCAAAGCGGTAACCCGGGCTGTGAAGCGAGCACATGTTGTATCCGATATGCCCTTCATGTCCTATAATATCTCCATCGAGCAGGCGGTGACCAATGCGGGTATTCTCTACAAAGACGGCGTTGCCGATTCTATCAAGCTGGAAGGCGGTCAGGATATGGCTGAGGCCGTTGCGGCGATTCACCGCGCCGGCATACCGGTGTTCGGCCATATTGGCCTGACCCCGCAAACCGCGGCTCTTCTGGGCGGATTCAAGGTACAGGGGAAATCCATCGACCAGGCCAAGAAGGTCTATGCGGACGTGTACACGACCCAGGCCAACGCTGTAAAAGAGTATATCGGAGATGTCCGTTCGGCGGATTTTCCCGGTGGCGAGCACTCCTTCGGCATGGCTGCAGATACTGTCGAGCAGCTACGAAAACAGCTGGG
>CAZKCQ010000243.1:3018-4675 GCA_964551205.1 uncultured Spirochaetaceae bacterium
TTCGAGGAACCCGCCCGGAAAGAGGCGCCGGAGGAGGCCGCCCCGGAGGAAGTCTTCCTGGTTTCCGAACAATTGGAGTGGGGGGGCAGCTTCGACCTTACCCTGACCGCTCAGGTGGCCTGGGGCGGTTATCCGGCTCCTTGGAAATCGCAGTTCTGGCAGCAAGGCGTCTCCTCTCTCTCCTCAAGGCTGGCGGCGGATCTGTTCTTCGATGCCCGGCCCGATCGGGATTTTCGGGTTTTCGGAAAAGTCAAAGCAGCCTACCAGTATCCAGAGGACTGGGACGTGGAGATCTTCGAGCTGTTCTCAGATTTCCAGCTCAACGATCTGCTGTTCTTCCGCGTCGGCAAGCAAACCGTCCAATGGGGGGTGGGCTACTTCTTCAGCCCCGCCGACGTGCTCAACCTCGTGTCCATCGACCCGGAAGAGCCCGAGGCGGAGCGGGAAGGACCGATCGCGATCAAAACACATTTCCCCTTTGCCGCCCACAACGCCTACCTCTACCTGGTAGCCAACAATATAGACAAACCGTACGAGATCGCGGTGGCACCCAAGCTGGAGTTGCTCTTGGGTAACTACGAGCTGGGCATCGGCGGTTTTTACCAGACCGATCTGACGCCCAAGGGCATGCTGACCCTCACCGGTCCTTTGTGGGATTTGGACCTGTTTGCCGAAGCCATGATCCAATGGGGTTCGGACCGGAAGTTCTATCCGGCAGCCGGTGATCCGCCTCCCAACAAAGACGGATTATTGGTATCAGGCACCGCAGGTTTCAGCTATCTCAACTCCGACTGGAATCTCTCTCTGTTTGCCCAGTACTTCTTCAACGGCCAGGGTTATTTGAACTATGAATATCTAACCCTACAGGGTGTCGCCGCAACCGAGGCGGATACCCTCTACCCCGGCCGCCACTATTTGGCCGCCAGCATCGGCTGGTCCGAGCTTCTCGACTCCGACTTCAGCGTCTCAGTGCTCTACTTGGGCAGCTTCAGCGACCAATCGGGTTCCGGGCTTATCACACCGACCTTCACGTGGGAACCGATCGATCACGTGTCATTCAGTACCGGATTCAGCTTCAGCTACGGCTATGGGAACGGCGGAAACGAGTACGCACCGACCGGCGGTTCCCTGGCTTACACCTTCAGCGCGTCCCTTGGGGGCGGGCGTTTCTGAGGCAGTCCAACACCAGAGGTACAAACATGAGCAAAACTCAACCCTCTATCCTCAACCCGATAAACGGCCGGATCGTGGCCGAACAGAAACATCATACGACCGGTGATTTGAACGCCGCGGTTGCCAGAGCGCGGGAGGCGCAGGCAGACTGGCGGGTAAGGGGTCTGGCACATCGTTCCCGTATCATCCGAAGCGTATCTGCCCTCATCGCCGAGAGGGCGAAACAGCTGACCGATACGATCTGCGCCGCTACGGGCAAGCCCCGTGTCGATGCCCTGGGCACTGAGCTGTTGACCGCGGCCCTGGTCTGCCGCTACTATCCACGGCTGGCCCGACGTATTTTACGGCCGAAGCGAATCCGGAGAAGCTCGATCCTGTTCTTCAACAAACGTTCCCGGCTGGTGCGGGAACCGTACGGTGTGATCGGGATCATCAGTCCCTGGAACTACCCGCTGGGCATCCCGATGCACGAGCTGGTCCAGGC
>CAZKCQ010000244.1:0-4652 GCA_964551205.1 uncultured Spirochaetaceae bacterium
TATTGTGACGGGTCGAAGCCAGAAGCAATTCCACCTCCGACTCCTCCATCAGGGCAACCAGCCTGGTCGCGTCAAAGGGAGGTTTTTTACTTCGGTTCATATCACCTGTACCTTTTATGCATCCGGACACTCGACATCAGGGCTCGAAAAGGCATTTCACTGTTTCTTTGTGTTTGAACGCTTCGAAAGACTCCTTGGCCTGCCCCAAAGTAAATCTTTTTGTTACTAGAGCCTGTCCTGACACCTTGCCGGATTCCAGCCAACCAATCGCTCGAATGAAGTGTCTCTGCAGAAACGCCACATCCCCATAGATCGTTACACCGCTGCGAATTATGGCGAGGGGCTTGAAATTGGATTCAGGATAGAGCCCGAAACAGGAGATGCGCCCTCTCGCGGCAGCGAGATCGAGGAGAAAATCCCAAACTTTGGGGGAGCTTGCCGTCTCTATTACAATATCGGTGCCCCGACCGTTAGTGATATCCAAAACAGCTTCAACCGGATCCTCTTTGCCCGCATTTACGATATGGGTCGCTCCCAATTTTTCCGCGATCCCGAACCTGATCTTGTCGATATCCAGCCCCACTACGATCAGCTTGGACAGGCCCGCAGCAACGAGGGCCTGCAGATGCAGCAGGCCGACCGTGCCGGGGCCGACGATTACAGCGCTTTCACCGATAGCAGGTTGTACATGTTCGATTGATCTCACCACGAGTCCCAGCGGCTCGAGCAGAGCGGCATCGGCGAACTCCACGTTGTCCGGCAATACGTGAACCAAGTCTTCGGAAATGACCATATATTCGGCGAAGGTGCCGTCATAGGTGATGCCGATGTGATTCCAATCGGTACACATATTCTTGTTGCCCGTTCTGCAGTTGTAGCACTTGCCGCAGCCGCCCAGCGCCTCGAACCCTACCCGTTGGCCGACCTCCAGCGTGCCGACCTCTTCTCCAAGCTCGGCGATGACACCCGCACCTTCGTGGCCCATGATCATCGGTATGGGTACGGGTTTTCTTCCTTTGTATTGCCCATTGAGGATCGACATATCGGTATAACACAGTCCTGTAGCCTTGATTTGTACAAGGACCTCCGTCGGCTTCGGTTTCGGGACCGGTATGTCTTTGACTGCAAATGATCCTGCCGTCTGATCTGTCTTAACGATTGCTTTCATCGGTGTCCTCCCTGTCTATACTTTTTTTCGAAACAGAGGTTGGACGAAACTTTTACGGTGAATACTCGACAGTGATCGGTTTTCTTTTTTCTACAGATTCGATTATAGCCGAGGTCACGCGTAACGTTCTGAGGGCGTCTTCGCCGCTGGTTCTCGGTTTCTCTTCTCCCCTTATTACTCTGAAAAAATGTGACATTTGTTCCGGATAGGGATCACTGCTCTTGATATCGAGGTGTTCCGTGGTCAAAGGATATTGCCAACCCATTTTTGAAGGGTCAGCATAATAGACCTTTACCATTCCCGGAAAAGTCAAAGATGCTTTTCTGCCTAAAAAGTGGTATATATCTCCTTTCGTGGGAAAGAAGAATTTATTCTCCCCCATCGTGGCCTCGTATGCCCACAGAGAGGGTGCGGTATCAGACATCAACACACTGGCAAGCACCCCATCCTTAAACCTCACGGTAGCACATACGGTGTCTTCGACTTCGAACTTGCGGGTTTTGTTGCTTGCCTCGGCATACACACGTTCGATTTCGCCGTACAGGTAGCGTAAATCGTCCATCTCATGGATCGTGTTGATGAGAATGGGGCCCCCTCCCTTCTTCTTTCTCCACTCGCCGGCTACAAAGTACTCGCTTGGTTTGTACATGGCCCACAGTACCGATATGCCTACAATATCGCCCAGATCTCCTCTGGCAATCATTTCTTTCGTGGCGTTCACCATCGGATTGAATCGCCGGTGATGGCCGATGAGGAGTCTCGCATTGCTTTCCCGTGCACTTTTTATCAGGGCCTGGGCTTCGGAAATCGTTGGCGCAATGGGTTTCTCCATGAAGACGTGCACTCCCCGCTGCAAACAATAGCATCCAATCGATTCGTGGAGTTCGTTCGGAACCGAAACAGCCACTCCATCGGGACGCTCCTTGTCGATCATCTCCTTGTAGTCTTCATAGAATCGTGTACCGAGCTGTTTTGCGATTTCTTCCGCCTGCGGATCGAAATCTGCTATACCCGTGTAATTGCACTCTTCCATACGCGATAGGATTTTCGCATGGACATGCCCTATCATTCCCACCCCGATTGAAGCGATACGTATTTTCTTTCCCTTCAAGAAGTAATACCTTCCCTTACGGCGGCCAGCCGAGGGTGTAGATATGCTTGCCGCCGTCAGACGGGCCTTTAAGCAGCTTGTCGATCTCCTCTTTGTCCCGCTGGGTCATGTATTTACTCTCCGGCAGTACACCAGGGGGGAATTTTTCGAGAATATCGTCGTGAAGTCGTACAGTGTAATTCAAAAAATTTTCTATGGCCTGGTAGGCCTTTTCGGCTTTAGCGAGCGACGGTTTGCCCAATACACCTTCCGGATAGAGGGCAAACTCCACCCCGCCACCGCCGATATGACTCTGACCGGGGATCGGATAGTTGTAGATATCACCGCCCTTGTCGATGTGCCCCTCCGGCAGAAACCCCCAGGTTTTCGTATCCACCACGTTTTCCATCTGCACGAACTCGGGGAACAGGGCCAGACAGAGGGAGTTTTCCGCTTCATCGCCGTGCCGGAAGGGTGTTTCGAAAGGTCCGCCGTGAGCTTTGTCCTTCAGGCCGTCGCCCATGATCTTGGTTACATCCAGAAAGATGATCACCGCTGGAACCTGGTACTTCTTCCCCCACTCCTGGATGGCTGAGGGAATGATGTACTCCTGGCCGTGGCTGCCCATGTAGATCTGCTTGCGGAAACCGGTGTTCCAAAATCCGCAGATAAGTGCCCGGATGTAGGCCGAGTTCACCTGATCCGGGATCGGTACGGTTCCCTTCTGCCCGAGATGGGAAAAGGGATGGGAGGCGAACCATACCGGCTCTGAAACCGTGCAGCCCGTTTTCTGGGCGATCATCTCCGCCATTCGGGTCACGATGAAGGTATCCTCACCGTAGGGTTGACCGTCCCCGTGGTTCTCCGTGGAACCTAGAGGGATCAGCAGGACGTCGTTGACCTTCAGGCGTTCTTCCACGTCCTTTTTCGTCATGGTCTGGTAGTAGATCTTCGAAGGTTTCTCCATGTGCCCGCCCTCCGGCGGGAATTTCCACTTCGACATCATCATTCTCCTTTTCTGTGGCTCGGCAACTGGGGTGCATAGATCCAGACGAACCTCAGCACCTCGTCACCGGTGTTCAAGATCTTGTGCTTGCCGCCGGGCGGGTTGAAGACGCACACACCCGGCTCCAGGGGGATCTCCTGCTCCTCGGTCACGAATTTTCCCCTTCCCGAAAGAAAGAGCATCACCTCTTCCTCCGCACCGTGCTCGTGCTCCGGCACCATGCTGCCCGGGGCGGTCTCATTGATACCGACTGCGAGATTCTTGGCGCCTACCGTTTTTTCGGACACCAGTATCCACGAAACCCGCGGCGGGTCTCGTTTAATTCCCTTTACGTCTTTGATGTGGACCGCTATGGCTGATGGCATGCCTTCCTCCTTGATATATATGTCTAGCGGATGAGAATTCCGCCGTTGATGTCCAGGGTAGCTCCCGTGATCCAGTCGGACTGGGCTGAAGCGAGAAACAGTGCAGCCTCGGCCACATCCTCCGGCAGCCCGTCCTTGCTTACCGCCCGGCCGACGTTCCATTGGGCGAATACCTCCGGGCCCACCTGCCTGGTTAATTTGGTAAGAATCGGACCGGGAGCGATGGCGTTGACATAGATGCCCGCCGGACCCGCCTCCCGGGCAAGCGTTTGGGTCAGACCGATGATGCCGGCCTTGGCGGCGGCGTAATTCACCCCCACTCCAGGCCTTCCCGTACGTCCCGCCAAAGAGGCCATATTCACGATTTTCCCCCTGGCCTGTTTCTTCATGATGGGAATCACCGCTCTACAGACGATGAATGTTCCCGTGAGGTTGACGCGTAAAACGCTCTCGAAATCTTCAAGGCTCATCTTCTCGATAGGCAGGTGCCGGATGGTGCCGGCGACATTCACGGCCACATCGATCCTGGCGAAGCGCTCGACTGCCTGCTCCACGGCGAATTGAACTTCCTGTTCTGCGGTCACGTCCGCCCGCAGGCACAGGATCCGATCGCCCGACGAATCCAGGTCGCGGGCGAGTTGTTCGGTGCCCGGCGTATGATGGCCGAGCAGCACGAGTCTGGCCCCCGCTTCGTAAAACCGTCGGGCGATCGCTTCCCCGATTCCACCGGCAGCTCCCGTCACAAGGCAGACCTGCCCATCGAGCACGTTCTTCACTCCTGCTTCTTTCAAAACACATCCTCCTCTAATTGTACGCTCCAGATCTTGTCCATATCCTCTTTAGGTATATCGAATACGCTGTCGTGCGGCGGGAGCGGCTCGGTGCGCATGAACTCGGGAACATCACACAGAGCCTCAGATGCACCTGCACTGCGGTTGAACTTCCCTTCGGTGTGCAGACAATCGAGCCCCATATTCCTGACATCCCGGTACGTCCATTTCCAGCCGTAGCGGGCATTGAGCA
>CAZKCQ010000245.1:0-4619 GCA_964551205.1 uncultured Spirochaetaceae bacterium
TCGAGAACTCGGAAATCTATACTCTGTGGATGGACCCGAGTCTGAACAATATGGCTTATATCATGCCAGGTCTGGGAGATGCCGGGGACCGCATCAACGGGGAAGATCAACCGGATCATGCCAGGAACATCATCCAGCTGATTTCCGATTACGGAGTGGGAATTACCTCCCTGTACCGGGCCCAGGTCCGCAAGATCGAAGAAACGGTTCTTAGGTGAGATCCGAATGAGCCTGTTCGCGAGCCTGGGAATACCCTGCTTGACGCTTCTCCTGGTGTTTAACGATCAAAAATCCACGCCGGAAGGGAGGATCCTCTCGCAGCCTGAGAGGCCGCTTCTCGAGTTCATCAAGGGGTTCTTCTACGCGGTTCCCTGCCTGTTGGCGATGCTGCTGGTGCGCAGATACGTCCCCCTGTCCTATCGAAGTTTTCCCCTCTATTTGTTGTTTTTGTTAACCGACCATCTGATTCCGGTTGTTTTCCTGGTCGTGCTGTACTTTCTCGCCTTTTCCCGGAAAACCTACGGTTCGCTGCTTCCTTTCGGAGGGGGGTTCTATACGTTGTTGGGAATCGTTGAAAGCTTCACCAACTACGGTCACTTCGAGCCCTACCACCTGTTCCTCCTGCCCCTTGTACGCATGGCCGGACTCCTGTTCCTGACGATCTTTTTTCTGCGCTTTGTGGAGTGGTACGGGCTGGTCCGGGTGCTGTACCTGGCACTTCTAGTCGCGATCCCCCTTCTAAGCGGGGCGATCACCTTCCTCTACATGCACGCGTATCTTCTCTGGACAGTTGTGCTCACGGCGCTGTTTTTCCTCGGATCTCTGGCGTACACGTACGTCGAACGGAAGGTTTAGTCGAGGTGGTGCGCCATAGGCTATAGCGACGGTGAGGTCGCGGCCCCCTAGTCGCGGTGGTTCGCCACGGCGACGGCCAGTTCCGGGCGGGAAAGTCCGGTGCCCAGGATATGCAGCAGTGTGTCGATCTCGATCTGATAGGGGGGTGAGTTTTTTCGCTGATAGGTTTTAAGATCCTGAGACAGCAGCGACACCACGGTGTTGTAGACGATCAGGGAAGCCGCCTCGCTGTCCAGCTCAGGATCGAAGATGCCCTCTTCCTGACCCTGCAGAATGATGCCTTTCACCGTCTCCACACCTTCCGCAAACAGGTCTTTGGACGAGCGGGATTTTATCCAGCGGGGCAGAAGATCGTTGCCTGGGATGTAGAGATCTCTGTACAGGGGGAAGTGTTCAAGAAACCAGGCGTAGGTACGGACGAAGATTTCCAACCTCTCTACGGCGCTGCTTGCGGTTTTACTCCTCTGGGTGAACTCGTACTGAAACTCGTTGTAGGTTGCCAGCATCACCGAGGCGAACAGCTGTTCCTTGTTTTTGAAGTAGTTGTAAAACGTAGGCTTGGAGATCCCTATTTCGGCAATCAGATCAGACAGAGAAGCCTTGCGGTACCAGAACTTGTGGAAGTATTCCCTGGCTTTCTCGATGGTCCGCTCTTTTTTTTCTTCCATCGATCCACCCCTTTTGCGCTCCCTTCCATAGTAAAAGGCACTGTCTGGCTTTGCAATGAAATTTCTGGAAATGATTGCCTCTTTATGCTGACCGCCGGCTTTCGGACGGTGAGGGTGTGAGGCAGCCCTCAGGCCTGATCGGCGCTTCCCAGTACCTCGCGGTTCTTGCGAATGATCATTTGAATCAGCTCCTCCCTGGCCGGTCCCAGGTACTTGCGGGGATCGAAGTTCTTCGGGTCCTCGTGAAGCATCTTGCGGACGATGGCGGTAACGGCCAAACGGCCGTCGGAGTCGATGTTGATCTTGCAGACTGCAGACCGGGCAGCACGGCGCAGCTGATCCTCGGAAACGCCGACAGCGCCCTCGAGCTTTCCCCCGAACTTGTTGATCAAATCAACGTAGACCGGAAGCACCGAAGATGCTCCGTGCAGAACGATCGGAAATCCCGGGATGCGCTTCTCGATCTCCTCTAGGATGTCGAAGCGCAGCGGGGGAGCGGACTCGCCAGGTTTGACCTTGAACTTGTAGGCGCCGTGGGAGGTTCCAATGGAAATCGCCAGGCTGTCCACGCCTGTTTTTTTCACGAAATCCTCCACGTCGTCCGGATCCGTGTAGTGACTGGCCTCGTGGGAGACATCGTCTTCGATTCCGGCCA
Source organism: uncultured Spirochaetaceae bacterium (assembly GCA_964551205.1). Classification (GTDB taxonomy): domain Bacteria; phylum Spirochaetota; class Spirochaetia; order SZUA-6; family DRHE01; genus JAFGQJ01. The sequence goes on from CAZKCQ010000245.1 coordinate 2,179, forward strand.
GCACGCCCAGCTCACCCTCCACGGACACCTCGTGCTTGCGGGCGTACTCTACTACCTTTGTGGTGAGGGCCACATTTTCCTGGTAGGACAGAGCCGAACCGTCTATCATGACCGAGGAGAAGCCCGTTTCGATGCAGGACACCGCCAATTCGTAGCTGTCGCCGTGGTCCAGATGCAGAGCCACCGGAATGGGATGGTCGGAGGAATTGACAATTTCCATTGCCCCCTCTGCCATGTAGCGAAGCAGGGTCTGGTTGGCATAAGCCCGGGCACCTTTGGAAATCTGAAGGATGAGGGGAGAGCGGCTCTCCAGACAGCCTGTAATGATGGCCTGCAGCTGTTCCAGGTTGTTGAAGTTGTAGGCCGGGACCGCGTAGCCTCCCTCCATCGCCTTCTTGAACATCTCCTTGGTATTGGATAATCCGATCTCTTTGTAATGGGTCATCTTTGCCTCCAACACACCTGCCATGGTGCTCTTTCTGTTATTGATTGATATACCGATGATTCCGATGTCCCACCGTTGCGGAACATCGATTGCCGCTAAATATGCTGATAATCCCGAGGCCTGTCAAGTTGTCAACCCCGATGTTGGCAACCCCGATGCCTTGACCAAGTCGAGGCTCGGCTGTAGCTTGGGATTGTGCAACCCCGACGATGGCTAGCATTTGTTACCCCGATCATTCTTACCACCCTGGGCGCCTGCTCCCCGGCGGGGCGTTTTCTTTTGTACATCGATCCCTACCAGTTCGAAGTACTGGGCGGGCAGGGCATCGACAGGGCGGCGATCAGGCAGTCCCTGCCAAAGGATCTCAACGTAAGGATAGAGGTAGCCCCGCCGTTGACAGAGCAGGGTGAGGGACTGCGGCGTTTCCAGGAGGTGATCGAGCGGACCAAGCCCGGTTGGGTCTATCTGGGTCCGGCTCATCCCTTTGACCCGGAGGCGATCATCTCTCGGTACCCGGATATTCAATTCTTCCGGGAGGATTTGACAGGGGCGAGTTCGGCCAACCAGATCGCCCTGGTGTACGACCGGGAACAGGCGAACTTCGAGGCGGGAAGAGCGATCGCGGCGCTTCTTGGGGATGCGGCTTTCCTACAGCGGATCGGGATTGCCCAGCCGGACATCGAGAAACCTCGAGTAGGGATCCTGATTGCCGTTAGCGATGAGCTTGTGGAGAGAGAGGTCGACGCCTTCGTGGAAGGTTTCTCCACACTTGAGGATCCGCAGCGTATCGAGACGAAACAAATCGGTAACCTCACCGATCGGGTCAAAACACGACGCCTGCTGGACGGGATGAAGGAGGAGGCTGTTGCTATTGTCCTGCTGAAGACGTATGTTTTAAGCGGTTTTTGCCTGGAATACCTCGCCAAAGAATCCTCTGTAGCAGTGGTGGAGGGGCCGATCCCGGATCAAGCTTACGGCGATACGGTGCTGCTCATGCTGGTGGACGATTTCATCGCTGCCTTGAAGGGGATGGCGGAATCCATAGATTCAGAGTCACGAACCGGGACGGTGGATAAGGTCATTGCCCCGGTGCAGCTTCAGTGGAACGAGACCTACCGGTCTGTGGTAACCAGGGTTCTGGAAGGAGTGGATCAACGATGAAGATCACCGCACGTCCTCCCTGGCTGCGCAAAGAGAAACGGCTGACCCCGGAGGTGATGAGGACGCGCAGACACATAGACGGACTGGGCTTACACACTGTCTGTGAGTCCGCCCGCTGCCCCAATCTCGGGGAGTGCTATGCTTGCGGTAACGCCACTTTTCTCATCCTGGGGGATCACTGCACCCGAAACTGTGCCTTCTGTGCAGTAGAGCACGGCAAGCCCCAACTTCCGGACAGGCAGGAGGGGAAGAAGATCGCCGATTTCGTACGGGGCAACCAAATCCGCTACGCTGTGCTCACTTCGGTGACCCGGGATGACCTTCCGGATGGGGGAGCCGCTCATTTCTGTCGAGTCGTCAGCGATCTCAAGCGGTTGGTTCCCTCTCTGCAGATCGAGCTGCTGGTGCCCGATTTTCAGGGACGGAGGGAGTCGGTTGAAGCGGTGGCGGCGCTGCCCGTACAGGTATTTGCTCATAATATCGAAACCGTGCCGGAGTTATACCCTCCTGTGCGTCGAGGCGCCGACTACCGGCGGTCCCTGTGGGTGTTGAAGATCGCGGCGTCGCTTCGAAGCAGGCAGGACAAGCTCGTTGAAGCCGTACCGCGGATAAAAAGCGGAATCATGGTAGGCCTGGGGGAGACGGAGGAACAGCTGCAGCGACTTTTCGAGGATTTGGCGGCCGTTCCTGTGGAGATTCTGACAATTGGACAATATTTACAACCGAGTAAATTTAATGCACCTGTACACCGATACTATGAACCAGATGAATACGAGCTGTTGCGGGAGAAGGCGGTAGCGTGCGGAATCCGCCACGTCGTGGCCGGACCATACGT
>CAZKCQ010000246.1:0-4613 GCA_964551205.1 uncultured Spirochaetaceae bacterium
TGTGGATCGGAGCAGTTACGGTGCCGTTGATTTTTCCTTCCATTGCCAACCGGATCGCAGTCTCGATATATTCGAAGGCTGCCCTGCCGCATATGGCTGAAACTTTGCCGTACTCAAGGTGCGCTGGATCGATGTTGGCCAGATCCAAGACGTTTATCCGTCCGGGATGAAAGGTTTCAGCAGTAGGTAACTGGTCGCGGTCGAAGCGTTGTATATCGAGGTTCAGCTTGGTGATCTCTCGGGAAGCTTGCTGCATGACTCGGAAATCTCCAATCACCAGAGGAAGGCAGATCCCTTGAACATATTCACGGGCTAAGGATTTTACGATGATCTCAGCGCCGATGCCTGCAGGATCCCCCATGCTGATTCCTAATAGAGGTTTCATTTCGTTGACATCCCTCGCCTTATCGATGTAGTTTGAGCACAAATAGTGGAACTGCTCGTACTGGCCGACGATTTTACTGGTGCCCTCGACACAGGGGTACAATTCGCTCAGCAGAATATACCAACTCTGGTTTCTACAAAGTTCCAGCAGCTTGATCAAGGGGTAACGGAAGATTTCTCGGTTTTCGTTCTAGACACGGAAAGCAGGCATGTCCCGCCGAATGAGAGTCGGACCAAGGTGATCGAGGCGGTGGAACTAGCTCTACACCAAGAAGTTCGCTCATTTTACAAAAAGACGGATTCCACGTTGCGAGGCAACATCGGCATAGAACTGGCGGCTCTGCTCGACGCCACCGGTGCCTCATTATTAGCCTTTATTCCTGCCTATCCTAAAAATGGTCGAACTACAATTGCGGGCAGACAGTATGTCGACGGCGTTCCAGTGAACCTTTCTATATATAGCCGGGATCCCCAAAATCCGGTGTGCAGCAGCTACGTGCCGGACATCATCGCTGCCCAAACGCCGATGCCGGTTCAGGTAGTCGAGTGTTCGGAAAGTATACCATTTGAGGAACCCAAAACCGGAGGGAGACGGATCATAGTATTCGATGCCCGGACTGATGAAGATCTTCGGTCTATTGCGAATCTGCTGAAACGTCGTGGACTTCTCCGAGTAACCGCAGGATGTGCTGGATTCGCCGAGTACTTACCCGCCACTCTAGTCTTGAAAAGAGGAGCAGTACGCGAGATCGATTGTCCCTCCCAGCTACTCGTCGTTTGCGGAAGCTTAAATCCGGTATCTCTTGAGCAAATCGAGGCTGCACCGTTGAGAAGAGTCGAGCGAATCGTTCTTCAGCCCGAACAATTGTTGGGCAAGGACGGCCGAATGGTTCGATCGGGAAGATTGTTGATCGAACGTGTACAACGGGCGTTGGCCAAAGGTTCAAACGTTATTCTTCAGACGGCACGGGGTGCCGAGGATATTCAGCGCTTCGAGGCGTACTCCCGTGAGCACGGCATACCGTCACAGGCGGTTCCCCGATTGGTCGCCCTGGCAGTTGGTGATCTGGTTGGGAAAATCCTGCGTTTCCACGGCAAGCTGACTCCGGTTGTCTTCGGTGGTGACACCGCCGTAGGAATCATGGAAGTGCTGAGGTTCCCAAAAGTTCTGCCGATCGAACAGATAGCTCAGGGTGTTGTACTGTCCAGACTGATCGAAGATTCTTTAGATATGCCCCTGATAACCAAAGCTGGAGGCTTCGGCCCCCCTACAATCATAAGGGAAATACAACATTTCATATCCTGAAAATCATCCAATCAGATAGATCTTTAACAATGCAACTAGATCAACTAACGACTTACCTTCATGAAATTAGTATACGCGTGTATCCTGATAGAAAGTGCAAGTCCTGGATATCGTACACCGACAGCGTTCGAGTGCGGATCAACGGTTTGCGTTGGCAACAGCCCCATTCGGTCACAATCCTGGTCAACAAGCATTCTATTGATTGAGTTGTTTTCTTCTGATCTCAATTGCCTCCAGCGCTTTGCTCCACGCCGATACAAAACTATCCCTGAACAGTGTAACAGGCCCAAACTCTTCATATTCCGGCGGAGTGATTCCTCTTTCTAGGTAACCCCGTTTGAAATCCGGTAACTTCTCCATCAGCTCATCAATAACATGGTCGGATACGGGATTATAAAATCTTGAAACAACCGGAGGATCAAGCTCGATCAGCTTATCAGCCGTTCCCAGCCAGTTGATGGTAATACACGCGTCCGCTCCTACCATCTCTGTGAAATGCTGGAGACCTCTTGCCCCACCGCCTATGAAACCCACAGCATACCCCCGCTCCCGAACAGTCTTATACACCTTGCGTGCAACCGCCATTCCTCCCTGCCAAAGTGTATCCGGCGAGATATCGATTTTCTCGCTTTCCGCATACTTTTTCAGATATTCATCGTATATGCCGGTTATATGAGAGAAATAAATGGGCGCGGGATCATCCATATCTCCAGCTATTCTTTCGTATAACTCACATACATCCAGAGCCTGCCTTACAGCAAAAACCTCGGTCGCATTGATGGGAACTCTTTCCGCAATGAGAACCTCCATGGCTTTTAGCCCATCTTCTGTGCACGGCACTTTTGCCATGATATTTTCACCTGCCAGCCTGTTGAACCGTGCATTCTCAATGATGATCTCAGACTGCTCACTGTTGGGATCACCTTGTATGCTCACATAACCGTATTTCCCTCTACTTTTTTCGAAAAGCGGTGCAAATATCTCAGCTACACCGGAAACTAATTTCCTCTGCAGAATGATCTGTACCGGATTGTTATCGTCCGATGCGTCTATGGTTTCGTCCAGTAACCTTCTTGCGTATTCTGCTTCTTCAGGATTGTCCAGCATCTTCCAGGTATACGAAGGATTTTGTGTACAGCCTACAGCTCCGGCCTCGATAGCCAGTTCCGCCTGTTTTCGCGTTGCGTTGTTGATCCAAAACCTCGTTGGAGTCTGCGCCGTAACGCGATGAAAGTAACCATTCTTGTGCATTATACTTCCTCCACCAAATCAATTATTATGGACTCAATTCCCCGGAATCGTGCTAAACTCGCGCGATATTTCGAAACGTACGATAATATTTTTGTAGGATCGATTACTGCTTTCTTGTTCTCGTCAACTTCGTTTTTTCTGCCAGGATTCTCCCCCGTTTTCTTCTTGTTATTATGATAGGTCGCACACTCACCGCTGGCCAATATCGTGATCACCGGACGAAGCGTTTCCCTTGTCGATTCTGCCGGAAACTGCCCCAAGCTTTGGTAATTTACCCCGGAGAAGAGTGCTTTCGGGCTTGTCGGGTCAGATCTGTATTGCCGGAAGAAAGAAAGATCAGATGATCCAGTTCGGCGCAAACCAAGCACAGGGCTCCTTTGCCTTTCACCAGGGTGATCCAGGCTCCACGATCGAGAGCCTCCCCGCACTCGCAGCAGGAGGAACCCCTATCGCCCGTGGAAATAAATACCTTCCCCCTGCTGCCGGCATGCAAACAACCACTGCTCTTCACAAGTCCCGCCCTCTGAGATTGGATGCGGGACAACCAGACAGGCAGATAGCCCGTAGTTTAAAGCGAGCGTAGACGGCTGCCGAAGGCACAGCCCGCTAGGGTCCGATCTGTGTAGAGAGAAAAGGACAGGGCTTTACGGAAGCTTCGATCCACCCCTGCAGCACAGCCCACCAGAAAGCCGAATCGAAGGCAGTACAAGCAAGCATCCCATCAGGGTAGTATGGAAAAGACTCAGCCGCCGGCCGCGACAGGCTCCGTGGGTACGGCTCCAATCCTTCTGGAGATCTCTTCCGCCGCCTTGGTGACAAACTCCCGGTAACGGGGAATCTCGCTGTCCGGCAGCCGCACTGACGGCATGGAAATGCTCAGTGCGGCGATGATCGTCCCCTGGTTGTTGCACACGGGTGCGGCCACGCAGCGCACGCCCACCTCGTGTTCCTCATCATCGATCGCGAAACCATGCTGCCGAATGCTGTCCAGTTCCTTCGCGAGCAGAGAACGGTCGGTGATGGTGTGTTCGGTGAAGCGCCGCAAGCCTTCCCGCTTCAGGATCCGCTCTACCTGCTCTGGCGGTGCATAGGCCAGAAGGAGCTTGCCTACCCCTGTGCAATGCGTTGGGGCACTCTGCCCGACCCGCGAGGACATGGATACCCGCAGCGCCTGTGTCGATTCGATTTTCCCCAGATAGACCAGACTGCCGTCATCCAGAACGGCCAGGTGGATCGTTTCGTGGGTCTGCTCCGCAAGCTGCTCCAGAATCGGGTGGGCTTGTTCCCAGAGCTCCATGCGTCCCAGCACGCACGATCCCAGCTCGAAGAGCTTCAAGGTCAGGCTGTATTTTTCGTTCGCAGTATTCTGGCGGACGTAACCCAGTTCCTTCAGGGAGTTCAGGAAGCGGTACACGGTGCTCTTGTGCATGCCCGCGCGCCCGGCCAGATCGATTACCCCCATCTCTTTCTCTTGAGCCAGTGCTTCGAGCAGGCCCATAGTCTTGTTCACGGCTTTGACAGGTTCTATTCCGGCCATGTCACTATTTCGAAGGCTCCTCTTCCGCAGCTTTTCACTTGACAATAGGGGTCTTTGTCCGGTCGAAAGTCAACGTGACACTGATGATGACCATGCCACCCAGGATGGCCTGCTGGAAGTACTGGTTGATGCCGA
>CAZKCQ010000247.1:0-4558 GCA_964551205.1 uncultured Spirochaetaceae bacterium
GAGGGCTCCCACTTTCCCAATTTCCTGTCTTTCCGTGTGGTACTTCAAATCGGCAACACTCCCTACACGGAACAAAACACCGGACATATCGTTTCTGACAGTTTGAACTCCATCTTCCATCTGGGCCAGCAGTTCACCCAGCCGGGTAATTTCTGCGTAACCGAAGAGGTACTGCAGTTTGGACATTCGACGTTGCGGGATTTCTTTGTAGCTGCCGGCACCTTCGAAGGCCGACAAATACTGAGGATGCGTCGTCCCATACATCAGTATAATAGAAAATCATTCTGAGGCGGTATCATGTCCGTTAAGAGCCTGATCCGATTCAAGCAGCGCTTCCTTCTGCTGTTCGGTGTTGCGGTGATCTTCAGCGCGATCTCCGGTGTGTACTTTGTACGGTATCTCATCAAACCGAACACCGGTCTCGTGGTGAACTATCCGGAGGTGGTCAACCGGGACGGAAAGGTGATTTTCGCGCCGAAAACCCCTTTCTCAGCGGCGGTGTCTGCGGGACTGCAACCGAATACCGACCAGATCGTTTCCATTGACGGCCATCCGATCCGCAGCATCCGGGATGTAGTGGAGGCTGATTCCCGCATCCGGGGATTTCACCCGTTTCCCGTGGAAATCATTCGGGAGGATGGGCAGCGACTGACGATCAGTATAACCCCCGCTTTTACCCTCACCAAACCCGACTGGGTCTTTGCCCTGGTCTTTTGCCTCACCCTGGCATTCATGTCGTTCTACCTGATCCTGCATCTGCCGGAGGACAGGGCGTCGAACCTGGTAATCTTTGCCGGCCTGTTTTATCTGGTTTTTACGGCGCTCAAACCCTTCTACTACGAGTCGTTTTTTTCGAATCTTATGATTCACTTCGGGAAGCTGACCTCCTGGTTCATGGTCTTCTTCGCCCTGTACTTCCCCGTTCCCAGGGCAACCAGGGCCGTCCGCAGGTTCATCATAGGCGCCGTCTTGGGGCTGTACCTTACCTTTACGGTGTTTCGGATGATCTACTTCTCTTCCTGGGTATCGAGCGGTCAGGACCTCTGGCTGGTGCGATATCGCTTTCTCGGCAAGATCAACAATATTTCCGACGGTGTCGCTTTCGTGGTCTATCTGGTACTGCTGATCCGTTCCTACCTGTCTTCACCCCACGCAAACGAGAAGAGACAGCTCGAGTGGATCATAGCGGGTTTTCTCATCGCCATACCGCCCTATTTTTTTCTCGACCAGCTGCCTCTTATTCTCGGCGGAGCCGAGGGCTTGCGGATCAGCATGGGCAACTTCGCCAACCTGTTTCTCTGTTTTGTTCCGCTGTTTTTCATAATCGGTCTGTTGAAACACCGTGTATTCAACATCAAATTCTTTGTAAGCCGCTACGTGGTCTATGGTATCCTGGCGCTGCTGATCTTCGCGTTTTTCACGGTGCTCTATGAACCTGCCAAGAATCTGTTCACCCTCAACTACGGGGTGCCGGACCGCATAGCCAGTTTCCTGGTAACCGCTATCCTTTTCGTGCTCCTCATTCCGATCCGTTCACTCTTCTGTTCGCTGATCGATCGGTTGGTTTACCGGAAGCACTACAGCCGGACCCTCCAGTATTCGGCGAGCCTGGAAAGGCGAAACACGGAGCTGAAACTGTTGATAGACGAACTGAACCTGCGTAACATGCGTTCCTTCCAGAAAGACCGGATGAGGGAACTGCGAGGCATCGTCACCGGGATAACCCATCGAGTGAATGATCCGGTGAACTTTATTTCCAGCAGTCTGACCGCTTTGGACAGAAGGATCCGCAAGTTGTTCAAAGTTCTGGAGAGTGCTGAACAGCCATCGGCGGCGGAGATCAGGAAGCTGCACCGGGAGCTGCAGAAGCTCATAAGTGTTGCCCAGGAGGGGGACCTGGAAATCCGGGATTTTCTGCGCAGGCTGGCCACGCTGGTGGGTTCCCGCACCGGCGTTCCGGTCAGCGTTAGTATGGACCAGCTGCTGAAGAGTGCAGCCGCGGAGTTTGGCAGAATCAACCCTACGGCGCGTATCAGAGTCGAGGAAGACCATCACGGAGTGGTGCTCTGCAATCCCGATGAGCTCATGCAGGTGCTGCGCTATATCGTGGAAAACGCTCTGGAGTCGGGAATGGGTCCAAAGGAGTCGATTTTGATCCGCGGTGACATCTACGATCACTACTACCGCATCCAGATCAGGGACGAGGGAATGGGCATCGATGCCGCCAATCTGAGGAAGGTCCACGATCCGTTTTTCTCCACAAAGGCCGCCCATGACGGGCTCGGTCTGTATTTCAGCCGGATGCTAGTTGAGCGCAACTCCGGATCCATAGAGGTGACCAGTAAACCGGGGCTTGGTACGACTGTTACGATTCTTCTGCCGAGGGAGGATCAAGGCGGGGATCAGCACGACCTCCGGACAGAGGGCCGCACCCCCTCCTTATGATGAAAATCCGAATCTACACCGACGGAGGCTGTTCCGGCAACCCCGGTCCCGGCGCATGGGCGTACATCCTGCTTGCGCCGGAGGGGGAAACCCAAAACGCCCGTTTCGTTCCCGGGACAACGAACAACAGGATGGAACTGCAGGCGGTAATCGAAGCTCTCCAGGCGGTCCGGGAGAGGCCGGATCTGTCTTCTCCCGAGATCGAGCTGTTTACCGACTCCCGGTACGTAAAGAACGGTATCAGCGATTGGATCCATACCTGGATAAGAAACGGCTGGAAAACCCGTTCAAAACAGCCGGTGAAGAATCAAGATCTCTGGAGACGGCTGTTGAGCTTGAGCTCGACGATGACTATTTGCTGGCGGTGGCTGCAGGGGCATGCCGGAGATCGATACAACGAGGCCTGCGACCGTCTGGTTCAGGAAGCCATCAAAACGGGAAAACCTTAAAGCTGTTCGTTAAAGTAAAGCAGCGCGTCCCTTTACCCCGTTTTCTTCTATGAAGACATCCCAATGTTCATTGCGACAATAGGGGGTAGGGGGAAGCCATGCTTGCCGTGATTGCCAGCCAGGCCCCGGTAGGGATCGAAGGAATCCCGATTCAAGTGGAGGTGGATATTCGCAGGGGCCTTCCCGGAATCGACGTGGTGGGATTGCCCGACGGTGCAGTCAGGGAAGCCCGCGACCGGGTGCGGGTGGCTATTCGAAACAGTGGATTTCGTTTTCCCAGCGACAGGATCCTCGTCAACCTGTCCCCCGCGGGGATCAGGAAAGAGGGGGCCAGCTATGATCTGGCCATTGCCCTGGCCATTCTCAAAGCCTCGGAGCAGATCCCCTTTCCCGGCAACCGCAGGCTGATGGTGGTGGGGGAGCTCAACCTGGGAGGAACGGTGCTGCCCGTTCGCGGTGTGCTTTCTGCGATCGCGTCAGGATTGCAGGACGGGATCCGGCTTTTTCTAGTTCCGCGGGAGAATCTGGTCGAAGCCCGGGCACTGTGCGGGGAGGGTATATTCGGAATTTCTTCCCTCAGGGCGGCCGCCGCGGTACTCAAGCGACTTGCCCGGGGTTCATGCTCGGCGGGCAGTCAGGGCGGCGCTTCTCAGGCTGATCGCGCTGCGGCGGACAACCCCGATGTGCGCTGGGGCGACATTTCGGATATCAAGGGTCAGCCCAGACTGAAACGAGCCCTGCAGGTCGCCGCAGCAGGCAGGCATCACCTACTGCTGTTCGGGCCGCCGGGAAGCGGGAAGACCATGGCGGCCCGCCGATTGCCCTCCATCCTGCCGCCATTGTCCTGGGAGGAATCGCTCCTGGTGACCCGGATCCACTCCACCGCCGGAGTGCTCCCCGCCGGCTCCGGCCTGGTCCGGGATCCGCCGTTTCGCACGCCCCATCACTCCGCTTCGGCTGAAGGGATCATCGGCGGCGGCAAGGTCCCGCGCCCCGGTGAGGTCTCCCTGGCCCACGAGGGGGTACTGTTCCTGGACGAGGCTGCGGAGTTCAGCACGGCTTTGCTGCAGAGCCTGCGCGAACCTATGGAGGAGGGCAGTATCACCATCGCCCGGGCCGGTACCTCGATGCGCTTTCCCGCCCGTTTCCAGCTCGTGCTGGCCATGAATCCCTGTCCCTGCGGCAACCTGGGCAGGAAACAGGCAACCTGTTTTTGCTCGACTCTTGAGATCTCCAGATATTGGAGGAAGCTCGGCGGTGCCCTGCTCGACAGGGTGGACCTTCGTATCCCCCTGGAGCCGGTTCGCTTCGAGGATATGGCCGGCAGCGACGCAGCGGATACCGGGAACAGCGCCGAAGCAGCCCGGAGGGTGGCTGGGGCCATCCGGATGCAGCGGGAACGATACAAAGACCTGGCCTTCCGCCGAAACGCCCATATCCCTCCCGGCCTGATCGATAGATTCTGCGCCCTCGATCATGAAGGAAGGGCCGGGCTTCAGGATGCGGCCCGGCAGTTCAGCCTCTCCTCAAGAGCTTTTCACTCGATTCTCAAGGTGGCCCGCACCATCGCCGACCTGAACGGCTCTCCGGGTATCCATAAAGAGCACCTGCTGGAGGCGGTCCAGCACCGCCGCTACTGCGAGGGGGACGTGTACTGGAACTAT
>CAZKCQ010000248.1:0-4540 GCA_964551205.1 uncultured Spirochaetaceae bacterium
ATCAAGAGTGTGACCGTGGAGATTACCGGGGAATACGCATACGGTTTTCTGAAGAGCGAGACGGGGATCCACAGGCTGGTTCGGATATCTCCCTTCGATGCCTCAAGCAGGAGGCACACCTCCTTCGCCTCCGTTTTTGCCTCGCCGGTGATCGATGATACCATCGAGGTGGAGGTCAAAGCGGAGGATCTGCGAATAGACACCTACAGGGCCGGCGGAGCCGGCGGGCAGCACGTGAACAAGACGGATTCGGCGGTGCGCATCACCCATCTACCGACGGGGATCGTGGTACAGTGTCAAAACGAGCGCAGTCAGCACAAGAACAAAGCCATGGCTATGAAGGTGCTTCGCTCCCGGCTGTACGAGCATTTCAGAGAACAACAGGATGCCGAGAGGGAGAAGCAGGAGAGCGAGAAGAAAGATATCGCCTGGGGCAACCAGATCCGCTCCTACGTGTTTCATCCGTATTCGCTGGTGAAGGACCACAGGACCAAGGTGGAAGCGGGCAATGTCCAGGCCGTAATGGACGGGGATATCGATCGGTTCATCGAAAGCTATCTCATAACCAACTCGGGAGCCAGGCAGCCGTGGGCATAAACGTCATTATTGCCGATGACCTGAAGTTCATTAAGCTGGTGCTGCGGCAGTTGGTCGAGAAAGCCGGTTTCCGTGTGGTGGGGGAAGCCTCCAACGGAGAGGAGGCCGTTGAGCTGTATCAGGATAAACGCCCGGACGTGGTGCTCATGGATATCACCATGCCCAAGATGGATGGCCTGACTGCGCTGAAAAAGATCCTGGAGCTCGATCCGGAAGCCAAGATCATCATGTGTTCGGCCCTCGGGCAGCAGAGTCTGATCGTCCAGGCGCTCCAGCTGGGCGCCAAGGACTTCATCGTCAAACCCTTCCGTGAAGAACGGGTGATCACCGCGATTAAGCACGTCCTCGATATCGAATGAAAAGCGTCCTGATTCTGCTGCTTGCCGTTGCCTGGTCTCCCGTCTGGGCCCAGGAACCCACCCTGGCCGTTCAGCGGCCGGACTGGGCAATCGGGGTCGCTGCCTTCGAAGGCAAGGACTTGAGCCCGGAAAATGTCTACCTGACCCGCAGTTTTCCCCTCCTGCTGCGGGAACGCCTCGAGGCGATCCCGGAACATTATTTCAGCGAAGCCGAAGTACTGGCCTACCGAAGGCAAATTATCCAGGAAGAACGAAATCGTCTGGTTAAAGAGGTAGGTGCAGATCGTCGTGCCCGGGATGAGCTGTTCTTCACCAGCGATTCGCCGGCCGCGCAGGCAGCCGTCTATGAACAGCGTATCGCCGACAACCTCCAGGCCATCCGGGAGCTGCAGGAACTGGACCCCGAACAGATAGCCTTTCCCCGGAGCAAGCCCCTTCGTTTCGTCTCCGGAGCTGATGGACAACTGGTGTTCGACAGAGAGGTGCTCAGCCCGATTCAGCTGGCAAAACAGCAGGATCTGGATGTCCTGCTCTGGGGACGTTTCCAGGAGGTGCAGGGCTTTATCTACTTCGAAATTTCTCTGTTCAGCGCCGTCCTCGGGGAACCGGTGTTCACCTACAACGATGCCGCCGCCGCGGTCGAGCTCTACGAGTTGTCCGACGAGCTGATCGTGGAGCTTGCCACCGTACTCTGGGGGCGGGATTGGAGTTCCCTGACGGTGCAGACCGTGCCGGAGGGTGCTTCGGTTTGGATCGACGAGGTGTTCCAGGGGCGCACGCCCCTGAGCATCCCATATCTGCTGCCCGGCGGCAAAGAGATGCGCCTGGAACTGCCGGGGTATCGGACGGTCCTACGGCCGATAGAACTTTCCCCGTACGCCAAAGAGCTGCAGCAGATCACCCTGGCCCCCGAACAGCGCGAATTCTTTACACTGGACAGCAATCCACCGGGCGCGGCGGTCTACGGGGGCTCGGAGTGGCTTGGCACCACACCCCTGAGTATCGAAAAACCGGAGGAGCTCAGCCGTTTCCTTCTGCGTCGGGAGGGGTACCTCGATTTTCCGCTGTACGCCTACCCGACGACGGGGCAGACCATAACCGCCGATCTGCTGCCCGACAAAGTGGATCCCGCGGAAATCCAGGACCGCAGGCGGAACGAATTGTACAGGGCCTTCGCGGCTTTCGCCCTTTCCATCCCCTTCCCGGTGTTCGTGGCGGACTACTGGACCGGGTATACCGTACAGGGAGAGCAGGCCACCGCCGACGCGCTTTCCTATGCCTACTTCGCGACCCTCGGCCTCAGCAGCGGGTTGTTCGTGAACCTCATGGTGCGTCTGATCCGCTATCTCAAAGCGGCGGACCGGAAAGCCTGAAAGCGGGATGGTGGACGGATGAACAGAAGATCCCTGGGCGCCAGGCTTCGAGACCTGTTCGGATCACAGGACCAGGATTTTTACGAGGAGCTGGAGGATATTCTGATCGAAGGAGACATCGGTCCGGCCACCGCCGCCGGGATCATCGACGTGGCCAGAGCAGAGATCCGCGGCAGAAGCTCGAGAGACAGGGATCGATTTTTCCAACTCCTCAAAGCGCAGCTGGGAGAGAATCTCCGGCTGGAACCGCTGGAGCCTGTGGAGGGCAGTGTCAACCTGATCCTGGTGCTGGGCGTCAATGGCGTGGGCAAAACCACCACGATCGCCAAACTCGCCCATTGCTTCGCAACACAGAGGCACAAGAGGGTGCTCCTGGCGGCGGCGGACACCTTTCGTGCGGCCGCGATCGACCAGCTCGTGGTGTGGGGGAAACGGCTGGCCGTACCGGTGGTGCGGCAGGATCCGGGTTCCGATCCGGGGGCGGTGGTGTTCGATGCCATCTCCAGCGCCGTAGCCAACCGGATCGACCTGATCATCGCGGACACCGCGGGGCGGATGCACAACAAGGTCCATCTGGTAAGGGAGTTGGGGAAGATCGACAAAATCGCCTCCAACCGCCTGCCGGCCTCCGCGTACAAGAAAGTGCTGGTCATCGATGCCACCACCGGCCAGAATGCCTTACGCCAGGCCGAGGTGTTTCATGAGGCGATCGGGGTGGACAGCATCATAGTGGCGAAGTACGACTCCACGGCCAAAGGAGGAATCGTTGTGGCTATAGCCAGAGATCTGGGCATCCCCTTCTCCTTCATCGGCGTCGGGGAAAAACCGGGTGACCTGGAGCCCTTCGACAGGGATTCGTATCTCAACCGTCTGCTCGAGGTGCAATGATTGCGAAGCTGCTCCTGGTCGTGATCCTGTCGGCACCAGCCCTTCTTTGCGCTCAGGATTCCGGCACGATCCGGTACTACATCTCCAACGACCTCGGTATGGCTTTGGAGGAAATCGGCTGGTACCGCCGGGAGGAGTTCCCCCATATTCTGGTTGTCCGGACAGAGGGGACTCGGGAGATCCGCAGCCTGCTCTATGAAGGGGAAGAGTTGCAACGCTGGGAACGGGATCCCGCAGAAGAACGGGTCTACCGGGGTTCGGAACTCCAGCAGCGCCGAAGGTACGATAAAGAGGGTCGACTGATTGAGGAGCAGCTGTATTCCGGCGGAAGCTTGAGTCAGCGCACCCTCTACTACTACAACCGGGATCTCCTGGAGCGTACCGAAACCTTCGATGCCGACGGTCTGTTGCTCTACCGTGATTACTACAGGCTGTCCCCCGACGGACGGCTGCGCCGGGTGACCCGGGAGCAGGAGGATCGTCAGGAGGACCAGCGCCTGGCCCTAGGAGACGGAGCCCGGGGAGTGGAGGAGGAGCGTTACGGCAACAACAGGGAACAACGGATAAACCGCTACGATCAGGAGGGCAGGTTCGTAGAGCGGGAGTACTGGTACGAGGGGCAGTTGCTGGAGAGGGAGCGTGTCCAATACCGTGGTGAGGGTGAGCTGCGCTTGAGCTCCCGGCTGGAGGAATTCTCTCCTGAGCGCACGACCTTGAACAGCTACGACGAGGAGGGAAGGCTCGTCCTAATCGAGGTAAGCGAGGGGGGGGAGGAGATCGAGCGGACCGTTCACCAGAGGGACGAGCGGGGCAGGATAGTTGAAACAACGAAGAGGGGACCTCGGGGGATCGAAAACTGGCGCTTCGAATACGGCTCGGAGGAGGAACCGGTGCGGGAGGAGTACCGCCTGCGGGGCGCATTGGAGCGTATCACCCTGTACTCCACACAGGAGCAGTTGCGGGTGGAGGAGCTGTACCGTGAGGGACGGCTGTTCATGAGGGTGCACTACCGATCCGAACAGAAGGTGATGGAGGAGTTTATAAGCGACGGAGAGGTCGTGCGGGTGCGGGAGTTTCAATGAGGTCCCGATTCATCTCTTTCATGGGTCTGCGCTATTTCCGTTCCAGACGGCGGGGGGTGGGCGGTACCTCGACGCTGTTGGCGATCCTGGGTGTCGCGGTCGGAGTGATGGCCCTCACCGCGGTCATGGGGGTCATGAACGGATTTCAACTGGGTTTCATAGAGAGCATCCTGGAGATCAGCTCCTATCACTTGCAGATCCGGGGTCTGACCGACCGTTCAGCCTCGGAAATGCTCGAATC
>CAZKCQ010000249.1:0-4537 GCA_964551205.1 uncultured Spirochaetaceae bacterium
CACCTTACCCAGGGGATAGACCTTCTTAACCTCGTTCAACTTCACGATATCCACGATTTTGTTCTCCTCGTTATAACGGACCGATCGGCATTCGAGAACCACGTTTTGCGATGTTCTCGATATACCTCAAAAGATCGCAATCTTCGATCATTATTGCAAGGACGATTGCGATGTTCTCGTTGCACTCGAAATACAAAGATGGGGTGGGATTATTCAAATCATTTTCTCTTTTTCTTTTTCCGGGGAACCGGGGCCTACGTTTACGTAATTTATGGCTGCCCCAATTTCAATTTCGTTATTGAATTGTGTTTTTTTTGCAAGCCATTTGAACGTGATGTTTCTATCTTTCTATAATGTATGAAAATATGGCACACGGATTACGAGCGGCTCTTTGGTACGGCGATTGCATTATTGTGGGTATAAATCGCGTCTTTAGGAGGACGACTATGCCCTATAAATTGAAAAATGGAATCTATGCGGTTCGCTGTCGCTATCCCCACTGTCCGTTTAACTCTCAGTTCGAGATCAAGCAGAACATCATGGGGATGACCGAACAGGATGTGGAGATCGAATCCAAGCGTATCGCCCGGGACATGGCCCTGATCAAACACGATGCCATGCACGCCACCCGACACACTCTGCGGAATCCGGAAATCCGTAAAGTCTCCGGCTCCTACGAACTGATCGGACCGGCTCCCCGGAATGGCGCCGAGGGAGGCTACGCTGCTCCGACCCGTGCAGATGTGTACTACAAGGAATACGGACGAGGCGAAGTGATCCTTAAGAAGGGGGATGACGCGACCTCGGTATGCGAGGTGGTGCGGGGATCCGCCTATCCGGAGCGCAATCGCACCCATCGCTACCGTCAGGGGGATTGTTTCGGGGCGGCGGCTCTGATGATGAAGCATCGCCGAACCTGTGACGTGGTTGCCGGAAGTGACGGAACCAAGGTGGCCTTCTACAATCTGATCGAGCTGAGCAAGAGGAATCCCAAGAAGGCCCGGGAGCTTTTCGGTGCGGTGATGGAGGATACCTTCAAGGTAATTCAGGGACTTGAGAGATCCATCGATCGCACCCAGCAAGATATCGAGCGTGAGGTGGTCCGGGGCTAAAGACGGTCAGGACCGGGTGCGGTTTGACACCGGCCTGGTTAGGACTTGGCCGCATCGCCGATCCCGGGCAGTCCTTTCGATTTCCAGAGCTTTCTCAGGACTGAGATGATCTTGGGATCTGCGGTGCGGTCGTTCTGGAGCTTGGAGATCGCCTCTTCTGGTTTAGAAGCAGCAGCGAAAACCGCCGCCACGTCGATGATCCGTTGGACCACGGCTCCGGGTTTAGGTGACAGGGGTTCGGGAAAACTTTCGATTCCCAGACCTGTGGCCAGGGAGTTGATCTCCAGGGTGAACATCTGTTCTTCAGAGAGCTCCATCTTCTGACCGATAGCTGCGGCCACATCACGGATCTTTCGGCTTTTCTTGGCGACCCCGGACTTCCCCGTTTCCACCGCCTGTATGATCGTCGTGATGGTGTCGAGGTAGGACCGATACAGCTGACGGTTTCGGCGGTGGAGCAGAGAGATGAGCAGGGCGCCGGTCTCCCGCAGGCGGGAGCTGAGCTCCCGGATGATGTGGTAGGCGATCACGGGGGCCTTGTACAGAAGTGTTTCGAAGTTCGGGCGGGTAATCTCCAGGACCGTGGTCGGCTCTACGGCCCGAGCCGTCGCCGAACGCGGACCCTCGTCCAACAGCGCCATCTCCCCGAAGAAATCCCCGTCGCTGTGCACGGCCAGTACGAACTGTTCACCATCTTCGAACTGTTTGGTGATTTCGATCTTGCCGCGATAGATGATGAAGAAGCGCTCCGCCGAGGTCCGTTCTTCGATAATCGCCTCGCCCTTGGCGTAGGTCTTCTCTTCGGTGATCTCGGCGATCTGCTGGAGATCGTGGTCGCTCATGTCCGAGAAGAAGGAGATGCTCTTCAGTTTTTCAATAATCGAGTCCTTCATGCTTACAAGTAAGTATACGTCTGCAGAGAAGCGAGCTTCAAGGAGGAAATCGTTCATCTTGAACTTCTTCCGTATGAGGATATGATAGGTACTGTGAGCAATCTCCTTATTGTCGACACCGATCCTTATCTCTGTGCGGACGTGGGCAATTTCTTTCACAGTATCGGTGATTCCGTGCATCAGGCCTCCGACTACGCCGGTGCGCTGTCGCAGCTTGAGAAACACGAGTTCGACGTGGCCATCATCCAGGTGAACATTCCCGGCGGAAATGTTCACGACCTGCTGAAGCGAATCAAAAAGAAGAATCCGGGTACGGCGGTGATCGTGGATGCGGAGCTGGAGTCGATCCAGGAGGGCGTGCAGGCGATCCAGGAAGGAGCCTTCAGCATCCTCCAGAAACCCTTCAGCATTCCGGAGCTCAACTTCCAGATCAAACGGGCTTTGGACCAGCAGGTGCAGCGAAGCGAGCCGGAGACGCCGGCCGATCGCTTTCGAAACGTCTATCAGCCCTACAACTTCATCGGTGAGAGTGAGGAGATCAAGAAGATCTTCCGGATCGTAAACCGGGTGGCCGCCACCGATTCCAGCGTGATCATCCTCGGGGAAACAGGAACCGGCAAGGAGCTGGTGGCCGGGGCTATACACTACAACAGCACCCGTTCCGACGGGCCCTTCGTGCGGGTCAACTGCGCCGCTCTGCCGGAGCAGCTGTTGGAGGCTGAGCTGTTCGGCCACGAGCGGGGGGCCTTTACCGGAGCCGACCGTCAGCGCATCGGCCGTTTCGAGCATGCCAACGGCGGAACGATCTTTCTCGATGAGATCGCCGACATGAGCCTTTACACCCAGGCCAAGGTCCTGCGGGTGATCCAGGAGAAGGAGTTCGAACGCCTGGGCAGCAATGAATCGGTCAAGACGAATGTGCGCATCATATCTGCCACCAACAGGGACCTGATGCAGCGGATGCAGCAGAGCCTGTTCCGGGAAGACCTCTACTACCGGCTGAACGTCGTAGCCATCCACCTGCCTCCGCTGCGGGAGCGAAACGGTGACATCGCCCTGCTCATCCACTTCTTCCTCAAGAAGTTCGCCGGTCAAATGAACAAGAGAATCCGAGGCATCGAGCCGGCGGCTATGCGGATGCTGACCCGCTATCACTGGCCGGGAAATATCCGGGAGCTGGAAAACGCCATGGAGCGCGCGGTTCTGCTGGCCGAGGCGGAGATGATCACCACGGAAGACCTCAACCTCTTCTTTGCCCAGGATTCCACCCCCGGAGCCGAAGAAACCGTCAAACTCCCCGGTGCGGGGATTCGTTTGGAGGATGCCGAGCGGGACCTGATCCTTCAGGCACTGCAGCGCTGCAGCTGGGTGCAGAAAGACGCCGCGGAACTGCTGGGTATTTCAAGCCGTGCTTTGAACTACAAGATCAAGCGTTTTGGAATCACCCATTCCGGTTGGAAACAAAATCGGTGAGAGTTCCCATCCCCTTCGGTCCGGAGACGCTGCAGCTCTCGATCTGCGACAAACAGATGGGGCAGCTGCTCCGTCCTCGATCCCTGCCTGCTGTTGCGGACGTGGGAGAAGCCTTGCAGGAAGAGCTCTGCAGCGAGTATTGCGAATCCCTCCTTACCAGGATCGAAAAGCGGGTCCGGCAGCCGAACAGTGTCAAAGTGGCGATTGCCGTCAATGACTACACACGTCCGACCCCGCTTCGCTCGGTGCTCCCTCCGCTGCTCGATGTCCTGAACGCCCGCGGCGTGGATGATTCCCGGATTCGGATCGTGGTGGCTTTGGGAACCCACCGGCCGATGAGCCGGGAGGAGTTCCAGCGACAGGCGGGAGAACAGGTGCTGAGGCGGGTGGGATTCATCAATCCCGACATCGATGATCCGGCCCGTTTACGTTTCTTCGGGACCTCCGCCTCCGGCGTAGAGGTCTGGGTGAACCGGGAATATGCGGAGGCGGACTTCAAGATCGCCGTGGGTACGATTTTCCCCCATGGAGCCGTGGGATTTTCCGGCGGAGCCAAACTGATCTATCCCGGGATCTCCGGGCGAAAGACAGTGGAGAGCTTCCACGTGGCTGCCAACTCGGATTCGGAAAACCGGACGGGCCGGCTCGATTCCCCGATCCGGGCCGAGATAGAGAAGCTCGTCGATCTCGTCGGGCTGGATCTGATGATCAACCTGGTGGTTGATTCCCGGGGGGAGGTGTGCGGGCTGACAGCGGGCCACTACGTCGATTCCCACCGGCGGGCAGTACCCCTGGCCCGGGGCTTGTACGGCCTGCCCATCCCCCGCGCAAGCGGAGTGCTGGTTGCAGGTTCGGCTCCTGCCGATCTGGATTTCTGGCAGGCGGCCAAGGCAATCTTCAACTGTCAGGCGGCGGTGGAGGATGGGGGCTGGCTGGTTCTGGTAACACCCTGCCCGGAGGGCATCCCGGCGGAGCACAAAGCCTTCGACAGGTGCATTGGCCTGCCGCCGGAACAGATCGAGGACTTGCTGGCCCGGCCTGCGGGGCGGGCAGGAGGAA
>CAZKCQ010000250.1:0-4522 GCA_964551205.1 uncultured Spirochaetaceae bacterium
ACCCTTCCGGCAGGATCACCTCGGGCATGAAACGGTAGCCGTTGGAGTTGACCAGTTGGCCATTGGAATCGATTTTGAAGGATCCGTCCCGGGTGTACCCGTAGCTGCCGTCGTAAAGCAGGACCCGGAAAAAGCCCTCGCCCTCGATCGCCATGTCAGCCACGTTGCCGGTGGATTGCAGAGCTCCCTGGGTGAAGATCTTCTGGGTGGCTGCAGGACGAACACCGTGACCCACCTGGATTCCGGTGGGCACCAGGGTCACCTCCGTGGCCGGGGTGCCGGCGACCCGCAGGGTCTGGTACAGCAGATCCTCGAAGTCGGGACGATTGGCTTTGAATCCTGTGGTGTTAACGTTGGCTAGATTGTTCGCGATTGTATCGATGTTGAACTGCTGCCCGGTCATCCCGGAAGCGGCGGTCCATAGTGATCGCATCATGATTTAGCGTACCTCCTCGTTAGACTCGTAGTGCCTCGTTGATCAGGCGTCCCAACAGGCTGTCCTGGGTTTGAAT
Source organism: uncultured Spirochaetaceae bacterium (assembly GCA_964551205.1). Classification (GTDB taxonomy): domain Bacteria; phylum Spirochaetota; class Spirochaetia; order SZUA-6; family DRHE01; genus JAFGQJ01. The sequence goes on from CAZKCQ010000250.1 coordinate 513, forward strand.
CATCTTCTGATTGGCCTCGTAGGTTCGCTGAACCTCGATCATCTGAACCATTTCGGTGACCACGTTTACATTCGAGCTCTCCAGGAATCCCTGCCGCACCTTGGGCCGTCCGTCTCCGGCCGCTATCTCAGCCGGGCCGGACTCTTCGGTGTCTCTCCAGAAAGAATCTCCCATCTTCTTCAGATAGCGGGGTCGATTGAAATCCACGATCTTCAAGCGGTCAACCCGTTCGAGATTTTCCCACTCGTTCTCCTCCAAGGACACCAGCCTGCGCTCATCCCCGGCGAAGGTCGAGTTCTGGTAGATCACGCCGTCCTGATCGATGACGAAGTTGTTCTTCTTGACTTTGATGGGACCGTTCTCCCCCAGGACGAACTCCCCGCGTTTGGTGACCAGGAAGCCGTCGTCGTTGAGCAGAAACGATCCGTTGCGGGTGTAGCGCTCGCCGTCGGGTAGCAGCACCGTCAGGAAGCCCTGCCCTTCCAGAGCAAGATCGAAGGGATTCTCCGTCTGCTTCAATGATCCTTGGGTAAAAACGGTAAATACCTCATTGAGCTCAGCCCCGGTGCCCAGCTTGCCCACGATCGGGGTGGTGTCGATCGAGCCCAGGGGGAAGACGAACATGCCGTCGTCGTTCATGCGCCGGAGCAGGATCTCGGGAAAGGCCTTGTTGATGGCCGTATCGCGCTTGTAGCCGTTCAGGTCGACGTTGGCCAGGTTGTTGGAGATTGTGTCCAGGCGGTGCATCTGCACCACCATTCCGCTGGCGCCTGTATAGAGTCCGCGAATCAAGGGCGACCTCCTCTGTCGGTATCCCGTACCCATGTCCTCCTTCGAGGACACGGGTATCAATGAGATTATCGGTTCGGCAAAAAAATCCTTGATGAGACTCTCGTGTCACCTTGACCGTGGTTGCGGTCCCGTAATGCCGTTGAACCGGGACTTTAGAATCTCGGAATGACGGCACCCGTCCGCTTCAGGTAATCACGGTACTGATCGCCGAAGGTATCCAACATCATCTTTTCCTCAGCCGGTACATGCAGGATGTAAAAGGGGATGAAGACGATCGAACCAATGGGGCCGGCGATCCAGTTTTGCAGAAGCAGGATCTGGGCGGCAACCCAGAGCCACTGACTGGCTTACATCGGGTGACGGATAGTGCCGTATATCCCGCGGGTCACCAGGGCTTGTCCCTCGAAGATCTCCAGTGTAGGCGACCAGTTGGATTTTAAATCCAAGTGGGCGCGGGCGAAAACGAACACGGCGCCGAGCAGGATAACGACCCCGGTCCAGCCCATCCAGGCAGGCAGGATGTAATCGGCAAAATCCAACCAGTTTGTTACCGAATAGATGAGAGGGAAGAGGAGCCCTGCAACCGCCAACAGAGCGAGCAGAACCCTCTCGGTTCGAGATGCCCGTCGTTCTGTTTTCTCAGCTGCCTTCCGAGACTTGCGAAATGGAGCGCGGATCGCGACTTCTATCGTCATCCCGGCCCAATATGCGATCTTGAATACGATCAGGGCAACTCTCCGCGGATATAGGACTCAATCACGAGACTCGATTGAGGTTATACGATCAAGAGTGAGTGTTCAACAATGTCAATTATGGACGGAAACGGGTGCCTCGGAAGAATTTTTATGCCGCTATTTCTTTACGAGAAAGATATACTTTCCAGTCCCATGTTCTACATTAGCGCCTATCTGGAATCACATCGTGCAGAGTATTACGAGCAATTGCGTAGAATATCCGAGGATGGAGATTGGAATGGATGGATAAAATTCTTTCTAGGCGCAATTACGGAACGAGCCAAAGCGAACACTGAAAAGGTGCAAAAAATATTGGCTCTATATGAACGCATGAAAACCGAAGTTCCCAAATGTTTCATGAACTTATAAATATTGTTGGATAAACTATTTTGTGTATCATAAATGGCATTTTCTGATACACAAAAAGCTAATTGTATCAAAGATGACACTCAAATCTTTTTGTAGCACTCTAGATCTGGTATTCACACAGTGCTGAATATCTTGTCGATCGCCGGCAGGAGATCCCGCAGATGTTCCGGGGATCGGCGGTAGACGATGCGATAGGCGAACTTTGAGAGTCCGGTATAGCTCTATAGAAACGTTAACACTACAAAAGTTTAATTGACGGACGTATCTCGGGCACGCGCCGGAGAATACCACACGATCGAACCGGGGGCGGGGTGGCTCCTACATCGGTTGGCTGCGGTGGGGGGGTATGATCCGCAAGCAAAGGGTGGTGACAGTAGTCATCCTTACCCAGAGCAAGACATTTTTGGGGATCGCTTTTCCTAAATCGTTTTCTTGTTTCGGAACGGAAACATAATACAATCTTGGACAGGTGGAGGGTTCATTTTCCTGCATTCTTCTGCCCAGGTCTTTACGAGTTCCCAGCGGAAAGCTGCTCGGGAGGTGCATTTGGGGCAGACATAGATACGCTGTTCCTCTGATTCTTCCATGCGAACCGTGAAACGATATGCGCAGTTAGTGCATATCATATCAACAGTCTTCATATAGTCATAATACCACAATGAAGCTAAGATTTGTATCGGAATATCTCCAATTACCGCCTTCTAAAAACCCTATGTCCCGAAACAACGCCCCCAGCGTTGATTTGCATGGATGTCTGAGACCTTCTGGGTTAGAACCAGACCCCGAGACCAATTCTCACGGCGTCTTTGACTGTAGACAACTGAAGATGAAAGGGTTGCAAAACATTAGAAAATCTGGTAAATTCTACTACAGTAGATAGCGTAAGTACGTATGTTATAAGGAAATAGCCGCCAGAATAGCTCAGTGGTAGAGCAGCTCACTCGTAATGAGCAGGTCCTCGGTTCAAGTCCGAGTTCTGGCTTTCAAAGCAAATCTATATAATGACTCTAAAAACTATCCGCGAACGACCATGCCCGAACTGCTCAACTGGCTGGAACGCTGCGAACTCTGCCCCAACTTCTGCCGGGTGAATCGGCTTGAGGGGGACAAGGGGCGCTGTCGGCTCGGGTCCGAGCTGATGGTCTCATCGGCTAACCTCCACTACGGAGAGGAGCCGGTGCTGGTGGGCCGGGGCGGTTCCGGCACGATCTTCTTCACCTGCTGCAACCTCAAGTGCGTGTTTTGCCAGAACTACGATATCAGCCAGCTGGACCACGGCCGCCCGGTCGAGGAAGAGGAGCTGGCCCGCACCATGCTCGCGCTGCAGGATACGGGAGCGGAGAACATCAACCTGGTCACACCTACACACCAGGCTGCCCAGATCTTCGAAGCGGTCAGGAAAGCCCGGCGGCAGGGCCTGCAGCTTCCCATCGTCTATAACTGCGGCGGCTACGAGAACCCGGAGTTCCTCCGTGAGCTCGACGGCCTGGTTCAGATCTACATGCCCGATTTCAAGTACGGGAACGACGAAGCCGGGCTGAAGTATTCCGGAGTGAGCGAGTATTACTCCTGGTGCCGGAAGGCTCTCCTGGAGATGCACCGCCAGGTGGGAGACCTGCAGACCGACCACCGGGGCGTCGCCACCCGGGGACTGCTGGTACGCCACCTGGTTCTGCCCAACTGCCTCGCCGACTCTCAGAAGGTGATCGATTTCCTGGCATGCTCCGTTTCCCGCGCCACCTATCTCAACATCATGGACCAGTACCATCCGGCTTTCCACGCCTCCGAACACGAGGGATTGCGCCGGCGGGTGTTTCGGCAGGAGATTGAGGAGGTGGCCCAGTACGCCCGGGACTCAGGGATGACCCGCTTTATCTTTTAAACTCACGAAGGTCAGCCTTTCGTAGCTCCGGGCGACTCTCGGCCGGACAAAGAAAATCTTCCAGTACCTTGACAGTGCAGGTGTTCGCAGTGAATAATTCACAATCACCAAAAACCTTATCAACCTATAAGGAGGCGAAAAGGTATGAAACGAACGCTTATTATCGTTCTGGCTGTTGTCCTTGCCTTCAGCGTGGTATTGATGTCATGCAAGAAGGAAGAGGCAAAACCCGT
>CAZKCQ010000251.1:0-4513 GCA_964551205.1 uncultured Spirochaetaceae bacterium
AGATCCAGGAAATCGACGAGAAGCAGGATGCCCAGGAGATCGAACGGGTCGTACTCCAGGCCCAACTCCAGGCCGTGCGCAGGCAGTTCGTCAGGATTCGCGATTCCATCAAAGCGCCTCAGAAGAGCATTCCCTATTTCAGCTATATGCTGAGGGAACGAAGACGGATCCGCAATTTCGGCCACAAAACCCATGTTCTGGAAACACCCTTTTTCCCGCCGGGTATTCGGGCAAACCGGGAGCTGCGCAATTACTTTGTTCGGGATCTCCAGAACTGGTCGGCGGAGATATCCCCCCGGTTGGACCTGATCACCGAGCACGGCTGGCTGCACCTTACCCCGCTGCAGTACAACCTGGTTGTTTTGTTGAAATCTTTGGCCGCCAAATGCCTGTCATTTGATTTTATTCACCTCGACTACCGGGACCGAGACCTGATCGACAAGATGAAACGGATCGAACGTCTGTTCCTCATGTTGCACTACCGGCGGGAGTACGCAGAAAGCATCCGGGAGTCGATTCTGACGGTCTACAGGAAACAGGGAAAGGCGGAGGAGGAAGGTAAGGAGACTGGAAGCCTGGCCGTTCGTATGTTGGCGGAGGATGTCACGCTTCCCTCTCTGTACAACTGCATCGTCGGCCTGAATATGGTGAAACACCGGCGTTTCCTTACCCTGTCTGAGTTGATGCGGCCGGGCCTACTTGAGGCTGTCAATACGCGGGATTTCAACTGCAGTCTGGAGGTGAGGCAGCGCATCGATGCCTACGTTCACAAATCCCTCGAATCCATCAAGAAGCTTCACAGCCAGCTGAATGAGGTCCGTAGGCTGAACAACTATCTGCACTTCGATGAACACGGCCTGGTCGATTCGAGCAACTTGAGCCGCCTGTATGAAAGTACGGTCCCCGAGGAAGAAGGGGAATTCGAAACGGACAAGGGCAACGTGCTGCTGTTAGCCCAGCGGCTGTTCGAAGCTTTCTACACAACCTTCCTTTCGTTTCTAAACGGCAAGGTGCAGATCGCCGGGATCGGTCCAACCGCGGTTTTTTCCCGCTCCTTCTACGAGGTAGAGATGGCCAGGCTGGCAACGATCATCGAGAGGCTGAAAAAGGGTCCGTTCCATTTCAGCAATTTCCCCCTTTCCCAATACCTGCAGGTCAAGGAGGCCAGGAGCGGTGCGATCGGCAATGAGATGGAGCTGATCCAGATCGTCGACGAAGGCATCGCCTGCCTGGCTGATCTGGGCAAGAGCCTGGCGAAGGTTCTGGGCTCCAGTACGGCAAAACTCAAGGATCAGCCGGAGCAGCCTCTGGAGGCGGTGATCTTTCAAGGCAAACCTTATTCCATACCTCACGCCGAGAGCCGCATCAGGGAGCGAAGCTACCTGGGGGGAAAGACAGTATCCGAAGCTCTGGCCGATGCGATATCCCTGTGCTTTACTATGGGAATGCTCTTCAGGGACCGTTTCGTTTTCTTCGTTTTGGGCAGTGCCCCGAGGTACGAAACGGAGCTGCAGGCTCAGCTGCGGCTTTTAAATAATCTGCTCGATCCCGAACGCTATCGGGAGATCCTGTCTCGATATCAGTAATCCGAGCCCAGCAACTCCCCTACGGATTCCTCTATTCGGCTGATGCTGATCGGCTTCGGGATGAAACGAGCTGACCTGCTGAAATGGGGATCCCTGCGAAGGGAGCGCGGCGCGGAGCTCAGGTAGATGATCTTGATACCCGGCTGGACAGCCCGGCAGATCTCGAAGAAGCGGGGATAGTCATCGTCGGCCAGGTTTTCGCTGATGATGAGCAGCCTGGTCTCCAGGCGCCGCAGCAGGTATATGACATCGTAGCTCTCGCCGATGCGGGTGAACACGAATCGTCGTTTTAAGGAGCTTTTCTTCAGAAGCTTGGTAAGTTCCGGATAAATATCCACGATCAGCGCGCTGATCTTCCTCCTTCTGGCGGAGCCTGCAGTCCCCGTTCGTTTATTGCTCCGGGAGCGTCGGGATTCTTTTTTTTCGCTCTCTTCCCCCAGTGCCAGGATCGCTTCGATCTTCTCATCCAGGTCGAGGGAGCTGCGCATGATCGTGATCAGTTTGCGATCCTCTGCAGTGCTTCGCTTTTTCTTCAGCAGCAAACCGTAGAGAAGATACTTGTCAGCCTGAGACAGGTTCCCGCTATCCATCTTCGATTGCTTCTCTCAAGATGCCATTCCGGTCAGAACTCCAGAGGAGCGACGGTTACCGGGGTCAGCCTGATGTCCAAATTCTGCTCCGTCTCCAGTGTTTCGATTTCTTCCCGCAGCGTCGCCAGGGAGACCTCCGCAGGTATGCTGATTCCGGCCCGCATCACGAACATCGGCGCGCCGGTCCAGGGAGCAGCCGTGGTGTCGGTCTCCAGATTCTCTATGTTGATCCGGTGGCGGCGCAGCAGCGCGGTGACGGCGTGAACGATTCCGGGGGTGTCAAGAGACACGGATTCGATCGTGTATGGCCTCATTCCGGGTTTCGCTTTCGGGGCCACCGTCGGCTTCATGGCTATATGAAGATCCAGTTCTCCCGCTATCCGTTCTGAAGCCTCGATCAGCGCCTCGATATGCTCTGGAGAGCCGGATAGCAGCAGCATCACGGCGAACTCCCCGCCCAGCACGGCCATCCGGCTCTCCTCGATATTGCACTGCTCCTCCAGGATCGAGGCGGTCAGGTCGTCGACAATCCCGACCCGGTCGGTCCCGATGGCGGTCAGCATGGCGAATCCTCTCATCAGTTCAACCTCCCCGGTTTAAACGATTGTATAAGGATGTTTTCGCGCTGTCCAGCGCGACGAGGTCGACGGAGGCGCCTACGGCTTTGCACTGGCCCTTCGTCCGGCTATCATGGGTTGCCGAACCATGAGCCGACAAAAACAAAAATTTCTATTCCTGGAGCCCTTCTACGGCGGTTCCCACAGGGAGTTTGCCGACGGCTGGAGGGAGAGCTCCAGCCACGATCTGCAGCTTTACACCCTGCCGGCGCGATTTTGGAAGTGGCGGATGCGGGGAGCGGCACTGCATTTCGCCCGGCGCATCAAGGATCCGGGCGAGCACTGCGGCCTCATCGTCACGGACCTGATGAGCCTGGCCGATCTCAAGGCGCTCTGGGGAAAGGACTGCCCGCCGGCCCTGCTCTACGTTCATGAAAACCAGCTGACCTATCCCCTGGCGCCGGGGGAACAGCTGGATCTCCACTACGGGTTTACCAACATCACCACGGCCCTCTGCGCTGAGCGGGTGCTCTTCAATTCCAATACCCACTACCGGGCCTTCTTCGAAGAGCTGCCGCGGTTTCTGAACAGATTGCCCGAATACCGTCCCCGCTGGGTCAGTGAAGCGATACGGAAGAAATCAGCGGTACTGCATCCGGGCTGCCGTTTTTCTCCCGATGAGCAAATCGATCTTCCCCCGGCCGGGGTGGCGCCCCTGATCATCTGGAACCATCGCTGGGAGTTCGACAAAAATCCTGAGCTGTTCTTTTCCGTACTGAGGCAGGTGGATGAAACGGGCAATAGGTTCCGTCTGGCCCTGCTGGGGGAGAACTATCAAAAAGTCCCCAAGGCCTTCATCGCCGCCCGCCGCCGCTGGGGGCGATCGATAGAGCAGTACGGGTACGTTTCTTCCCGGGAGCAGTATCTGTCCTGGCTCAGGCGGGGAGGGATAGTGATCAGCACGGCGGACCAGGAAAACTTCGGCATCTCCGTGGTAGAGGCGGTTCGCCACGGTTGCTTTCCCCTTCTGCCCCGAAAGCTCTCCTACCCGGAGTTGATCCCGGAGGAGTTCCACGACGATGTGCTGTTCGGGGATCGGGAGGAGCTGGTGCGTAAGCTCTCCCGCCTGCTGGCGGACCTGCGCCAGGGGAATCCCGACCTGCTCGATAAAATCAGACGCCTGGCCCTGTCCATGAACCGCTTCAGCTGGCACAACCTGATCGGCGGCTACGACGATGAGCTGGAGCGTCTCAGCCGGATGCGGAGGGGTTGAGTTAGAGGATGTGGTCAAGGAACGTCTGGGTGCGTTCCGATTGGGGATTGGTGAACAGCACTTCGGGAGGGGCAGTCTCGATCACCTCGCCGTTGTCCATGAACACCACTTTGTGCGCCGCAGCCTTGGCGAAACCCATCTCATGGGAGACCACCAGCATGGTCATGCCGTCTTTGGCCAGGCCCAGCATCACGTCCAGGACCTCTTTGATCATCTCCGGATCCAAAGCGGAGGTGGGTTCATCGAAGAGCATGACTTTGGGATTCATGGCCAATGCCCGGGCTATGGCCACCCGCTGCTGCTGGCCACCGGACAGCTGATCCGGATACGAATTGTACTTGTCGCCCAGCCCGACGCGATCCAGGAGAGCTCTGCCCACTTCTTCCGCCTCGTTCTGAGGGGTTTTCTTCACGATCCGCGGTCCGACTGTCACGTTTCCCAGTGCCGACAGATGGGGGAAGAGGTTGAAGGATTGGAAGACCATTCCCACTTCCTCGCGGATGCGAC
>CAZKCQ010000252.1:0-4511 GCA_964551205.1 uncultured Spirochaetaceae bacterium
GCAGACGGTTCCAGGAGATCTTCGAGAAAGCCCACGATGCGATCTGGATACAGGATCTGGACGGGAGGATCATTTCGGCGAATGCCGCCTGTTCGCAGCTCACCGGATACGCGCAGGAGGCGATGATCGGCATGCAGATAGATCGGCTCTTCCCCCGGAAAGCCCTTGGCCGGGCTCAGGAGGTGATGAAAATGCTCCTCGAGCATAGAGATTTCAAGCAGCCATACGAACAACAGATCATCAAGAGGGACGGGAGCCCGGCCGACATCATGATTACCTCCAGTGCGCTGGGAGAGGAAAAGTCCACGGCTTTTCTCCATATAGCCAGGGATATCAGCGCGGAGCGGACACTCCAGCGCAGCTTGCGGCTGTACTCGGAACAGATCGGTCGTGCCCATGAGGAGGAACGTAAGCGGCTGGCCCGAGAGCTTCATGACGATACGATTCAGACCCTGGTGGTTCTTTCCCGTCAGTTGGATTCCGTGATTTCCCGGCAGCGAAAGGCAAGAGCAAAAACGGTCGGCTCTCTGGAAGATGTGCGGGAGGAAATCGACGAATCCCTGGTACGGATCCGCCGTTTCATCCAATACCTCCGGCCGCCGATCCTCGAGTACCTGGGTCTGGTTCCGGCGCTGCGGGAACTGGTCGAACAGATGCGCCAGGAGGCGGGAATCCGGATTTCGATGGAATCGGCTCAGGATCAATATTCGTTGAACGCCGAACAGCAGCTGCTGTTATACAGAATCGTTCAGGAAGCGTTGCGAAACGTCTGGAAGCACTCCTGCGCAGACCGCTGCACGGTCCGCCTAGATAAAGAAGAGAGTCTCATTCAGATATCTATCGAGGATAACGGTATCGGATTCCCCGCCCGAGACACGACCGATCTGGTGTCCTCCGGGAAGCTGGGTTTGATGGGCATGCAGGAACGAGCCCATCTGCTCGGCGGCACCCTCGAATTTCACTCCTCCCAAGGCAGAGGAACCGCCGTGATCCTCACGCTTCCCGAAGAGGAGGCCGCGCCGCCGAACAGGGCGATGGCGGAGGATTAAGCAATGAGGGTGCCGATCCCCGCCCCGATTTCCGGAGGATTGATCCTCTCCTACCGCTGCAGCGCCGCCTGCCGGCACTGCATGTATGCCTGTTCACCCCGCTGGCCCGCCGACTGGATCAGCCAGGAAGACCTGGCGGCGACACTGGAGTCTCTGGCCGGAAGGATCCTGCCCAGCCCGGGGGGAGCGGATATCATGAGCCTCAACCATGGCCTCCATTTCACGGGGGGCGAGCCCTTTCTGAACTTCGAGCTGCTCTGTCTGGCTGTGCGTATGGCCAGCGAACTTGAGATCCCTTCTTTATTTGTCGAGACCAACTGCTTCTGGGCGCGCACCGACCAGGAGACGCGGGGGAAGCTCGAAATATTGAGGGATTGCGGGCTGGTCGGTATTTTGATCTCGATTAATCCGTTCTATCTGGAGTACGTTCCCTTCGAGCGCAGCGAGCGGGCCATCCGGATCGCCCGGGAGGTGTTCGGCTTCAATGTGGCGGTGTATCAGCAGGAGTACTTCCGAAGGTTCAAGGAGCTGGGGATTCGCGATCGCTTGCCGATTCAGGAGTTCCTGGAACTGGAGGATAGTGGCGATTTTGCACGGAACACCGAGTTCTTTCTGAACGGGAGGGCACCGTACGCGATGGAGGAGTTCGGCCTTTTCCCGCGGTACCGGGCTGGTAGACTGTGCAATTTGCCCTGTTCGCCCTCCTTTCTGCGCAGCTGGCACAACCACTTCGACAACTACGGTAACTTCATGCCCGGATACTGCGGTGGATTGTCCCTCGGGGATTGCCGTCGGTTGGATGAGTTGCTCGATGAAGGGATCGATCTGGATGCCCGTCCGGTTCTATCCTTCATCATCGCCGATAACTTTTCAGGGCTGCTCGCCTTTGCCGAAGAGCACGGTTACCGGCAGAAGCGCTCCGGCTACCTGTCCAAGTGCCATCTGTGCGCCGACATACGGAAGTTCCTGGTAGGTGCAGGAGACTATGCAGAGCTCGAACCCAGGGAGTTCTACGATCAGCTCGAGGCCGGGTAATTCACCGGATAGATGGGTTTGCCCCCTTGGAGTACCACCAGCACATTCCGGGCGGCTTTGGTTTTCAACTCCGCCACGGATTCTTCGCTGTACCAGCCGGCGTGATCCGAGAGGACCGCATTGTCCAGCTTCAGAAGGGGGCTGTCGGGGGGCAGAGGTTCTGTTTCGAACACATCCAAACCCGCCGCCGCGATCTTTCCGCCGGCCAGGGCATCGGCAACCGCCTGCTCATCCAGGAGGGGACCCCGGGAGGTGTTCACCAGGATGGCGGTCTTCTTCATCAAGGATAACTCCCGGCTCCCAATCACCCCCCGGGTTTCCTCATTCAGGGGAGCATGAACCGACACGTAGTCGGCTTCCTTCAGCAGCCTGCGCAGGTTCACCGACTCGGCGCCGTTTTCCGAGATCTTCTTGGGGTCGAGGTAGGGGTCGAAGACCAGAACCCGAGCCAGTGCGAAGCCGGAGAGTTTGCGATGCAGCGTCCGGGCGATTGCTCCGTAGCCGATCAGCCCCAGGGTCTTTCCGGCGATTCGGTAGCTGGGCTGTTCCCTGTGCAGATTCCAGGCACCTTCCCGGATCCGCCGATCCTTGAAGGCCACCTTGCGCACGCAGGCCAGCAGCAGAGCCAGGGCCTGGTCGGAGACATCCTCCAGGCAGTAGTCGGGAACCCTGGCGACCCAGATGCCCTTTGAGGTGGCGGTTTCCACGCTCACGTTGTCGTATCCGACCCCGTAGCGGGAAATCACCCGGCATTTCTCCAGTTTCTCGATGACCGCTGCCGGCAGGGGGTGCAGGTTCACCAGGATGCCGTCGGCGTGTTTTAAAACCCGAACGGTTTCCGCTTCATCCATCTGATCGTGGACTTCTACGGCTACACCGATCTCCTTGAGAACCGCGTTTTCCTCTTCGTAGCTGCCGTAGCGGTCGTCGGTTACTACCACCTTCAACGCTGCCATGTTTCTATCCTCGTGTATTGCTTTCAGTTGAACTTATCCTTCAACCTCGGGAATGTAAAGGGATAGCGGATTCCTATTCACCGATTCAGCGAATGCCGGCTTGAGGTTGGAAGTATGCAATCGACTCTTGTGGTTAAAGATAAGGGAACAAGTCAGAATTACCTTGCAGAGGTCGGGGATTATTGTATAATCTGGCAAAGCCGTATGAACATCGAGGTACAATCGCTCACCTCAGAGGATATCCCCAGTGCTATGGAGCTAAAGAATGCCCTGGGCTGGAATCAGACTCCCGAAGACTGGCGCCGCTTTCTCCTGTTGTCGCCGGAGGGGAGTTTCAAGGCGCTGCAGGGAGGGCAGTTGGCGGCAACAGCCATCGCCTATGTATTCGATCGGGTCTGCTGGATAGGCATGGTCATTGTAAAGGAAGGATGCAGGCATCAGGGCGTGGGTCGGCAGATCATGACCCGCTGCCTGCAGTACTGCGCTGAAAAGGATTGCAACCTGATCGTGCTGGATGCCACCAGGGAAGCGGTGTCCCTTTACGGACACATGGGATTTCGTCCCGAGTTTCTGGTCGGAACAGTCCGGGGCAAGGTCAAGCGGCAGAATATCGAACCCGGGAAGGGAGCCGATCTGGAGGTCCGCCGCATCGATTTGAAGGATCTGGATGCGATCGTGTCGCTGGAGGCCTGCGCACTGGGAGCGGTTCGGGAAGCTCTGCTGTACCATCTGGTCAAGCAATATCCGGGCAGAGGGTTTGTTTGTTATAAAGCGGACAGGCAACTCGCCGGCTTTGTTCTACACCGCCCCGGCTTTCACTCTCACCAGGTGGGACCGATGATCGCCCGGGACGACGAAACAGCGGAGTGCCTGCTGAGCGCGACCTTCTCGGATCTCTGTCCTGCGGGCGGGGAGGTTTCGGTGGCCCTGACGATCCCGATGAACAACTCAGGGATTCAGCAGCTTATACGTGATTGGAGTTTGAGGGTCGAACCAAGGTTGACCCGTATGACCCGCGGCCGGAAGCGGTTGCACGCCCGGGAAGACATGGTATATGCTTTGAGCGGTCCTGAGAAAGGATAAATCCATACCTGTAAGGAGGTACGATATGAGAAAATCCGTTCTTCTTCTACTGTCTCTTGCACTGATCCTTGGCTCGGTGAGCCTGATCGTTACCGGCTGTAAGCCCAAAGAAACCGGTCCGATCAAAGTCGGCATGTACGCGGACCTGAGCGCCGGAACGGCCCAGTGGGGCACCGATGCGGAGAAGGGCGCCCGCCTGCGCATCAAGGAGGTCAACGAGGATGGGGGCATCATGGGCCGTCAGGTGGAGCTGGTGCTCTACGACTGCAAGCTCAGCCCTACCGAAGCGGTCAAGGCCTACACCCGTCTGGCCACCCAGGACAAGGTGGCCGGGGTCTACGGCTCCCTGATCTCCAACACCGCCCTGGCGGTCAGCCCGGTGGCGGCC
>CAZKCQ010000253.1:0-4473 GCA_964551205.1 uncultured Spirochaetaceae bacterium
TCTGCTGGACCTGTCCGAACGTGTATGTGGACAGCTCCGGCTCGAACCAGTGGGTGCGCTGGATGGCCTACCCCCTGACTCTGCAGGATTTGTTCCGCAAGTTCTACGAGACCGTCGGACCGGACCGTATGCTCTTTGCCACCGACTCCAGCTGGTTTCCCAGAACCTTTACCATGACCTACCTTGAAGACCAGCACCGGATCATGCGCTTCCTGGGCTTTCCCGATGGCGATCTTGAGAAGATCCTGTATAAGAACGCGGAACGGCTGCTGCATTTGTAAGAGTAACTCGAGGGTCGTCTGGGCCGAACAGAACCTTCAGATTTTCTCGACCTCTACTGAAACAGCCTGAACTCGTCGAAACGGATAGCCGATCCGTCGGGGAACGCCCCTGGATAGAGGTAGCGCTCTATCTTGCCCACAGCGAACAGGCCGATCTCGACCGGGTCGGAAGCGGAAAACTCAACCTGGCCGACGGTCCACCAGGTTGCACCGTCAGTGCTACACAGGGCTCGTACAAGGCCGTTCTTGCGCTCCAGGCGAAGATACAGTGTCTCTGCCGATAGACGTCCGCGGCCGACGATCAGGTCCTTGGCCTTCAGGCAGCCGCAGAAGGTGATCTCATTTCTGCCCCTCGCCCCTTTTGTGATGGCGAGAAAATTTTTCCTGTCTTTCCAGAGCACGATCCCGCCCATGGCCGGCCTGTTTTGCAGGGCTGGCCGGCAAGCCGTTTGGGCGGCGAAATTGCCTCTTGCCGGACGCGTCAGCCTGGGACTGCTCACATTGTTCCTCCAGAGCTCACCGCCGTTGTCAGCCCTGATCTCGAAGCCGCGGTCGATCGAATATGCAGAGGCGCCCAGGGGATCCCGCCACAACCATCCCGTGGAAAGGGAGCTCCTGAAGGTGTCTGTGAAGGTCAACTCAGCTGAGGAAAATGGTTCCGCGGTTTCCAGGTACCACTGGCGAAAGGGAGTGCCTGCAGCATCCGGATGCTTTCGAAGAAACTCCAGGCAAAACTCCCGGAACTTGCCGCCGTCGTTGAGTCCCTCAGCCAGGCTGCTCAAAGCCCGGACGAACAATGGGACCTGATCGTGGGTGGGATTGATAGTAGGCTTTTTTATTATATCCAGAGCTTCTTTGAGCATCTCCACTGCCTCCTGGATTTCACCGACCATCAGAAGAGCCTGTCCGATCTGCACCTTTCCGTGGGCAGGATCATATTCCACCTCTACCTCCTGAAGAAGACGGTATCCTATATAGATGCTCTGCAGGGCTTCTTGTTTCTTACCTAGACAGTGCAGAACAATCCCTATATTCTTGTGAGAGACCCCCGCGAACTCGTTAAACCGCCCATAGGTTTGGGGCAGGGCTTCACGATAGTACTGCAGGGCATTTTGTGGGGCGCCGAGATATTCCCAATTCCGCCCCACGTGGAAAAGATCGAAAGCTATTGCGCCAGTGCCGATCTTTCGGTCCAGCTCCAGATTATTCTGATGCTGCTCCAAAGCCCGTCTGTGATCTCCCTGGAGACGGTAGATATACAATCCGATTATTCCGCGCACTTCCGCCAGGGCGTTCAGATCGTGGTGCGTAATTGCCTGCTGTTCCGTGTAACGGAACCAGCTCATGGCCTTGTCGGGGTTTTTCTGGTCCAGCTGGCTATGCGCAATGTTGATGAGAGGCCAGAAGAGATCCGCCGAGTAGTCCAGGCGTTTGATGAACCTCGCGTTTCTCTTCGCATAGTTTAGGTACCGCTCGTTCTCCCTCTTGTTTCGATAACCCCTGGCAATCGAAAGATTCATCAAGGTTACCTCGGCGGATGCGCCTTCCTCTCCCAGGAGAGCCAATCCTCGTTTGCCGATGCGGATCATCTCCTCCGATCGTCTCTGAGTGTAGACTACCTGCCCTAGTCCATGGAGCAGATGGACCAATTCCCTTGCTTCCAATCCTACGTCTCGTCCGAGATCGAGGGCCTGGCGAAAATACGTCTCAGCCTCCCGCAGCTGATAGGTCAGCAGGTACACCTGAGCGAGCCCGTGGCATGCGGCCAGTCGCTGTTTGTCCCGGTCTGGACTCGGATCGAGGGACGCCAGGCGTCGCAGGACCTCTTTGTAGTCGCGGCAGGCTTCTTCGTTGGAGTAGCTCGAACGGGCCTTTTCACCGGCTTTGAGCAGATACTCCACAGCTTTGTCGACCTTGTCGCTTCTGCTAAAGTGGTAGGCGAGCCGATCGTAGTGCTCTTCAAGGCGGTCGGCAAAAAGTTTTTCGATCGTTTCTGCGGTCAGCCGATGGAGCTCGGCACGCCGTTTCTGCGGGATGCTCTGATACACGGCTTCCTGTATCAAAACATGGTGGAAGGAATATTCCACCTCAGGGAAGCTCCTCTCCAGGAAGATAAAGGCAAAATCCGTCAGATCGTGAAATGCCCGCTTCAGCTCCACGGCGGGTGGAGCGAGCGCCTCGATGACATTTTCCGTAAAGCTCTGACCGATCACGGAGACGCGCTGGAGCAGCTGTTTCAGCCTGGGGGGCAGGTGGTCCATCCTGTTTTGGATGATGCTTTGGATCGTTAGGGGAACCGGAAGACCCTCGCCTTCAGCCGGTTCGAGCGTCCAATTGCCATCGCCAAAACGTAAGATCCCCTCTTCCAGCAGAGATCGTAGGATTTCCTGAAGGTACAGGGGGTTGCCCAGGGATTTTTGAAAGACGAAGTTCCGCAAATACGATGAGAGCTCTTTTTTCCCAAGGATCGCTTCTGTGAAGGCTTGACTCTCCTTTTGACTGAGCTCGCGCAGGACAATATCCGTATAACTCCCCGGACATTTCCGCGAGGCAATGGTGATCAAATCGCGGCCTCTGTGATCCTTTGCAGGGCGGTAGAGGCATACCAGCATGATTGCCGCCTCGGGCAGCGTTTCCATCAGCAGGGTAATCAGGTCAAGGGAAAGAGTGTCGGCCCAGTGCAGGTCTTCCAGGACCAGGATCAGGGGCCGTTTTCGGGATAGGGCAATCAGGAAATCCCGGATCCCCTGAAAGGTGCGGTGTCGGGTTTGATGAGAATCGGCGCTGGCCAAAACCTGGTCCCACTCGTTTTCATAGCGTACGGAAAAGAGCTTTCCCAGAATAGGACCGATCTCTCCGATCTGTTCCTGCCTCAGCTCCCTGTGGTCTCCCATCGTTTGCAGGAATCGCCGGATACGCGAGGCCTGACCGGCCTCATCATCTTGCGGGGACCAGCCAAAAAGCCTGTGAAACAGGTCGAGAAAAGGCCCATAGCCGGTAGTCATGCTCAACTCCGTGCAGCGCCCTTCCAGCCACAGCGGCTTGTTGATGTCGGCTTCGGCGGTCTGCTTTAGTTCGTCGATGAGCCTCGATTTCCCGATGCCCGCTTCTCCCGTAATTGCGACAAAGCGGCCAAGGCCGTGGGTGACATCGCCAAAGGCGCTTTTTAAATCGCCGAGGGCGCGCTCCCGGCCGACAAGAGACACTTGCAGGCCTTCGATGCCGTAGGATTTCACGGGATGCTGCAGAACTTCGATAACCGAATACGCTTTCAGGGGCTCTCCTGGACCTGGAGACCCTAGTTCGAGAGAATCGAACTGGAAGGTTTTCCTGATATGGCGGTAGGTTGCCTCACCAACGAGAATCTGGTTTTCCAGGGCTCTGTAGCGAAGACGGGCCGCCCGGTTCACGACCGGGCCCATTACAGAGGAAGGCGGTTCAGGGTCTTTGTCGGTTGCTCCTATGTAAGCAGCACCGGTGTGGATGCCCGCCGTAATACTGAAGCCGCTCCTGGCAGCAAGATCGCGAATTTCAAGAGCGGCGAGAACTGCCCGCTCCGGGTCATCCTCGTGACTCTGCGACATTCCGAGCACGGCCAGCAGATCCTCTCCGTAGAGGGGCGCCACATGGGCTTTGATCCCGCCCAGTACTTCCCTAATGCGGGTCATTAGAGGATTGACCACCGAGGGACTTTGATCGATGCAGTTCTCCCAGGCTATGTCCCTGCGAGGCCCGAAGCCGATGTGCAGGGCGGTCACGATGCGGATCTCTTCGAGAGCCTCCGCCTCCCGACTAAAACCTGGCCGTTCTTTTGGTTCCTCGACCTCAGGTGGTTTCAAACGTTTTTCCCTAATTGCCCTGTACAGTTCCGAAGTCTGTTCCTCGGGCTCTATGCCCAGCTCTATCTTGAGAACCCGGACGCACTCGTGATATTGCCGGATGGCCGCCGCCGTCTGTCCTCGTCTTACAAAGAGCTCCATCATGACCCGGTGAGCCGGATCATGCAGCGGATCCAGAGCCAGCCATTTCCGTGCATACCTGAGGGACAGATCGTAGTCCTCCCGATCCTTGAAAGCCAGGACCAGACGTTCCAGGGCCGAAGCGAGCTCGCGCCGAAGTCGCTCGGCCTGGTCGAACTGCCACCTGTCAAACTCCGGACTGTCCCTCAGGCTGTATCCGAAGAGGAAATCAT
>CAZKCQ010000254.1:0-4459 GCA_964551205.1 uncultured Spirochaetaceae bacterium
TTCTCCTCATAGTCTTGAGCCTGTGCGGGTGCAATACCAGGCAGTCTCTCCCTCTATTTACAGTTAACGCAGACCGAGACAAAACCCTTGCGCTGCGGACGGATGCGGATGAACCGGGACGTTACCTGCTCGAAGATCAGGTTGTGATAACCCGAGCCAATCGGGCTTTCTTCCTGCGTTACCGGGGTGGAGGGTCAGATGCCACTGTCCGGATCCTGGGCAGGGATGATCGGGAGATCGCCGCCAAAACTCTTATCGGCCTTCCCGGCGCAGAGGAAGCGGCTGTGTACCTGCCGCTGCAACGCGGCCAGATCGTTTGGGGGTTTTGGATCGAGACGGTGGGTGCCCCTACTGCCGCACGACTCGAGCTCTTGGAAGCAGGGATCACCGATGCGGTCAGTGGACTAAAAAACTCGGGCCAGCTTCTGACCGTTGGTACCACGGTTCAACTCCTGCACCGTGAGGGCCGCACCATCCGGCTGGCTATCGGTGCATCGGATGGTTGGCCCCTGCGGCGACCGGACGGCAGCAGTGTGCAGGCCGTGACCCAGCACTCCGGAGTGGTGGGTGCGAGGGTACAGGCCGACACGCCCCCCAGCGGACCGCAAACGCCGGCCTGGCAGATCACCGTCGTGCTGCAAACCGCGCCTCCCCCCGACTATGCGGATTTTCGCTTCCGCGAGTCCCTGGCTGCCCTGGAGGGTGGATCGGATCTGATCGAACCGACGGCCGAACCCGCAACCGGGTGTGCGTCCATACTGCTCCGTCTGCAGTCCGGCGACAGGTCTGTGGCTTTTCGACACTCAGCCCTGCCCGGAGGGCACACACTGTTCCTGTATCACGGATTGGTTCCCTTCATTCCGCAATCGCTGAGCATCGAGCCCATGGGTGGTGCCGCGGTCTGGCTGGAGAGCTTCCAGATCGTCCGGCTCTCCGCAGCTGCAGCCGGGGGTCCAGCTGCCAGCGGCGGGACCGGAGCCTCGAATTCCGCCGCCCTGGATCCCCTGCCGGCGGATCCCGGGGCGCTGCTGCTGTACAATCCGGCCTCCTGGCGCCAGCCCGAGTACGAGCTGTTTGCCTGGAGCCGGTTTCCCCATATCCTGATCATGGATACCGCTTCGTACCCGGTGCAGTCCCGTTTCTTCAAGCGCCTGGCCTTCTTCGTGGAAAAACGGGGCTACCGGGGACGGCTGGTCAGCAACGAGGAGTTTGCCGGCCTGCACGGATTCAACGCCCATGACTATCGGGCGGAAGACCTGGCCGGCTTCTACCAAGAAGCCAGGAAACAGCTGTTCGCCCTCAATCCGGAGGAGGAACTGCTCAAACAGATCCTCCTGGCCAACGGGGTCATTCGGGATGACGGGGTTTTTTGCCCGGGGAAGGGGGGAATCCTCTCGATCTCCCGCAGCTCCTATCCGGTTCTGCGGCGCCATCTTTTGACCCACGAATGCGCCCACGGATTGTTCTTCAGCTTTCCGGAGTTCAGAGAGGCAAGCTTCGAAGCCTGGGATCGCCTCTCCGAGCAGGAGCAGGATTTCTGGAAGCTCTTCTTTCGCTGGGTGGGCTACGACACCGAAGACCCCTATCTGACAGTCAACGAGTATCAGGCCTACCTGTTTCAGCAACCCCGATCGGGTGTGCGCTACTACTTCGCCGTGCTTACAGCCTCCCGGCTGATCTCCAGCTACCCAGATCAGGCCTCCTGGGTGCAGGAGCTGATCCGCAGCGACCCGGAGAGGTTCACCCGGGCGTTCGACCAACTGGAGACCTTATTGAAGAGGATCGCCGGGTTGGAAGGAGGCAGGGTGATCGAGCTGGAATCCATAGAATCGAAATAATTCGCCCCTTTCTGTCCATTTTCTATTGAACATGGGAACGAAGCTGTATTACCTTTTTAGATACTCGACACGCCTGTGACACGGTAGTCGCCGCTCCGCAACAACCTTTTCTGCCCTTGAAGGAGCTTTTTCAGGTTCGCCCGTCGAGTCATTGGGGAGGGGAAAAGTGAAGATCGACCGCCGATTTACTCGCGCGGGCGCAAGTCCGTATCAGGGAATCACCTTCGAGAAACGTCTGTCGGAGATCCGTAATCCCAACGGTAAAGTTATCTTCCGTGAGGAGGATGTGCAGGTGCCCTCGTTCTGGTCTCAGATCGCAACCGACATCCTGGCCCAGAAGTACTTTCGCAAGACCGGGGTCCCCCGCAAAATCGACAAGAGCGGCGGGGAGACCGATGCCCGCCAGGTGTTCCACCGCCTGGCCTTTACCTGGACCGACTGGGGCAAACGCTACGGGTACTTCGACTCAGAGGATGACGCCCAGAGCTTCTACGATGAGCTGCGCTACATGCTGGCCGGGCAGATGGCCGCCCCCAACTCACCCCAGTGGTTCAACACCGGGCTGTTCGCCGTGTACGGGATCAAAGGGCCGGCTCAGGGCCATCACTACGTGGACCCGGACAGCGGGGAGCTGAAAAACGCGGAGAGCGCCTATGAACGTCCCCAACCCCATGCTTGCCAGCCGTACGACGCGCCAGTGTCCACACCGAACGGACCCGTGCCTATCGGCCAGATTGTGGAGATGGGACTCACCGGTATTGAGGTCTACGACGGGACTAAAAACGGACGTGGAATGACCAGAATCATAGCCGTGGCTGAGAACGGGGTGAAACCGGTCTTCAGGGTAGTGCTCAAGAACGGTTCGACTCTGGAAGCCACAGGAGACCATCTTGTGTTTGCCGCCGCTGAACGACGAACCCAGGGAAATTGGCTGCGGATAGATGAACTCGAACCAGGTATGCGTTTGCGTCTTTCCACAGTTACCGAAACACTGGATGCCGAGTCACTGGAACCGCGAATGGTTGACGAAGCAGCATTAGTCGGGTGGCTCCACGGCGATGGTTTTGTTGGTGAGTACCCCACCGGCAGCAATCGCAGCCTTACCGTGGAGTTTATAACTGTTAACGAGCAGGAGCACCAGTATGTTTTGGAGCGAATCAAACGAGTATTCCCTGGTGTGCACTATCATATTCGAGATGTGAAGGTAGAGAATAATGAGCTCGATGTAAAGAGGATCAGACTATACGGCAAGATCCTTCGTGATTTCGTGAATAGATATGCTTTGCTTGACGGAAATGATGAACGGACCGTGCCTGAGGCAATCCTCGAGGGTGGGAGAACTGTCCAGACGGTGTATTTGCGTTCGCTGTTCCAAGCGGACGGGACTGTCAGACTCCGCTGTAGAGAAACCCTCACTTCTGATGTGGTTTTAACCAATACCTCACCTGGACTAATCCGGGACGTGCTATCTCTTCTTCTGATCCTTGGCATCTACGCTCGCGTGCAAACCGGCCGAGAGAGACGAATAAATAGAAGAAATCCTTATCAATTGTCAATTGGTTATGCACAAGCCCGTAGTGCATATCGCGAGCTGATCGGGTTCATCTCCGACGACAAGCAAGAGAAGCTGGAAACGGTTTGTTCAAGCGATTTTCCGGGGAAAAATATTCCATCTCTCCGGGAAGAACCGGTACAGCGAATCGAGTTTCTGGGGCTGATGAAGGTCTATGACATTCAAACCGAAAGCGGGCAGTACCTGTCCAATAACATCCTGGTCCACAACTGCTTCATCATCTCGGTGAAGGACGATCTGGTGAATCCGGGGGGCATCATGGACCTGGTCACCAGCGAAGCCCGCCTGTTCAAGTATGGATCCGGAACCGGGACCAACTACTCCCGGTTGAGAGCCAAGCAGGAACCTCTCAGCGGCGGTGGTGTATCATCGGGACTGCTGTCATTCCTCAGGATAGGCGATCGTTCCGCCTCGGCCATCAAGAGCGGGGGGACGACCCGCAGGGCGGCCCGGATGGTGACCCTGGATGCGGATCATCCCGATATCCAGGAGTACATCAATTGGAAGGTGGCCGAAGAGCAGAAGGTCGTATCCATGGTGATCGGCAGCAAGGTGCTGAAGAAGCACACCCGGCTGATCGAACAGGCGATAAGCGCGGCCCAGGCTGTTGGCAAGGAAAAAGAGGCCGAGCAGGAACTCGACAGGCAGACCTTTGATCCGGAAAAAAATCCCCGCCTGCAGGAGGCGATCCGCAGCGCCCTGGTCGAAGAAGTCCCCCCCGGCTATATCTACAGGATTCTCCAGCTCCTGGCCCAGGGGGTCCGCGGCCTGGACATAGAAGAATACACCACGGAGTGGGACGAGGAGGCCTATAACACAGTCAGCGGTCAATCCTCCAACAACTCGGTTCGCCTGACCTCGGAGTTTATGAAAGCGGTGACCGAAGATGGACCCTGGATCCTGACCGGACGGGTGAATCCTTCCCTTAAGATCGAGACCGAAGCCTGCAAGATCTGGGACCAGATCGCCTATGCGGCCTGGAACTGCGCCGACCCGGGGATCCAGTTCCACTCGACCATAAACGAGTGGCACACCTGCCCGGCCGACG
>CAZKCQ010000255.1:0-4453 GCA_964551205.1 uncultured Spirochaetaceae bacterium
TGCCGATTTGAAGTACCACACGGAAAGACAGGAAATTGGGAAAGTGGGAGCCCTCGATATCGTAGAGGTGTTTGAACAGCATCAGCCGGAATCCGCAGGTCAAGGCGGGGCAGGTTTTCGCGTCGAAGGGAAACAGGACGATACCCCCAAAACTGAACCACATCCACATCCGTCCGCCGAACTTTTTCACGAATCCCTCGATATAGCTGCGAAACGATGAAAGGGCAATGGATAGATTTTGCGGACCGTAGCGCTTCTCCATCTGGTCTTTCTCGTCAAGTTCGACGAACATCATGGAAAAGGTGTACTCCCCGCCGGGTACCACGGAGGACCAGGTACTTCCCGAGAGTATGTACGGAGCTCGCCTGGTCGCTTCCGTCGATGCCACGGCTGCGGCCAGAAATGTCGGATGTACCCCTTGCGCGTAGTCCAGAACGGTCTTGAGCCTGCTCATTCCCGCGCCGCTGTCCAGGCTCTGCCGGTTGAGGTAGTCCACAGCGCCGTCATGAAACAGACGGGCCACATCCTTGATCTTCCCCCCGGGATCGATGATCCCGTAAAGTATGTTTTCTTTTTTGTTCAGGTTTCTCAGATAACCGGCTATCGTCGACTCCTCGATCGACGCTATGTCCAGATAGCACAGCGTGGGCTTGGCCGTAGCCTTCAGCAGAGCCGAAAACTCCTCCAATCCTACAAAACGCACATCATCGACAACGCCCTTCCGCCGGCGCAGCTTCAATTTTTCCGGCAGTTTTTTGCTGCGGGAGAATACCAGGATGTTCACCGCTTCACTCCCACCTCAGCTTGTACTGGTAGAGAAGATTGTGGCGGGAAACGCGGAGAGGTTTGAAAAAGCTGTGCAGCTTGTTGCCCATATCGGAAAAAACGCCCGGTGTGACCACCAGACTGTCGTTTTCGGCGAACTCGGATTCGATGACCTCGAGTCTCCTCAAGGTGTCGCTGCGGATTCTCTCGAAGTTCACGTAAAACGGGCAGGGACCGGTGTGCACGGCAAGGCGAACCTGGAGGGGCTTGGAGAAGGGGCATTGGAAGCGATTGTACATGAAAAGCTCGAGCAGCATCTCCATACCGGAAAGGACCGCTTGGATGTTTTTGTTCCCGTAGTAGAAGGCCGCAACCCCCCCGTCCCCCTCCCACTGCCACAGCCGGCCGTCTCGATTCTCCACGATACCGGAGAAAAGCCGCCTTAACTCGTTGTACACCTGAACCACCAGGCGCTTGGAATACTTGCGCACCAGCGCGGTGTTGTCCACAGTGTCGATACGCAGAAAGGAGAGCTCGTAGATCTGGCCTTCGATGAGCACGCCCCAACCCTTGGTCTTGCCCCGCGCCCCCGCCTCTATGAAGATGCCCTGGTCCTCCTTGAATCGATATCCCAGGACTTCCAGCTCCTTGACGATCTGGGGAAGCAGCCGGATGGACACCGGTCGACCCATCACCCCGGTTCGATCGACCTCAACGAGCAGCTCGGTAAAGCGATGGATATTGCCGCTGCGGGCCAGGTCTTCGGCGATCTGCCGCGCGGCATCGACCTGGGGTATCGGGATGTTGGCTGGAAAACCAGTACGCTCGTAAAGATCATATCCGCCGATTACCCGGGCGGCTAGGCGTTCCATGAGCGTAACCTCCATCGACTGGGAAAGCGCCTGGGATATGTAGCTCTGAAGACGAGGACTGATCTTCACCTTTCCGGCTCCGGTTCCGGAACCGGTTCCAGCTCCGGTATGTCCAATTCCGGGGGGATGCGTATCAGCTTACCCTGTTCGTTGATGCAGGCCCAGGTGACCTGGGCTTCGGCTACCAGCTGGTCATCCCGGTAAATTTTTTGCTGGAAAACCATCCGGACCTTTTGCTTCTGGATCGAACGGGTTTCGATTCGCAAGGTTTCCCCACTGCCGACCTGCAGCCTGTAATCGACACAGATCCTGGTTACCACGAAGCCCACCCCTCTGCGGCGCAGGTCGTGGTAGGGCACCGGGAGGTCGTCTAAAAACTCAATCCGGGCGTATTCGAGGTAGTTGAGGTAGGTGGCATTATTGATATGACCGTAGCTGTCACATTCGTAGGAACGGGTTTTCAGTTCGCAAACGTGCATCATTCGCCTGGATTGTAGAGGCTATGTACTTGCGGGTCAAGCTTTTCGGTTGACAGGAAAAAGTCGCGCTGGTATATTTCTGGAGTTCAAGACTCGGTCTTGCATGGCGGCGTAGCTCAGTTGGTAGAGCAAGCGGCTCATATCCGCTGGGTCAGGGGTTCAAATCCCTTCGCCGCTATTTTTTTCCTTTTTCAAAGATGAACGAAGCTATCGTTAAAGACAAGCAGTACTACAAGTTCTGCTTTTATGGTTTTCTCAAGAACCTGCGTTTCTTCGATCCCTTCATCCTGCTGTTCTTCCGCGAAATGGGTCTTTCTTTTCTGCAAATCGGGACGCTCTTCTCCATACGGGAGATTGCCACCAACCTTCTCGAGATACCAACCGGCATCGTGGCAGATGCTTACGGTAGACGGCGGGCCATGATCTTCTCCTTCGCGGCTTATATTCTTTCCTTTCTCGTCTTCTACTTTCTGCCAGGTTACTCTCTATATGCGGTAGCAATGGTTGTCTTCGCTATGGGTGAAGCTTTCCGAACGGGGACCCACAAAGCAATGATCCTGACCTACCTTCGGCAGACCAACCAGCTGAAACACAGGGTATCCTACTACGGCCACACCCGCGCCTGCTCCGAACGCGGAGCCGCTGTGTCATCGCTGATCGCGGCGGCACTTGTGCTGTACAGCGGCAGCTATCGCATCATTTATCTCGCCTCCGTGGTTCCCTACCTGGCCGGATTGGCTCTGATGATATCCTACCCGGCAGAACTGGACGGCTTAAAATCAGAAATAAAATCAACCGAGGTTTTAAAAAAATCGGGCAATCAGATCCTTGCCACCCTCAAGCGTTTCATCGCCATTTTCAAAAACCCGGGGGTTCTGCGCACTCTGTTCAACTCCGCATCCTTCGACGCCGTATTCAAGAGCGTCAAGGATTACCTCCAGCCAGTCCTTCAATCCATAGCCATTGCATTCCCCGTGCTGGTCTGCCTTTCAGGCGATCGTCGGGTGGCTGTCCTGACGGGAATCATCTATTTCCTGCTGTACCTCATCGCCGCCTTCGCTTCGAGCAGAGCAGGAAATATCGAGAAGTGCATCCGTCCCCCGGCCCGCTCGGTGAATATAACTTATCTGATCGGCAGCGTTCTGGTCTTGGCCACCGGAGGTCTTCTCTTTTCCTCCTCGAAAATTCCCGCAGTCGTTTTTTTCATCCTGATCTACGCTCTGATGAACCTGCGACGGCCGGTGACCGTGGGCTTTATCAGCGAGCAGATATCAGAACAGGTCATGGCCTCTGGACTTTCCGGAGAATCCCAGGTAAAGACGATCCTGGTGGCGCTGCTGGCGCCCGTGGTGGGTTACCTGGCCGATACGGTGGGGATCGGAGCAGCCCTGGGTTCCGCGGGACTGCTGCTGCTGATCGTATTTCCCATCCTGAGGGTTGGAACCGCCCCCCGCTCAGAGAGAAAAAACTAGTAGATCAGGCAGATCTGCAGATCGCAGACGTTGGTATTGGTCGGTCCTGTCTTGAGCAGCCGGCCGACTGCTTCGTAAAAATGGTAGGAATCATTCTGAGCGAGGTAGCCGCCGATCGACAGTTCCCGCCTCCGGGCTTGTTCCAGGATATCAACGGAAGCGAAGGCGCCGGCCGCATCGGTGGGCCCGTCGTTCCCATCGGTGGCCGCGGACAAAAAGGTTATCCCTTCAGCCGTAGATGCGCCGGCAGCGGCGATCTCCTGCAGAAAGGCCAGGGCCAGCTCCTGGTTGCGGCCGCCCAGCCCATTCCCCCGAAGCGTAACCGTGGTTTCCCCCCCGCACATCAGGCAGGCCGGTCTTCTTGCCAGGAGATCTAGAGCTCGCATGTCCAGGGCTATGGCCGCCAGGACTTTGGCCACCTCCCGGGCTTCTCCCACGACGCGGGAGGACAAAACAACCGGGGCGTATCCCAGCTGCTCCGCCTTTCCTGCCGCTGCGCTGAGGGCCGTGTAGTTGGTTCCCAGAAGGACATTGGTCACGGCGGCAAACACCGGATCCCCAGGCTTGGGGGTCTCCGGGAACTCGCCGTCGGCTCCCCGCCGCAGCAGTTCCACGATCCCGGCGGGCAGCTGCTGTTCGATCCCGTACTTGCCGACAATCGACAGAGCCTGGGCGAAGGTGGTCTCATCCGCCACGGTCAGTCCGGAAGCGATCGTGTCCAGGCGATCTCCGACCACATCGGAGAGGATCAGATTCAAGGATCTGGCCGGATGCAACAGCTCGGCCAGCCGTCCCCCCTTCAGGGCGGATATATGTTTACGGATGCAGTTGAACTCCTGGATCGTGGCCCCACAGCCTAACAGAA
>CAZKCQ010000256.1:0-4451 GCA_964551205.1 uncultured Spirochaetaceae bacterium
GGGACGATCGAACGGAAGCTGCCGAACGACGGCGGAAGAGCGCCGGAAGCGCTCGCGGATCTCGGCGGCCAGAGTCTCGATGTGTTGCGGCGAATCTGCGCTGAGCACGTTGAACGAGTATTCCGAGTATCCGTGACCGTCGTAGATCCGGATCACCGATCCCCGCTCGCACCAGCTGCTTTGACGGATATCGATCGCCCGTTTCCGAACCGAATAGCGCATCCCGGTTGAGTCGCTCGATAATATCGACACGTAGGGAAAATCGCCGGAAAGGATTTGCACCAGCCGGGTGAGAGGGCTCTTGATCGTCGCCAGATAGGCCGAGAGAGGGACTTTCATCCGTGCTCCTGATTTACGAGTAGTTTTTCCGCTAGCCAGCTGTTGTCCGCGATCTGACGCAGAGCATCTTCGTAATCGCGAAACAAGATGGTCCTGAACCCGGTCCGCTGCGCCCCTTTCACGTTCTCTATAATATCATCGAGAAACAGGACCTTCCCTGCTTCCAGCCGAAGGGCATCCAGGCAGGCCCTATAGATCTCCGCTTCGGGCTTGTTTACA
Organism: uncultured Spirochaetaceae bacterium; assembly: GCA_964551205.1. Taxonomy (GTDB): domain Bacteria; phylum Spirochaetota; class Spirochaetia; order SZUA-6; family DRHE01; genus JAFGQJ01. The sequence goes on from CAZKCQ010000256.1 coordinate 559, forward strand.
CCGATATCACAGGAGAAGATCTTTACCTCGAATCGATCGAACCACCGGAAACGGGTTTCGATCCGTTCGAGGATATCCCGGGGCATGTTGGAGAGGATCCCGGTTCGCATCCCGGCCTCCTGTAAATGGAACGCCCAGTTGAGTACCGGTTCATTGACCCTGGTCCAGCTGGCCACATCCTCTTCATACAGAGATCGGAGGACCGCAGGGTCGACGGATTTGCCTCCGGAATCTATGACACGGGACCAGTACTCCCGACTGTCAATTATACCCCTATCGTAGTCGCGACGCTGCCGCCTGTACTCCAGCTCGAAGGTCGGACGGTCCAGGCCGCACAGAGCCCGGATGCTTTCCAGATGACTGTCAAGGGGCTGTAAAGTCAGCACCCCGCCGAAATCAAAAACAACGGCCTCGATTTGTGTTCTCATAACCGTGTGCGCTAATGTACTCATTCGCGCGGAGGAGTTCAAGAAAAGGCTTTCAGGCACTCCCGGACGTCCTTGCAGTATCCCTCGATCTCGACCGTATAGTCTTTAAGAAATGAATTATCCTCCAGCTTGCCCCACACCGCTTCCATCTCCGCCGGGTTCCGGAAGGTGGCCTGACGATACGGGTTCTCGTAGTCCTTTCGTCTGGATGCGTAGGCCCGCCGGAGCAGTTCCCTGGCGGTCTCCACCGATTCGGTCAGGATCCGGCGGATCAGCTCAGGTCTCAGTTGCTCGATGCTTAGATCATAGCCGTACAGCAGACAGTACAGAGCATGGGCGGTCTTCTGTTCCGGGTACACATTCCAGGCGCTATCGTAGGCCTGGTGAAGCCGCTCCCAGGTGTCGATCCGCCGCTCACAGACAGTGCGGATCAACTCATCGAGCTCCGGCCCGGGGATCAGCTGGCCGCCGATATTTTCCCAACTTCGGTAGGGCTTTGAGTACCGCTTTACGATGTCTTTTACGATTGCATCGCCTCCGGGCTTACCGCCACTGCCTTTTTTTTCGCCTCGGCTTTCCAAAGCACGCTGGACAGCGGCCTTGAGCTCTCGGGCACCGTAGAAGCGCAGCATCTTTCGATACCAGAGGTAGCCGCGGAGGGGGTGGAGGATCCTGACCTTGCGGTTGTAGGTCATTCCCCCCAGCCGCAAATCGAGGGACGCATCGAGCTGTTCATGGTTCTCGAGATCCTCAGGGCCAAGAGGTCGTCCGATCTGCTGTTCTACGGCCGAACGAAGGATCTCCATGCCCCGAATCATCTCCTCGGCCGAGTCCGGGGCCAGAAAATCGTATTCGATGTTCTGCTCCTTGATCACCCGTTTATCCCGATCCCGGTACTTGTGGGCGTTACGCACCACGGCGTACATGTTGTGTTCGAACCAGTAGCCGGGCATCAGCTGGATCGTGTGCTTGTCCTCAGCCATACTCACCAGGGCGAAGGGCAGGGTGATGTTAAGCTCGCAGGGGTAGCTTCCCTTGGCGATCAGGCAGTAGGAGGCGAAGCGGGAGGAGTGCTTGAAGCTGGATGCCAACCCGGGCCAAAAACCCCGTCCGGCCAAGACCTCGCCGTCGTTTGCCCGGGAGTTGTGGTTGGAACCGATGGTGGCCGCAGCGGCGATGTTGGACTGCCCCAAGAGGGTGGAAGCTGTGAGAAAGGAATTGTTGTGATGCTGTTCGTGAAAGGGAAAGATCAGGTTATTCAGGATCTCGCAGCAGGAGACCGTGGAGTTGCTGCCCAGATAGGAGTTGATCAACCGGGCGCCGTACTTCAGCTGCACGTTTCGTCCGGTGAAAAAACGCACCGCTTTCACGCCGTAGAAGATCCTGTTCCCGTAGCCCACGATTCCGTTCACCATCTCCACTCCCTCGCCGATCTGGCTCGGCTCTTCTTCGCTGGAGTTGATCGTGAGATTCTTGAGCTTGTTGGCGCCCTTGATGTAGCAGTCGCTTCCAATGAGGGTATCTTTGATGATTCGGCTGTTCTTGATTACCGCCCGATCCCCCACGATCCCGTAGTGCCCGCGGCGGCTGTCCGCCACTCGGTCGGTCATATCCTGGAAACTCTCAAGCAGCTCCGGCAGCTCGCGGTAACGGGACCAGATGTAGGCATCGGCGGGTAGCATGCCGTTAAAAGGCAGTATCTTCCTGCCGCCGTTTTCGTTGCCCACCTCCACCCAGATGCGCACGGATTCCTCTTCACCCTGCTTCACAATTCCATTGCCGAACTTGGCGTGGTTCACTGTGATCATCTCGTCGATGTTGAACAGGACTACCCCGTTTCCGATTATGTAGTGGGCCAGGTAGTGAACATTGCGCATCACCACATTGTCGCCGATATCACAGCTGATGATCGTGCTGTTGGACAACCCGACCGGAAGCTTGAGCTCGTGGTACTCGAGAAAGGTCGCCGAGAGATCTCCGATGCGGACCAGACCCCAGAACTCGCAGTTACGGACCAGCCGGGGATCGAACTGCTCGCTGACCAGAATACGGTCCCAGTCCTCGGCCGTATTGTTGTTCTTCACCAAGATCTCGATCTGCTCCGAGCTCAACGGCCGGTAGTCTTTCCCGCCGCCCGCTTGAAACAGCCGCAGATCCTCATCCCGACACTCCTGCCCATACTCTGCGGGTACAAACTCTTTCGAGAAATCTCTCAGAAACCCGATCTCGATGTGGCTCACCTTGTCTCTCCTCTTCAGGCAATATCCGGCTCCAGCACCGTCGTGTCGGGTGCCTGCTGCCAGGGTTTTCGCTTCTGTCAGTCCGCGATCCAGTTCTCCGGCATCACCAGGCTTAGGCCCGCCCTGTCCCCACGGCGGCAATCTGACTCCTGTCGATCTGCGCCTGCTCGCAGGTGTAGCCGATCAGGAAATCGATCTGACGGGGTACGGTTCCCCTGTCTCCTACTTTTCGGGTCAGCTGATACACCCGGGCGAGTATTCCGCTACGGGAGGACACGCTGACCGTAGTCTTTGTGGCTCCGATGTCTACCGCCGCATAGTAGCGCCCCATCAGTTACCCTGGTAGATGTTGCCCACTTTGCGGGCTCGCTGCGGCTTATCCAGATCGATGCCCAGGCCGATGCCGATCTCTACCAACAGGTTCCAACCGGCGGCGATTTCCACGTAACTCTGGTAATCCCCGGCCTCGGGAATGACTACGGTGGGGAAACTCGTTTGCCGCGTTGATATGGCAATTACTTCCAGCCCCACCCCATCGACCAGGCACTCGCGGAACTTCTCCTCTTCGGAGGTGAAGGGTTCCACCACCACGACCAACTCTTCGCCGTCCATGACCTCCTCGATGCCGTGAACCGCGTAAGTTCCCTCCAGGAAATCCGCCTTCTTGCGGGTGATCTCATTGGTCTTGAGAGTGAGCTCCTCAGCCACGCCGGTGTTGCGACCGGCGAAGTAGATCGTGGTGGCATTCTTGGCCCGCTCCACCAATCCTGGATCGATCGCCAAGGTCAGAGCTTTTTCGAACTTGTCGGCCAGATCCTTCAGTCCGTCCATCTGTTCGCCCCTCAGAGCCCTCAGCAGGCTGTCGTAGAACAGAGCCTGCTCCACCACCGTCTTGGTGGCGGCCACGGCCTCCTCTTTCCCGCTGATCAGTATATGGCTGGCGGCAGCCAAGCGGTCCAGGGGAGAATCCTCGTATGCGGTCAGAGCAAACAGGGCCCGGTGGCCGGAACTTTTCAATGCCTGGAACAGCCGCACCACCTCTTTGGTCTTTCCGGAGTTGGAGGCTGCGAACACGGCATAGGCGGCCAGATCGTATTCAAGAGCCTGGGTGGCACCGTCGGTGGTGACCGCCAGGAAATCCGCCTTCTTCAGCGCATCGTAGATGGCTCGTTTGGCCGGAAAGATCCGGCTGGAGCCCTCCCCGGTCAGAAACAGGCGCCCCGAA
>CAZKCQ010000257.1:0-4432 GCA_964551205.1 uncultured Spirochaetaceae bacterium
CCGTCGCCGGAGGCGGTAACGAACACCGAGGTGACCCGGGTGTCGATCTGGAGGCCCCGGAGTTCTTTGGAGACACCGTTGCCGGCCTGATCGGTGCTGCGAATCGTGTAGCTGTAGGAACCATCGGGAATCTTGTTCCCGTTCTCATCCTTCCCGTCCCACTGGAAATCCGTGGCCTTGCCTTTCCAGTAATAGCTGCGCACCACCTCCGCGCTGGCATTGCGGAACTCCCCCTCCCAGAGCACCTCTTCACTGGAGCTCTGGCGCACCGGCAGCTTGTCTTTCAACTCATCCCCGTCGGGGCTGAACAGGCTGTAGTCCGCGGACAGCTCGATCGTCGGAGCCTTGGTATCTATCCTGAAGACGGCGGTGCGTACCTCGTGGTGATCCCCCTTCTGGTAGTCCAGGATCAACTCCGCCTGGTACGCTCCATCGGCCAGCCTGCGCCCGCTTGAGTCCAGCCCGTCCCAGGCGAAATCCTGGGGCGGCCGGTTTTGTCCCTCCACCTTCCGTAGAATTTGTCCCTTCGAATCGAGGATGCGCAGCTCGTAGCGGGAGACTCCCTCCGTTACCTTGAGCCGGGGTTGGATAGTGACTCTGTCCTTCACCCCGTCGGCATTGGGACTGAACACGCCCAGGTCCGCGGACACGAAGACCTCTGTGGCCTGGGTATCTATCTGGAAACGCACCTTCTTGGATGCTCCCGAGTTGCCCGCCCGGTCCGTTGCCTGCAGGGAGTAGAAGTAGATGCCGTCTGCGACCAGCTCCCCCGCATCGGCCCGACCGCCCCACTCGATCTTGGCGTCCGCCCTGCCCCGCCAGGAGTAGCTGCGCACCGTGCGGCCGTCGATGTCCTCGATGGTACCGTTCCAGAGGGTTTCCTCCGAGCTTTCCTGGTACAGGGTGACCACATCCTTGTTTCCGTCTCCATCCGGAGAGAAGATGGCCAGATCCGCGCTGACCGTGGCCGAAGGAGCGGTAAGGTCGATGGTGAACCGGGGAGACTGGGCCGTGGGATTGTTGCCGTTTACGTACAGCACCTCCAGCTGCCCCGAGTAGGTATCCTCAGGCAGTACGTTGCCCTGGTCATCGCGCCCGTCGAAGGCGACCATCTTGGAGATCGTCTGGGTTCCGCTAAAGGTCCTTCCCACCTGTCCTGCACCGTTAACGACCTCCAGCTTCCAGTTCTCGATGCCGGTGGTGACCGGTACGTCCAGGGTGAACTGGATCCCGTCCTTTCTGCCGTCGCCGTTGGGCGAGAAGAAGGAATCGGTTATGGTGATGTTGATCGGGGTGGCCTGAGTGTTGATCAGGATGTTGTCGATGGACGCCTCACCGGAGTTGCCGGCCCTGTCCGTTGCGCTGATCCGGTAGGAGTACACTCCGTCGGCGGTGAGGATGCCCTCGTCATTGGTACCGTTCCACTGGAAGGAATCGGGCCGGCTGTTTTCCCAGGTGAAGGAGGCGACCTGCTGCCCCCCGGTGTCGCTGATCGAAGCGCTCCACAGCAGCTCCTCCGAGCCGCTCTGCTCGATCGGCAGGGTGTCCTTGTTGCCGTCGTTGTTCGGGGAGAAGATCAGGTACGGGGCCTGGGCGGTGATCTGCGGAGCGGTGTTGTCGACGATCACCGTACCGGAGGCGCTCTCTCCGTGATTGTCGTTGTCGTCCCAGGCTTCCACCTTGAAGGTGTAGGTGCCGTCGGCGACCACGGTTCCCGCGTCGGAGCGGCCGTCCCAGCGGACCTGCTCCGGCACGGTGATCCCGGTTTTCACGTAGGCCAGGCGGGCCAGAACGTTCTTGAAGGTTACGTTTTCCGGCCTCTCGTCCTTGTTGACGATCTCCCGCACCTGGTTGCCCGCGCTATCCAGGACGACGAAACGATAGCCCTTGACGAAACGCTGGTCGGTTATGGCCAGAGATTTGACCAGGTCGTCCTGGATACCGTCGAGGTTAGGAGAGATGAACTCCTGATCGGTGTTCAGAGTGATCTCCGGCGCCTGCCGGTCGATCAGGCCCACAGCCAGATTAACACCGGCTCCGGCTGCCCAGATGTTGCTGTACAAGGGGGCTCCCGCCGCGGTGATCTTCAGCTCGCTCCGGCTCTCCTTCACCGAGGTACCCAGCTTGACCGATGCCCCGAAGGACACGGGAATGCGCATATCCCCGGAGCCGAACTCGTTCGCCGCGATCGTGCTGCCCAGGTGGAAAAATACGCGATCGGATATATTGAGCTCGGTCCCCAGGTTAAGGGTCACGTTTTGAAAGCTCGGCAGGGATACATCGGAGTGCCAGGACCAGACCAGCTTCTGCCTCTGCAGCAGGTCAAAGCTCAACCCCGCCGCGGGGGTGAAGGGCGCGTAAATCGGATCGAAGCCGTCCACCGGGCTCATTCCCTTGCCCAGCCCGCGCAGCGCGATGCCCCAGCGGAGGTCCTTCATGAAGCGCACATCTCCGGGCAGGTGGACGAAGCCCAGGTCCGCGCTCAGGCCCCAGTCCTCTGAGCCGTACTGGCCCTGCAGGCCCAAGCCGATGAGCAGTTTCGGAAACAGGTCCTTGGCGAAGGCTATGTTGGCGCCGAAATGGTTTCCCAGCTGGATCGCCGAGAAATCCGACGACAAGAAGTGGGCGCCGGCGCTGAGCACCCCGGCCCGGGTCGGCCAGATGAACCCGCCGTTCACCGCATGCCCGTTCCAGCCGGAATCCGGCGCTTCGGTGCCGATCAGAGCGAGGTAGCTGACATCAACGGTGAAACGTTGGGTGTCCCCGGCAGCCGCGGGATTCAGTACAGAGGCGGCAGGGATTCCCTCGGCAACAGAGTCTGCCCCTCCGGCCAGAAAAACCGGAGAGAACAGGTCGAAGGGCAGAGTAACGCTTCCCGGAGGCGGATCGTACTGTGCAAAGGCGGGAATCGATACCAGAGCGATCAGCACAACAAGCACACACACTTTCTGTTTCATGTCGCACCCCTGTCGTTTTTATTACTCGACCGTACGGCGAAAGCTGCAGCCACGTCGATCGGCGGGTTACTACCAAATTTATAACTCCGGAACGGCAAATTCAATTCTTTTTATAATCAGCTGTCCTCGTGATATCACCGGAGCGATCTCATCCTCGAGCCGCACTACGTGCGTCTCTCGTAATAAGATCGCCGGATGTTCTCGAACTGATCGATTGTCAATTCCTGATACAGCGTGCGCTCCAGTCGATCGAGCAGCTGCAGCAGGGTCTCATCCAGTTCCGCCTCGCTGTCTTTGAGCAGGAGGTAGACGCCCAGGATCTCCCGGCCTTTCAACTGGAACTCAGAGGTCAACTTCCATCCCCTCTACGGCCAGCAGAACGCGGAACTGCTTCTTACCCAGGCGGGCTCGATACCACTCGGCGGAGTTCAGCATGCCGAAGATCTTGCGGTCATTATACAGCGGCTCATGGTGAAACAGCACCAGGGTCTTGATGTTCCATTCCGCGGCAAAGTCCACGGCCATGCTGTAGGAGGTGTGTCCCCAATCATACTTCTCGATCGCCTCCCCCAGGGTGTACTGGGAGTCGAGTATGAGCAGATCCGTGTTTTCGAAGAAACGGCTGTTCTCTGCGGTTCTCTTGAAATCTTCCGGCGACAGTTCGGTATCCGTCGAGAAGATCATGCTCTTGCCATTGTGGGACATCTTGTAGGCTATGCAACCTCCCGGATGGCGCATGTTCTTCCAGCGGACCTCCATCTCCCCGAGCCGTGTACCCGGCGCCTGCAGACGGATGTAGCGCTTTTGGGATGCCATGGCATCCAGGTCCACCGGAAAATAGGGAGGTATCATCTGGCCGCGGATGATCTCCTCCAGGTTGTCTCTCGGGCTGTAGAAATGGAGGGTGTTGTCCTTGTTGTATCCCGCCGGACTGAAGAAGGGCAGCCCCTGCAGATGGTCCCAATGGAAGTGGGTGAAAAAGATGTGAAAATCCCGGATCTTTTGCGGTTGCCGGTTTACCATGGCCGCCAACTCCCGGATTCCCGAACCGGCGTCGATGATCACCAACGGGGTGTTCGGAGCGTGAATGCTGAGACAGGTGGTGTTTCCGCCCACGGTCCCGAAGATGTAGGGGGGAAGCTTGGCCAGGAATGCCTCCCGGGTCTCCGCGGATTTCAGATCGGAAGGCCGGATACGGGCAACCGCGGCGGTTATCCTGCTTTTCAGCTGGCTTTGGGTGAGGGGTGTGGGAATTGAGCCTCGGACGCCCCAGAACTTGACTTTCATTCCATTTCTGCGAAGTTGCCCAAAAATCGATTCGCCTCCGCTTTCTGCAGCCAGCGTTCGATTTCCCTGCGCGAGTGTAAACGCCCCACGCCTATTCCCGGACAGGAGCTCTTCAGTTGTTCCCAGCTGTGAAGTGAGACCAGATTACCACTCCAGAAGGGGTAACTTCTACATTGCATCGGCCTGTA
>CAZKCQ010000258.1:0-4429 GCA_964551205.1 uncultured Spirochaetaceae bacterium
TGGTGTCCGTGGTGATCGCCTCCGCCCTGAGCCTCCCCCTGGGCTTCCTGATCGGGCTGAAGAGCTTCCCGGCCAAGAAGCAGCTCATCGCCTTTCTCAATGCTCTCATGGCCCTACCTACCGTGGTGGTGGGATTGCTGGTGTACTCCTTCATATCCCGGGCCGGCCCCCTCGGATTCCTGGGGTTGTTGTTCAGCCCGGCGGCGATCCACATCGGACAGGTCATCCTCTGCTTTCCCCTGATCACCTCTCTGGTATACAGCGCCTTGAGCCGCCTGGATCAGCGGCTTCCGGAAACCCTCATCACCCTGGGAGCCAGGCCCGCGGAGGTGTTTCGCATGATCATCTGGGAGGGGCGTATCGCCATCCTCTCGGCACTGTTGTCCGGCTTCGGCCGCGTGGTCGGGGAGGTAGGGGTGGCCATGATGCTGGGGGGCAACATCCGCTGGTATACCCGAACTCTGACCACGGCGATCGCGCTGGAAACGAGCAAGGGGGAGTTCGAGTTCGGCCTGGCTCTGGGCATCATCCTGATGGCCATCGCCTTCCTGGTGAACTTTACCCTCCACGGGGTGATTAAACATGAACGCTGAGCCACACCTGCAAACCGATCCGCTGTTCTGCGTCGACTCTCTGCGCTTCGCCTACGACGCCGATCCGGTTCTCGATCTCGCCGACCTGGAGATCCGCAGCGGGGGGATCACGGTTCTTATTGGACCCAACGGATCCGGAAAGACCACCCTGCTGAAGCTGTTGAACGGACTGCTTCCCGTCTCCAGCGGAGTGATCCTCTATCGGGGGCAGCCGCTCAACCCTCAGACCATCGCCGGACTCCGCAGCGAATCGGTTCTGGTCCATCAGGACCCGTATCTGTTTGATGGGAGTGTCTATGGGAATGTGTCCTATGGGCTGAAGGTTCGCCGTACCCCATCCGAACAGGTACACCAGGCCGTGGCCGAAGCGCTGCGGAGGGTGGGTCTCGGCGGGTTCGAACACAGAAGGGCACGACGACTGTCTGGGGGGGAGCGGCAGCGGGTGGCCATCGCCCGCGCCCTGGTTTTGGATCCCAAGGTGCTACTGTTGGACGAGCCAACTGCCAACGTGGATGTGGAAACGATCGAGTTGCTCGAACGGCTGATCCTGTACCTGAACGAGGGAGGAACCACGGTGATCGTCAGCACCCATCATCCGGCCTTTGCCTACCGGCTGGGCACCCGATTGGTGCTCATGGAGGAAGGGCGCCTGGTTGCGGGGCGGGAGAACATCTTCAAGGGTGTCTCGGAGTCAACGGACGAGAGATTCACCTACTTTCGAACCGGCGCGCAGGTCCTGCGCTGCCCGGCCCAGGAGGGCCGTTTCACCACCGCCGTCCTTGCCCTGGATGATGTCATCCTGTCGAAGGAGCGCATCCAAACCAGCGCCCAGAACCAGTTCCCGGCAACGGTCAGGCGGGTGGAAACGGTCGATCATACGGTTCGGGTGAGCCTGGACTGCGGTTTCCCCGTGCAGGCCTTGATTACCGAGTATTCCGTCGATTCCTTAAAGGTCGTGCCCAGGGCGGAGTTTTATGTTACCTTTAAGGCATCGGCGATCCGCCTTTACTGAGAGCGAACGGGAGAGCGTTATGTTGAATCCGGATGCGGCATTGAAGATACTGGAGGACTTCGAGTTCACGCCGCCGGTGGAGGTGGTGCCGATCGACAAAGCCCTGGGCCGGGTATTGGCTGAAGTGGTGCGCGCCCGGGTCGACTCACCGCCCTTTTCCAAAGCCGCCATGGACGGTTACGCCCTGCGAGCTTCGGATGGTAGCGAGCGTTTTCAGATTCTCGAGATGATCGCCGCCGGGGATGTCCCGAAAAACAAGATCGGTCCCGGACAATGCAGCAAGATCATGACCGGCGCCATGATGCCCGAGGGGGCGGACAAGATCGTGCGGGTGGAATTCACCCGGGAGTCCGAGGGCTGGATGAGGGTGACAGAACCGGAACCGTATGCCAACATCATCGTGCGAGGAGAGAACCTCCGCGCCGGAGACCCGCTTCTCGATCCGAAGGTTCTGAGGGCTCAGGATATCGGTGTGCTGGCCTCCCAGGGGTACGCTTCGGTTTCAGTTTCCGCCGTGCCGGTGGTCGGTGTCATCACCACGGGCAGCGAGCTGCGTTCGGCGGGACAGCAGCTCGAGGTCGGCGAGATCTACAACTCCAACGGTCCCCAGCTCTGCGCCCAGGTGCAGGCCATGGGAGCCCGCTGGCGGAACTACGGCGTGGTGCCGGATGATCCAAAGCAGCTCGCCGGGGCGATCGATCGTGCTCTTGGGGACTGCGACGTGCTGCTTCTCTCCGGCGGCGTTTCGATGGGGGATCTGGATTTCGTCCCCGGAGTATTGAAGAATCTCGGCGCGCAGGTCGTATTCCACAAGCTGGCTGTGAAGCCGGGCAAGCCGACCCTGTTCGCCCGTAAAGAGCGCTCCTTCGTGTTCGGGCTCCCGGGAAATCCCGTGTCCACCTTTATCATTTTCGAGGTGTTCGTGAAACTGTTCCTATACCGCTGGATGGGAATAACCGGCAAACCCCGTGTGGTCAGCGGCACACTGGCCGAAGCGATCAAGCGGCGGGACGTGCAGCGGCTGGAATACCGCCCGGTCAGGCTGGAAGGAAGTCGGATTATTCCCCTGTCCTACCACGGGTCCTCCCACCTCAGCGCCCTGCGGGAAGCGGAGGGGCTGATTCGTATCGAGATCGGAACCACCCGCATCGAAGAGGGAAGTGAGCTGAATGTACGACTCCTATAACCGCCGGATCGACTACCTGCGCATCTCCGTGACGGACAAGTGCAACCTTCGCTGCCGCTACTGCATGCCCGAGGAGGGGGTGCCCATCCGGCGACACCAGGATTTCCTGAGTTTCGAGCAGCTCACCGCCGTGGTTCGGGCGGCGGTGAGACTGGGTGTGACCAAGGTGCGCCTGACCGGCGGGGAACCCCTGGTGAAGCGGGGCATTGTGGAGCTGGTCGGCATGCTCCGCGGTGTAGAGGGTTTGCAGCAGCTGGCCATGACCACCAATGGAACCCTGCTGACCCGCTATGCCGGAGCGCTGAAGGCCGCCGGCTTGGACAGCCTCAACATCTCCCTGGACACCCTGGATCCGGAACGTTACCATCGTATCACCCGCGTCGGGGATATCCGGCGGGTCCTGGCAGGCATCGAAGCCGCGGTAGTGGAAAAATTTCCCGTGAAGATCAACATGGTGGTGCTGGCGGACACCTCGGAGCCGGAGATCGAAGAGATGCGGCGTTTCTGTGCAAGCAGGGGATTGACCCTGCAGCTGATCAACCACTACGCCCTGGCGGCGGAGAAGGTCGATGACTACCACTACGACAGACCTCCGCGCTGCGAGGAATGCAACAGGATCCGGCTGCTTGCCGACGGAACCCTGAAGCCCTGCCTGCACTCCGACGAAGAGATCCCGATCGATCTGGAGGACATCGAAGGCAGTTTGCGCACAACCATCGCCCGCAAACCGCAGCGGGGCTCGGTATGTACGGGGAGGAGCATGATGGAGATCGGGGGATAGAACACATGGCAGGTGAAAAGAAGAGCTTCAGCCATCTGGACGATTCGGGCAAGGCCCGCATGGTCGATGTATCGGCCAAACCCCGGGTACGCCGCACCGCCCGGGCGGCCGGAAGGATCTTCCTGTCCGCTGATACGATACGCAGAATCCGGGAAAACCTTATCGAAAAGGGGGGTGTCCTGGCTGCGGCCAGGATCGCCGGCATCACCGGGGCCAAACGCACCGCGGAGCTGATCCCGCTGTGCCACAACATCGCCATCGATTGGGTGGATGTTCAACTCGAGCTCGAGCAGGATTCGATTTACATCACCGCTACCGCCGTGTGTACGGATAAGACGGGGATCGAGATGGAGGCCCTGACCGCGGTGTCGGTCGCCGCCCTCACCATCTACGACATGTGCAAGGCTGTGGACAGGGGCATGCAGATCGGGGAAATCCGTCTGTTGGAAAAGAGGAAAGAAGATGCGTAAGCCCTTCGTGATCCTCTCCATCAACATCTCCGATCGAAAGGGGGTGCAGAAGCGGCCTGTTGAAGAGGCGCTGCTGAGGTCCGAGCATGGCATCGAAGGGGATGCCCATGCCGGAGGCTGGCACCGTCAGGTGTCTCTGCTTGCCGACGAGGATATCCGAACCATGCGGGGTAGGGGTGTGGAAATCCATTTCGGTGATTTCGCGGAAAACATCACTACCCAGGGCATCGATCTGGCCGGCCTTCCCGTCGGAACGCGTCTGCACCTGGGGGAAGCGATCCTTGAGGTGACCCAGATCGGAAAGGAATGCCACCAAGGCTGCGCGATTTTTAAGGCGGTCGGAGATTGCGTGATGCCCCGACGGGGCATTTTCACCAAGGTCATTCA
>CAZKCQ010000259.1:0-4422 GCA_964551205.1 uncultured Spirochaetaceae bacterium
CGGACCCTATACCGACGGAACCGTGGAACGGATTACCGAGGCCGGGCGAGAACAGATTCCCGTATCCTACAGGAATCACTACGTTTTGCAGTTGGAACATTTCCGGGACTGCATCGCGGAGAACAGGCAGCCCCTCACCGGCGGACGCGCCTGCCTGCCGACGGAACGAACCCGGGTGCTGCTGTACCGCAGCATCGACTGAATCGATCCCGGTAATTTCGAGGCGTTTGAGAGGCGGGTCACTGGAACTCCGGAGCGGTGGCGTCAGGTCGCTGAATCTCCGGCGTGGCGGCGTCCTGCAGCGCTCGACGCTCCCCTACCCCTTGACCGCTCCCCGGGTCAGACCCTCAACCAGGAAGCGCTGGACCAGGACAAAGGCGACAACCACGGGCAGGCTGACGATGACCGAGGTGGCCATCATCCCCCCCCAGTCGTGTTTGAACTCCCCGGCAAAGGCCAGAATCATGCCGGGGGGAAGGGTCTTCATGCTCGGTTTGCTGACCAGCATCAGGGGAAACAGCAGGTTGTTCCAGGCATCCAAAAAAGCAAAAACTCCCGTGGCCACGACCCCCGGAATAATCAGGGGCAGGACGATCTTGCTCAAAATCTGCAGCCGCGAACACCCGTCGATGAAGGCGCTTTCTTCGACTTCGATCGGCACCGAATCGATAAAACCCTTGAGCATCCAGATACTGAAGGGAAGGGTGAAGGAGGTGAAGGCCAGAATGAGGCCTTGATAGGTGTTGAGGAGGTGAAGATTCTTGTACAGCAGATACAGGGGGATGAGCAAAACCACCAGCGGAAACATCTGGGTGGTCAGAATCCCCACGGATACGGCTTTTCGAAAACGAAACTTCACCCGGGAGAGCGCATAGGCCGCCAAAACGGCCAGTACGATTGCCAGCAGCACGGTGCCGATGGAGTTGATTACGCTGTTCATAAAGAATATCGATACTTTAATCGAACCCTGGTCGAGCTCCAGATAGTGCTCCACCGTCGGCGCAGAGGGGAATATCTCCGGAGGAAGGTCGAACACGTGCACAGTCTTCTTGATGCTGGTAACAAACATCCAGTAAATGGGAAACAGAGTCCAGACCAGAAAAACGACCAGGATAGCCACGATGATTACGGTAGCGGGTATACTGTTTCGTCTTGTTCGCACTATATTCCTCCAGACCGCTGTCTAGAAACGTTCCTTCAAAGTTCGGATATAGAAAGCGGACACGAAGATCAAAATGATAACCCAAACCGTGCCCACAGCCGAGGCGTACCCGATATCAAATCGTTCAAAGGCTAATCGATAGATATAGAGTACCGCCGTGGTGGTGGCATAGGCGGGTCCCCCGCCGGTCATAGTGAAGATGATCGGGAAAAAATTGAAATTCCGGATCACCATCAACAGACTCGAAATCACGACGATCTGTTGCAGGTAGGGAAAGGTGATAAAGCGGAACTCCTGCCATCTGTTGGATCCTTCTAGAAACGAAGCCTCTCTCGCTTCATCCGGAATCGCCATCAATCCTGCGGTGATCATCAGCATGTAAAACGGCGTCTGGTTCCATACATGGGTGATGATGATGGCGATCATCGCCAGGTTGTCCCTCATCAACCACGGCAGGAACTCCTTGATGAACCCGACCTGCCGGAACACATAATTCACGACACCGATCTCCACATCGAACATGTACATGAACAGATAACCGATCACGATTCCAGGGATCACCCAGGGAACCAGAAGTACCCCGCGCAATCCGTGCAATCTCCGCGGCAGCTCGTACACGACGAGTGCAAGGATCAAACCCAGGATCAGTCCACTGGCAACCGTAAGAGAGGTAAAAACCACGGTGTTTTTCAGCGCGTGCCAGAAGAGCTTATCCTGAACCATGTAGGCGTAGTTTTTGAACAGATTGAAGGCAATCTCTTTGGGCTTGGTCAATTCGTAGTTAAAAAAGGAGAGCCGCGCGGCATTTATTATAGGGAAGAGGATGACGACCCCCATCACCACTATGGCGGGAGCCAGGAATCGAATGGCGGTAAAAGCGGACGAGGCGTTGCGACGCCAACGCCTCGTCCTTTCTATCTTAGCGCTGGAAGCTTGCATCACTTGATGTTTGCTATCTGCTCCTGCACTCCCGCCAAGACCTCGTCGATCGATTTGTTCGTTGTTATGACCTCCTGCACCCCGGCCATGAAGGGAATCACGATGTTGGCGTAATCAGGACCGTAAGGTATCTTCACCACGGTGTCGTTTACCTTCTCCACGAACGCTTTCAAAATCGGATCTTGCTTGAACTCGGGCACCCGGTCCAAGGCGCTCTTGGTAGCCGGCGTGTAGCCAATTTTCAGGAGGTAGTTCCGCAAGGCGTAGTCGCTGTTGACCAGGTGCATGGCCAGCTTGGCGGCTGCATCCTTGTGCTTGGACTGCTCGAATACACACAACTGGTGATCGGAGGCGTAGGTGTAGTGCTTTCCGTTCTTGTCGCCGGGAAGGGCGGTTACACCCCAGGAGTTGTTGAACTGTTCTTCGGTGAGCTGGTCGTTTATGCTCAGGACGATGCCCTTGACAAAGGAAGGATCAATCATGAACGCCAGGCGGCCCTGCGCCGCGATAGGCCTGAACTCGCCGATCTTTTTTCCCGGAAGAGTGTATTTATTTTCCACGGATGTTCTCATCCACTGCATGTACTCTTTGACTTCCGGGGTATTGAAGTTGGCCTTGTCACCCTGGAAAGGCGTGGCACCGAAGGCCCTGAGGAACGGGTAGGTCATCTCGAAACCGAACATCCGAACCGTGGTGTCGAAGCCGAATACCACGATTTCCTCCGGCAGAGGACCCCTGGCCTTGGCGATCTGGTCCTGAAAATCGTAGATCGTCTCCGGTGGACTGTTCGGATCCAGCCCTGCCTGCCTCATCAGGTCCTTGTTGTAGAACAATCCGTCCGGGCCCGGCGCCCAGGGGATCCCGTAATGGGTACCCTCCACCATGGTCAGATCATAGGCGCTCTTTACCAGGTCGTTCTGAAAATCTTTGGGGAAGACCTGATCGGCTGAGGCCAGCGCTCCCATCAGGGTCAGGAGGGTGATGTTCGGACCCGCCGCCTGCGCCAGATCCGGTGCGTCTCCGGAGTTGTACATGACGGTGAGCTGGTTCAAGATGTCACTGAATCCAACGGGAACCGGAGTGACATCGATATCGGGATTTTTGCTTTCGAAGTCGTCGATAATATCGTCGACCGGGGTGCGGGTCGATTCCTCCGCGGTTACCCAGTTGACGAACTCGATGGTGACTACACCGCCTTCCTGCCCGCCGCCGGCAAATACCGGGACGACGCTGAGCAGAAACAGTGCAGCGCAGATCGATACAAGAATGGTTCTTGTCCTCATACCTTCCTCCTTAACAAATCTTTGTTTCTACACTCCCCACAACGTGGAGAATCCATTCCGTTACGCTTCGGAAACTCTTTAGAAAACCTGCTAAAATCGATACGGCAAATCACCTCCTTTCGAATACAAGCTGATCTATTGTTCAACATACCTGTCCGGCCTGTCAAGAATTCAAACAACTTTTTTACAACAAGTAATTAATTTTGTTGACTTCGGACCTTCAATTCCATAGGATATGGTTCACAGAAGAGGTCGGACAAAGCCCCTTTGCCCGGTCGACTTCAAAGCAAGCGGAGACTGCAATGGACGATAGAATGGATCACAAAATCAAGTTCGGTGTGCTTTTCCTGGGGCGAAAGAGGCCGGGATTCGACCCCGAATGGGGCAAAGCCGTGAAGATGGCGATTCGAGATTTTCTAGGCGACAATCACTACGACCCCTTCATACCGAGCGACAACATCGCCGATGACGCCGGTTTGCGGGAGGCCGTGAACTCCTGCCGACAGGCCGGGGTTCAGACCCTGGTGGTAACCCAGCCAACGGTGAGCGACGGGCGCCTGGCGCCGGTGCTGGCCCAGCTGTGGAGGGACCCGCTGATATTCTGGGCCACCACGGAGAAGCAAACCGGGGAGATGATCAGCAGCAATTCGCTGGTGGGCACCCACATCTTCGCCTCCCTCTTCCGTCAGCTTCACCGCCCCTTCGAGCTGGTCTACGGGCATCCGGACGACGATCGGACGAAGGGCCAGCTGGACCTGGCTCTTGCCCTGGTAGCGGCCGCGGTGCAGCTCGCCAACGCCAAAGTCGGACTGATCGGCCAGCACGCTCCGGGCTTCATCAATCTGGCTGTGGATCCGGACCATCTGCAAACCGCCCTGGGCGTGCAGCTGCACCACATCAGCCTTCACGAGTTCCTGTCTGTCCTGGATTCTTTCAGCGAGGAGGAGGTCGCAAGCGACGTGGCCGTATTCGGGAAGCTGGGCATCCCCCTGAAAGACGTGGAGCCGGAGGATCTGGGCACGGCCTCCCGATTCTACC
>CAZKCQ010000260.1:0-4419 GCA_964551205.1 uncultured Spirochaetaceae bacterium
CATTGCAAGCGATAAACTTTGTTGACGCATTCGGCGCAGAGGGATTAGGATAATCGGGTGCAGATCTTGCTCGTAGGAGTCGATAGAAATAACTCACCCATCGAAGCGGGCCGGGCGGATCATCTTCTTTTTGCCGACGATCACCGGGAAGCAATCAATTTCCTCTCGCATGTCGATATCGATGTAATCGTATTGGACAGCAGCCGCTGCTCCGATAAGGAACTCGAGGACGGAATCCGTACCCTCAAGAAAAAGGCGGCTCAGCCGATCGTGGTCCTGGTTCGGGACGGGGAAAGCGGTTCCAAAGCTCTGGCGGCGGGGGCTCAAGATTTCCTGGTCTCCGCGCTGGTCAGCGAAGACCTGCTCAGCCGGGTTGTTCGCTACGCCTATCAGCTGCACGCCACCACCCGGTCGCTTGCCGCCCTGACCGGGGAGATCGAACGGCTGAAGAGCAATGACGATCCGTTCAGTTCTTTTTTCGTCCAATCCCCCGTAGGCATGGTGGTGATGGATCTGGAGGGGCGTCTGCTGCGCAGCAACTCCACGCTGCATACCATGTTGGGTTGCTCGGCTGAGGAGTTGAAGAACAAGAAGCTCTCCAGCTTCGTGCACCCCGATGATTCACTGGAGTACGTCGAGAACCTGACCGCTCTGCAGGCCGGTACCGTCAACTTCTTCGAAACGGAGAGCCGCTTCCACCGCAACGACGGGCAGTTGGCCTGGTGGCGGCTCAACCTTTCCCTGCTTCGCTTTAAATCGGGACAGGCCCGGTTCATCTTTGGTCTGGTCAAGGACATCAGTCGGTGGAAGAGAAGCGAAGTCGATCTGCAGAGGGCAAAAGAGCTGGCCGAAGCCATGGCCCGCACCAAGAGCGAGTTCCTGGCGAACATGAGCCATGAAATCCGCACACCTATCCATACGATAACCGGGATGACGGAGCTTCTGCTGGACACGGATCTGGACATGGAGCAGAGCGAGTACGCCGAACAGATCCGTTTCTCCGCCGATGTTCTGCTTACGCTGGTGAACGATATCCTGGATTTCTCCAAGATCGAGGCGGGCAAGCTTACTCTCGAAGAGATCGAATTCGACCTCTACGAGATGCTCGACAAGGCTGTCGATCTGGTGATCCTGGAGGCGCACAAGAAGAATCTGGAGGTGATCCTCCATGTTGCTCCCGGAGTTCCGCATCGCCTGCGCGGCGACCCGGCCCGGCTGCGCCAGATCGTCATCAATCTGTTCAACAATGCCGTGAAGTTTACGGCAGCGGGGGAGGTGCAGATCTCGATCCATGTGGTCGAGCCGAGCGACGGGCAGTGCACTCTGAAGATTATGATCCGGGACACCGGTATAGGGATCAGCAAGGACAAAATGGGCCGACTCTTCCAGTCCTTCTCTCAAGCTGATACCTCCACAACGCGGAGATTTGGCGGTTCAGGACTCGGGTTGTCGATCTCCAAGAGTCTGGCGGAGATGATGGGCGGCAGTATCGGGGTCGAGAGTGAGGAAGGGCGCGGCTCGACATTCTGGTTCACCGTGCCCGTGAAAACTCAGGCCAAGGCCGATCTGTTCGAAGATCTGCCTACTGAGTTTTTCCCCGGACTGCGGGTGCTCGTGGTCGATGACAACGCTTCGGCCCGGGAAGTCCTGCGCGACTATCTCGAGCAGTGGGGCTGCCGGGTGGATGAGGCGCAGGCGGGCGAAGAGGCCCTGTCCAAGATGCGCCGCTCCGCCGGAGGCGGGGAGGACCCGTTCGCCCTGGTGCTGGTCGATTTGCGCATGCCCGGAATCGACGGCTGGCAACTGGCCAGCGAGGTGATCGCCGATCCGCTGCTCGCGGGGATGAAGCTGATCCTGAATACCCCGGAGGGGCTGGGAAGTGGGGAGGCCAAGATGAAACTCCTCAAGTGGTTTCACGGCTATCTCAGTAAACCCGTAAAGCGGGGAGCCCTGCTGGCGGAGGTCTTCCGGGTTCTCACTGTGGAGTACGAGCCGGAATTGGCGGAGTTGGAATCGGTGGAAGAGGTGGAGGAGATGCCGGCAGCCTCCGCCGGGGAGGACGTGCCTTCCGGCGGCCGCATTCTGGTGGTGGAGGATCATGAGGTCAATCAGCAGCTTTTCAAGGTGATTCTCGAGAAGCTGGGCCATCAGGTTTTCCTGGCCGCTGACGGCCTGCAGGCCGTGCAGGCGGCCGAACAGCGACAATTCGACCTGATCTTCATGGACATTCAGATGCCGAATATGAACGGTTACGACGCGACCAGAAAGTTGCGGGAGATGGGTGTGCAGACCCCGATCATCGCGGTCACGGCCAGTGCTCTTCAGGAGGAACAGAAGCGGGCGCTCAGCGCCGGCATGAACCACTGCCTTACCAAACCCTTCAAGAAGAAGGATCTGGTTCCCGTCCTCGATCAGTGGCTGTCGCCTGTTTCGAGTCAGACCGGCCCGGCGGACGAGGTTTTAGATTTCCCCAAAGCCGTAGCTGCCTTCATGGGGCGGGAAGATGTCGTTCGTAACGTGCTGTCCTCGTTTCTAAAGACCGTGGAGGAACAGATCGCCCGGATCCCGGCAGCGTTGGCTGAAGGAGAACTGGAAGCTGTCCGGCAGGAGGCTCACTCGCTGAAGGGCGGCGCCTGGAACCTGGCGGCCGATCCCATCGGTGAAGCCGCCCGTAAGCTGGAGGAGGCGGCTAAGGCAGGGGACGGAGAGGCATCCCGATCCGCATTTGCCGGTCTTCAGGAGGAATTCGAGCGCCTGAAGAGCGCAGCTGCTCCCTACGTTTCTTGAGCCGGTGCAGACGGTGGTTGCCCCGCCGGGCGGCTGGGCGCCTACAGATCCAAGTTGATTCCCACCGGACAGTGATCCGAGCCCATGATCTGCGGCAGGATAAAGGCGCCGGAGAGGGCGGGACGCAGGATTTTGGAGATGCAGAAGTAGTCGATCCGCCATCCCACGTTCCGCTCCCGTGCCCGGGTCACCATGCTCCACCAGGTATAGTGGCCTCCCTCCTTGCAGAACTCCCGAAAGGTGTCGATGAAGCCCGCCGCCAGGTGTCTGCCGAAGCCGCGACGTTCCTGATCCGTGAAGCCGGCGTTCAGCCTGTTTGCTTTGGGGTGGGTCAGGTCGATCTCCCGGTGAGCCACGTTCAGATCCCCGCAGAACACCACGGGCTTGGTTTTTTCCAAATCCAGGAGGTAAGCTCTGAAGTCCCGATCCCAATTCTGCCGGTAGGGCAGGCGCTGCAGGTTTCTCTGGGCGTTCGGGGTGTACACGTTGACTAGATAAAACTCGGGAAACCTAAGGGTGAGCAGCCGGCCTTCGCCGTCGTGCTCCGCTTTGCCCATGCCCCGGCGTACCTCGAGGGCCTTGATTTTAGAAAAGCAGGCCGTTCCGGAATAGCCGGCCCGCTGCGCAGGGTTCCAGTACTGGAAAGAAAACTCGGCCAGGATCGGACCGACCTGTTCGGGCCGCGCCCGCACCTCCTGCAAGCACAGGACGTCGGGGCGTTCATCCGGCAGGAAGGCAAATTCCCCTTTGCGCAAAAGCGCCCGTAACCCGTTGACATTCCAAGACAGTAGCTTCATGGCACTTTAAATATTGTAGGCCGCTGAGCTGGAGATAAGGCAGCTCAGCGGTCTCAGGACCAGCTCTGCAGCTCGATTATATTTTCCTCCGGATCCCGGGCGTAGGTCCAGGTAATCGTTCCCGCTCCCGGCACCTCCAAGGTCACCACCTCACCCAGCCGGGACCCTCCTGCTGCCAACAAGGCCTGCAGTGCCGCGGCAACATCGTCGACCTCGAAGGCCAGATGACCCCATCCGGGGCGATTCGGGACGGGGATTTCTCTTTCGACCCTCTGATCATATTCGAACAACTCGAGGGTGGGACCGCCGGATCCCTGCCCGGGAAGGCGGAGATGGACTCCCCTTATCCGGGCCCCCGGTACACCACTTCCCCGTTCCAGTCCCTCCCCCTGCAGGTCCCGTTCCGGAGGTACGGGAATACAACCGAACACGGTTTCGTAGAACTCCGCCAATTTTCGCCAATCCCGGGCTACAAGATTGGTGTGGGTGTATCGGGCTTGTAGCTTGCCGCTCATTGTACTTTTTTGACTCTACATTGTTTTGAGGATCGCTGTCGACAACGATTTTTTTTGCGCTTCCGGCAATAATCCTCTATCATTGGGGCGAGGAGGAGATTTATGCCGGTCACCAAGTTAAAAGAGTTTCTCGACAAGAACAAGATCAAGTACGTGTCGATCCGCCATTCCACCACGTATACGGCCCAGGAGATTGCCGCCTCCGCCCACGTGAAGGGAAGGAACATGGCCAAAACCGTTATCGTGAAGATCGACGGAAAGATCGCCATGGCGGTGTTGCCCGCCAAGTACCAGGTCGACCTGGAGGGGTTGAAGAAATC
>CAZKCQ010000261.1:0-4419 GCA_964551205.1 uncultured Spirochaetaceae bacterium
CGGCTGACAGAGCGGGGCTGCGGGAGGGGGATATCATCGAGTCCCTGAACGGAGAGAGCTATACCAAGATCGGGGAGATCCAGTCGGCCCTTCTGGATCTGGACTACCCGGTTCTGGTCTCGCTTCGCTGGCGGCGGGAGGGTGAGTCCCTGGAGGGGGCTCTCAGTCTGGCCGAGCGACCGTACAGTCCCATCGAAGTGAGCCTGGAAAAGGATCTGCGGGAAAATGTACTCCTGCCCCTGTTCGGAATGAAGATCGAACGCACCAGCCGATTCCTCTGGAGGGCCAACTATTCGGTGCGCCGGGTCCTACCGGGCTCGGTGGCCGATGAGACGGGTTTGTCCAAGGATGACCCCCTGAGCATCCAGGGGTGGGAGTTGGATACCGAGAACCGCTACGCCCTGCTGCGGATCTACGTGAAGAAGAAGAAATCCGGCTTCCTGGAGAGCATCGTGCAGCTGGCGGCTTATCTGGAGACGGATATCTTTATTTAATGCTTTCCACGGCTACAACAGCCGGGCGAACTCCCGCACCTGCTCGTCATACTCCTCGCTGGTGAACTCGACTTCGGTCGGGGAGCCGGTGTTCACTTTGGCGATCAGATGCCCGACCGATTCGTCGGGGACACTGTGCATGTGCAGGAGGTAGTGGACGGTTTCCAGCCCGTAGGTGTCTCTGACATGGTCCAGGATTTCCCGAAGGACCTGCCGGGATTCATGTTCTCCCTTGCCGGACAGTTTGCCGCTTGAAATCCGTATCTCGGTGAAGCCCTCAGTGGCGTGCATGTGGCCCACCATCTCGACCACCCGCAGGCCGACGTTTTTCGTGAAATGCTCGTAGGTTTTGTCGAACGCCTCCCGGGGCTTCAACTTCGTCTTTACAGATAGATTTAGCATCTGCATCCTCCGCTTCCCTGATTATAGATTAGTTAAATAGTAATAATAAACATGCCATGGAGGCTACTTTCCGGGGCACCGCGCGGGATACCGCTCGGGTAACAAACCCACTTGGCCGTCATTGACTGTCCGCCAACGCCGCCCGGGTCCGCGCAAGGTAAAGGGAGAGCAGCCTGGCCTGCCCTTCGATCAGGGAGAGGTTCGGGGGGCTCAGGGTTCGCTCTGGATCCACCTCGGGAAGGGAAAGATGCAGATACTCCACGGGAGCGAGGGCTTGGGACAGTACCCGGTCGGATTCGCCGATCGATCGAATAACCGAGGCTAGAAATCCCTGCTCCTTCTGGCAGAAGCGCCGCACCGAATCAGACGTGGGTCTTGGGCGATTGCCTGACCTTAAAACCCTCCCGGCCTCAGCCGCTTCGGCCCCGGCCGCCCCGCTGCACAGGTCGATCAACTTTGCAAGCGTGTCGATCCGCTCCGCGCCCACGGGCAGACCTTCCGCCGACAGATCGTAGCTTCGCGAACTGTCCGCATTAACCGTACGGAGCTGGCGGGCGTAGGTATGAAGGACCAGGTCGCTCAGCAGTCGCCGTCCCCCCTTACCCCGCAGCCACAGCCGCGGGCGGGCCAGAAGGGTCTCGAAGACCTTCATCCCGCAGGGCCGCAAGCGGGTGCAGCTGTGGAGCACGGCCAGGTGAAACGGTGAACTGCGGGCGTGGGTTTGATTTTGGGGGTAGCTGAAATCCAGACCCGTGAACAGCACCGGGCCGGTGGTGAGAGACAGTGCCGCTTCAACGGCGGATACACCTACGGAGCCCCGGGGGGGCAGGGAAGAGGGAAGCAGAGCGGCGGATTCAAGCCTGTCAAAGAGGGACAGCGGATGAAAGCGGGTCGAGAAAAAGAACAGCCCGGGGAACAGCCGCAGGCTTTGGGGATTCGAAGTCAGATCACAGAGCAGGGTGATACGGCTGTCCCGGCAGGGGATAAAATCCTGTAACGTGTACAGCTGGGCGTCCAGCGTGAAAACCCAATCGGGGAGCATCGCCGCCGAGGCTAACACGGGCACGGCCGTGTCCACGGACATGAGAATCACCTGTTTCCGCACCCTTCTGATCCACTCGAGGCTGCCCTCCAGAGAGGGACCGGCCCCGCAAACCAAGATCGGAAGGTTCGTGGCCAATTCCGCGATGTCCCCCGCCCCGGGCAGGTAGCGAAGGTTGGTGAAAAGATTCTTCAGCCACAGCTCGGTCATGGCCACCAGGGTCAACTTGTTCTGCCAGAAGAGGCGTACCTCCTCCTCCACGGCCTCGAGGAGCATCCCGTAGGCCCGGCGGTGGAATTGATACCCAGCGCAGAGGTGAATGGGTACGACCCGACGAAACCTCCAGGGACCCAGCTTATGGACGATCCCAGCCGCCTGTTCGGGACGATCTGTCCGAAGGATCGTCAAACCCGGACCGGATGGCAGCGGTTGCGCTTCATTCTCAGCCAGACGGAAGAGACGCTCGTCCGCCTCGATGCAGAGGATGTGGCAGGAATCGGGAAGCTTTCCGAGCAGTTCGGCCAGACCATAACCAAGCCCCAGGGAGGGGACAAATATCAGACTTCTGGGTTGAATATCGAGCCTCTCCACCCTGCGGACGGCCGCCCCCCGGGGATCCTTGGGGGAATAGAGGGTCTTGCCCCTGTAAGAAACTGTGTAGCCCCGTCCGGTGTCGACCAGAAGAGGCTCGGCTTCGGTCATTGCCTGGGAAACACGTACTTGTAGAAGGTCGCGTCGAAGTTATCCTGGATGAGATCCGGGTCAAGGAGCGCGTTCTGAAGGTCCTGCTCCTCGGACTGCTGCGCGTAGTAGGTATAGTAATCGCCCAGAAGATCCCGCTCCCGCTGCGGGGCTTCCCGCACATCGTCCAGTCGCAACACGACGACCTGATCGTCCAGCAGAATAGGGGAAGATACCTCCCCCGGCGCCAGGGAGAAAGCCCGGATAAAGAACTCCTCACTGTAGGCGGCGGAGGAGAGATTGATCTGTTCCTGGAGGGAGCGCACGGGCGACAGGAAGTAGTAGGACTGGTAGTTGACGGGGAAGTAGTCGGTCAATCCGACCGAGTAATTCTCCTCCAGCGTAGCGCCGAGAAAGCCGACGTCCTCCACCCTCTGGCGGAAGCTATCCGCCAGGCTCAGGGTGTAGTCCTCTATCAGTCCCTTTTCATACCTCATCACGTAGTCGCGCACGACCTTTCGGGTCTCCTCCACATCGAAATCCGGTTCCAGGGCGGGGCTATCGCAGCGATAAATCACCCAACCGAAGCGGCTTTCCAGGACCGGAGAGATTTCGGTCTCCTTAAGCTGGAAGATCGTTTCCACGGGCGTGAGGTCCTCGAAATCCGCCTCCAGGTCGTATTGGTAGCGCCAACCCATATCGCCGCCCTTCTCCGCATACACATCTGCGGAGTGAGCCCGGGCCAGCTCTTCGAAGCTTGCGGTCCGATCGACCAGCTTGTTGCGGATCTCTTCCGCTTCCCGTTTGCTGGATTTGATCAGGATGCGGCTCAGCTTGATCCGCCGAAACCGTTCACTGTTCTCCTTCGCGTAGCTGTCGATCTGCTGCTCCGGATAGGCGTCGAAGGGGAAGCTGACCAGACTGAAGCGTCGCTGCTCATCGACCATTTGAGCCAGGAACTGCTTCTCCTGCGGGCTTTCCCGCAACCCCTGAAAAACATCCTCCAGGAACTGTTCATGGATCAGCTGCTCCCGGTACAGCTTTTTGTAGGCCATCTTCTGAGCGCTGGGGGTGGCATTGTAGCGTTCAATACTGAAGGTCCCATCTATCGTATAGGGCCCCCGTTGGATCAGGGCTTCGTTCAAATTGTCCTCTGAGATCCACAATCCGCTGGCCTCGGCCTCGGTCAGGATGGCAGTATGGAGCACCGTTTGATCGAAGGCCGTACGCCAGACCTGATAGGCCTTGACGGCCACGTCTTCCTGCTCCCCGCTCTGGCGCAGTTGGTCGGCGATGGCGTCCTTGCGTCGAGAGAAGTAGTTGTCGGGAACATATTCTATAGGCTTTCCCTTATAGTAGCCGAAAATGTAACTACTTCGCCTCCCAGTACCACGCGTAGCGGGTGCAAGAATAAAAGTTACCACAATAATCACAAGAACTACGACGCTGAAGGCGTACAGAAAAGGATGCATCTCCCGTTTCTTTTGGGCGATGTTCCCGTCCTTCTGGTGGTGTCGGCGGGTCGCTCTTCGCATCTCTCTTGATGGCATGGTGTTTCCTTACTTGTGAGGTTGTTGCGCAGGTTAGAAAATATCACCGAAATCCGGCAAATGTCAACGCAGGATCAGCGTTCAATCTGAGTGCAGTCGGCGCGCCGTCGCACAAGACTTACCCGGCACTGCCCAGGCGAAATTTTAAAAGCCCGGGTATTGACACAGATGCATCCGGTGGTAGTATATTAGCCTTGCTGAATGGGGGCGTAGCGAAGCTTGGTTATCGCGCCGGCCTGTCAAGCCGGAG
>CAZKCQ010000262.1:0-4405 GCA_964551205.1 uncultured Spirochaetaceae bacterium
GGATGATCTTCTCGTGAAAGAGAATGTACACGGCGATGCTGGGGATCATGGTGACAACCAGGGCAGCGTACATGGAGGTATACTCTGCACGGAACTGGCTCTTGAAGAAGCGGATGCCCAGCTGCAGGGTCCTGGCCCGTACTGAGGAGGTGAGCAGCAGGGCGTAGATGAATTCGTTCCAGGCGTAGAGGAACACGAAGGTCCCGGCGGTCACAACGCCGAGCCGGGATAGGGGAAAAACGATCCTGGCGTAGCGCTGCCAGAAGTTGCAGCCGTCGATCAGGCCCGCCTCTTCCAACTCCTTGGGAACCGTACCCATGAAGCCGTGGATAAGAAACACCGAGATCGGCAGGTTGATGGCCGCATAGGTCAGGATCAGGGCCCCCAGCGAGTCATAGATTCCGAGTTTGCTGATCAGTTGGAAGTAAGGGACCATCAGGGCGATGATCGGGATCAGCACTCCGGCCAGGATGATGGACAGGATCACGTTATTGAGGCCGAAGCGGAACCTAGAAAGGGCGTAGGAGGCCATCGAGGCCACGAAGATATTCAGAGCCGTGGCCGCGGCGGAAACGATGACCGAGTGCAGGAACAGCAGATGCAGATCGGAGAGCTGAAAGGCGTTGACGTAGTTCTGGATCTGCCAGACCTTGGGAAGCAAAAAGGGCTTGTTGATCAGCTCCAGATCCGTTTTGAAAGAGCTGATTACCAACCACAGCAGCGGAATGAAGGTGATGATCAGAAAAAAACCTAAAACGATCCATTTTCCTGTTTTGGCGATGGCATCGACAGCCGGTGAAGTCGTTTTTCTCATGCCTGCCCTCCCTACTGCCGCATTTCGGCGGCGGCCTGCCGCTGTCCCAGAAGGCTGCGGATCGTGACGATCACCACGCCTCCGAGGATGATCAAAACCGCTCCCACGGCGTTGGCATGGCCGTAGTCCAGAAATCCCATCTTGTTGTAGAGCATTAACCCCATGACTGACGTGCTGTTGGCCGGACCGCCTGCAGTCATCAGGAAGGTAGCTTCGAAGTGGCGCATCCCGTAGGCCATGGCCAGGGTCATAGAGGTGATGAGAATTCCCCGTTCCATGGGCAGGGTGATGTGGATCTCTTGCTGCCAGACATTGGCGCCGTCGATCTCGGCGGCCTCGTAGAAGGAAACGGGGATGGCCATGGTACCGGCCAGGATGATGATCATGAAATAGCCGATGTACAGGACCTGCTGAGCGATGATCGCTGGCAGGGCGGTTTCGATCTCTCCCAGCCAGTTGTGGGTCCACTGCTCCAGTCCCACTGCCGTGAGAATCTGATTGAGCACCCCATGCTCGGCGTTGTAGATGGCCATCCAGAGCATGGCGATGGCCACCTGGGAGATGACGTTGGGCAGGAAGTAAACGGTACGCAGCACCCGCCAGCCGGCAGGTCGCCGGGACAGAATCATAGCCACCAGGGCGGCCAGGAAGATCTGCAGAAATCCGAGGGACAGGGCCCAGATGAAGTTGTTCCGCACCGAAAGGCGGAAGGTGCTGTCCAGGGCCAGATCGATGAAGTTCTGCACGCCCCGAAAAACCGGCGGGCTGATTCCGTTCCACTGGGTGAAGCTGAGGCTGAACACGAATCCCAGGGGATAGATGAAGAAGGCTCCGTAGAGAACCAGGGCGGGAAGCAGAAACAGGGCGATCCCTTTCCAGTGTTTGTGCAGTGTCATCGCTTGTCACCAATCTGATTTTAGCGCCATTTTAGCAGAGTTCGATCACCTCGACGAGGGCAGCTAACCTCTTTAGCAAACAAGGGGCCGTCACGCGGCCCCTTGTTTGATTTTGTTCGATTGCCGTTGAAATCTACTTGTTCTTGGCCTGGAGCATCTCCACGAACTGCTTCGGGGTGGCTCTACCCAGAGCCATGGCACCCAGGGCCTGGCCGAACTCCTGCACCACTTCGGCCTTAAAGTTGGCCTGGAAATGGTCGACGATGAAGGCAGCGTTGGCAGAAGCTTCGATGAACTTCTGCTGCAGCGGATCGACCTGGTCGCCGGGGCCGAATTCGAACTTGACGCAGAACATGGAACCCGCGTCGATAGAGATCTTCTTGACGTTACCGGGTTCGGTCATCCACTTCATGAACTTAATCACCGCGGCCCTTCGGGCCGGATCGTCGGTGTTGGCCGCCGCCAGGTTGGACAGCAGGAAGCCGATCTGCGCACCGTACCTGCCGCCCTTCACCGCCGGAGCCGGAGCCACGGCGGTAGCCGCGTGAACTTCCGGGGCATTCTTCTTGGCAGCACCGATGTACCACGGACCGTTGATGAAGATCGCCGTGTCCTGGGCCAGGTAGTGGCCGCTGGAGCAGCCTGGATCACATCCTACGGCATCCTTGGTCGTATTGCCGTCGGAGTACAGGCGCAGCAGGATCTCCGCAGCCTGAACGTAGGCCGGATCGGACAGGGGCCTGGACCAGACATCCGGTCCGCCGATGCTGGCCATGATGTGGGAATACCAGAGCATCGAGGTCCAGGCGTTGGTCCCGCCGGTCATCTGGGAAGTCGGGGTTACGCCGATGGCTTTTAGCTTGTCACAGGCCACCCAGAACTCGTCGAAGGTCTTGGGAAAACCGCTGATGCCGGCCTTCTTGAACAGCTCGGTGTTGTACCAGATCGGGGTCAGCCCCAGCTCGTAGGGGATGGACTTGGTGCGGCCACCCTTGGTAGAGGCCGCGATCGTGCCTTCAGCGAAGTCCTTGCCCCAGTCTCCCTTGAGGTCGTCGGTGAAGTCCATCAGCAGATCCCCCTCGTAGTAAGAGAACTGGGTGGGATCCGGGTTGAAGACGAACAGGTCGGGGACCTGGCCGGCGGCCATCATGGTGTTGATCTTTTGGCGATAACCGTCGTAGTCCGGATTGGGCTCGATCACCACCTTGATCTTGCCGGCATTGTCGGCGTTGAACTGATCAACCAGGGCGGCAACCGTGGCGGCCTTGGAGTCCTGGGCGACCCAGATGCAGGGCCACTGGAGCACGATTTCCCTCTCCGCTTCCTTTTTGCAGCCGATGAGTAGCGACAACGCTGCAAAAAGGAGCAGAAGCACGACCATAAATGACAGTGCTTTTTTCATGGAACCCTCCTTGTGTAATTACTTTCAACCTGAAAGTAAATCACGGAAATACTCGGATGTCAAGGATCCGCTGGCGGCGGGTGGCGACGCAGGGGATTTGGCAAAGCGCAGGTTCAGATGCCGTAGTCCCTTTGTGGAAGTGTCAATTCCAAATTTGGACCGAATATGGAACCTGTGCCCCGACCGCAGGATTGAACAATCCTGCGCGGCGGAGGTACAGTAACCTTAGCGTTCGATCCCGCGCAAGGAGACCCAAAATGAGCACAGCCAACACCCGGTACATCGGCGCCATCGATCAGGGCACCACCTCGACCCGCTTCATCCTCTTCGATCGGAAAGGCGCAACGATCGGATCCCGTCAGCTCGAGCACCGGCAGATCTTTCCCAAGGCGGGATGGGTGGAGCACGATCCCCGGGAGATCTGGGAACGCACCGTGCAGGTCATCCGGGAGACTCTGAAAACTACCGCAGTCGCGCCCCGGCAGATCGCCGCCATAGGGATCACCAATCAGCGGGAGACCACCCTGGCCTGGAATCCGAAAAACGGCGAGCCTTTCGACAACGCCATCGTCTGGCAGGACACCCGCACCGATGAGCTGGTTGGCAGGCTGGCGCGGGAGGGAGTCGAACAGGGGGGCATCGACCGTTTCCGGGAAAAGACCGGACTGCCCCTGGCCACCTACTTCTCCGGACCCAAGCTATCATGGATGCTGGTAAACGATGCGGCACTGCGGAAAGCCGCGGAACGGGGAGAGGCGGCTTTCGGAACCATCGACAGCTGGCTGATCTGGAATCTCACCGGGGGCGCTGATGGGGGTAAGCTGGTCACGGATGTGAGCAATGCCAGCCGGACCCTGCTGATGAACCTCAATAGCCTGCAGTGGGATCCGGCATTGCTCGACATTCTCCGCATCCCCTCCGGCATGCTGCCGGAAATCGTACCGTCCGTTCCCGGTGAGCCCTACGGCTTTACCAGGGAGGATGGTCCCTTTGGCGCGGAGATTCCCGTTGCCGGGGTGCTGGGGGATCAGCAGGCCGCCCTTTTCGGCCAGGCCTGCTTCTCCCCGGGCACGTCGAAAAACACCTACGGCACCGGCTGCTTTCTTCTGCTCAACACGGGGGAGGAGATCATCCATTCGAAGAACGGGTTGATCACCACCGTGGCCTACCAGCAGGGCGATGGTGCGCCGGTCTACGCCCTGGAGGGCTCCATCGCCATCACCGGAGCCCTGGTTCAATGGCTTCGGGACAACCTCGGTCTGATCGAAAGCTCCGCTCAGATCGAAACCCTGG
>CAZKCQ010000263.1:0-4347 GCA_964551205.1 uncultured Spirochaetaceae bacterium
TCGCCGATATCCCGGTTGTCCCGAAAGCGCACCCCCTTGGTGGTCTGCCCGTCCCGGACATCCAAACAGACGATGATTCGTTTGGCCAGCATACTAAGCTCTCACGGTTTCCAGCTCAGGAAGTTGGCCAGGAGTTTCAGGCCGTTCTCCGCGGATTTCTCGGGATGAAACTGGCAGGCCGCCAGATTGTCCCGGGCCACGGCCGCTGCGAAACGGGGCCCGTACTCGCACTCCCCGATCACCACCTCCGCTTCCGCCGGCTTCGGGTAGTAGGAATGGACGAAGTAGAAGAAAGCGCCGTCGGCGATACCGCTGAACAGTGGATGGGAGCGCCTGAAAAAAACCCGGTTCCAGCCCATGTGAGGAACCTTTCGCCCGGGGGCGGGGGTGAAACGCCGGACAGCTCCACCCAGGAAACCGAGGCAGTGGGTGCTTCTCTCCTCGGATCGATCAAAGATGATCTGGCAGCCCAGACAGATGCCCAACAGGGGCCTTCCCGCCCGCCAGAAACCATCAATCGCCTGATCCAATCCCGATTCGCAAAGCTGCTCCATGGCTGCCCGGGCCTCCCCCACTCCCGGCACGATCAGCCGTTCCGCGGCGGCAACCTCCCCCGGGCTGCCCGAGATCTTGAAACCCGCGCCCAGATGCTGGAGGGCCGTCTCCACGCTGCGCAGATTTCCGGCCAGGTAGTCGACCACGACCAGATCCGCACTCACGGCCGCCCGCCGTTGAGGAGGTCCCCGGGAAGCAGGGTCCGGATAAAGGAGGCGATCTCCCCGGTCGTGAGGAAAAGGGATTCAATGCGAGCGGACTCCGAGTCGGTGCGGAAGGTCACGGCTTTCAGTGTTTCCACGGGATCTTCCACCTGGGCCCTGCGCAGCCAGAGAGTCAGCATCAGCCGCAGCAGCAGCTCCACGGAGCGGGGACTCTCCACCTCGGCAAGCAGGAACACCACCTCCAGCTCATAACCCTCCTCACCCTCCGGGGAGTCGAGTCGTTCACCCCTGATCCATCCCTGGCGGATGGGAAGGTTCTTTAGAAGAGCTGCGGGGTCCCGGGTGGCAGAGGCAGACCCGGAGGAAACCAGTGCAGCCGGATCGGGGATGTAGAGGAAGATATCCGCGGTTTCCAGCGCTCCTCGAACCTGAGCCGGCAGCGGCTGCGCTTCGGGGAAATGCAGGCGCCGCAGCAATGCCTCGGCACCCGCAGGATTGGCACCCTCGGGATGCGCAGCCGCGGGATCGCCGCCGGACTGAACCCCGACGCTGAGGAACAGAACCCCCCGCGACGGCGCGGCGATCTGGAATTCCCCCTTTCGCCAGTAGGTTCGGTACGACCAGTGGGAGCTGGAGCGGCTACCCCGGCCGGGCGGACGCTCCAGCATGATCCGCTCCCAGGAGGGGTCGCGGTTGAGCCTGCAGGCCACAGACGCGGGAGAGAACTTGCCCAGGGCGATCAGGGAGAGCTCGGGCACCTGCTCCGGGGACTCGCCCGGGGATAGACGTATGCGGGCATGAACTCGATCCAGACTGCCGATGATCCGCTTCAGCTCTTCCGTCTCGCTCCCGGCTGCTTCGGCCAGAGCTTGCAGCAGACTCCAGGAGGAAGGAACATCCACGGAGGCGTAGAGTGAATCCGGAGTCAGGGGGGGCAGGACATCGAGCCAGCCCGCGGTCTGTTCGGGGAGGGGAATTGTTGCGCAGGACAGCAGGAGCAGAGAGCCGAGGGAGAGGGCGGCGATCAGCCGGCCGGCGGCGCTGCGTTTCAACCCGCAGCGGCGGTTTTTGTCAGAGAAACGAGGCATGTCTCCTGTCCGCAGTCGATCTCCACCCCCCCTGCCTGTTTTTCCCACTTCCAGGAAAGGGCCAGGGTCTCGCTTTTCAGCGTATCTTCGTTCGCCTCCACGGCCCGCTTCACCTGCTCGGAACCGAAGAGGGAGAGCTCGATCCGGTCGGTCACCTCCAGGTCCAGCTCTTTGCGCAGGTTCTGTATCCCCCGTACCATATCCCGAGCCATCCCCTCCTGGATGAGCTCATCGGTCAGCTCCGCATCCAGGGCCACGGTCAGGGACCCCTCGTTGAGAACTTTGAGATTTTCCCTCTCGATCCTGGCTATGCTGACCCCTTCCTCCCTCAGGTCGAACACCCGCTCCCCGATCTCGATGGACAGGGTGGCCCCTTCCAGCAGCGACTGGATCTCCCGCATCGACAGACCCTCGATCCGCACGGCAGCCGCCTTCATGTCCTTGCCCAGCTGCTTCCCCAGGACCTTGTAGTTCGGCTTGGCCGTATACTCGACCAGCTCCTCCTCGTTCTCACGAAACACGACGCTGCGCACGTTCAGCTCATCCTTGATCAGCTCCTCCATCTCGATGAGGATGCGTTTCTCCTGCTGATCCTTGGTCACCAGATGCAGAGCTTTGAGGGGCTGGCGGATCTTAAGGTTGTGCAGCGTGCGCAAGGCCCGACCCATGGAAACGGCCCTGCGGGTCAGAGCCATCTTCTCCTCCAGATTCGGATCCCTGCGAGCGGGATCGGAGGTCGGAAAATCGGTCAGATGCACCGATTCGGGCAGGCCTTCGGCCTTGAGGTTTCTGTAGACCTCTTCTGTGATGAAAGGGATGAAGGGAGCGGCCACCTGCACCAGGGTAAGCAGAACCGAGTACAGCGTCTGGTAGGCCTGGCGCTTGTCCAGGTCGTTCCTGCTCTCCGGTCGCCAGAATCTGCGCCGGGAGCGGCGGATGTACCAGTTGTTCAGAGAATCTATGAACTCGATGATCGGATCGATCCCCTTCTGCAGGTCGTACAGCTCCAGCTGCTCGGTGACCTGTTGGACCAGGGCTTGAGTCTCCGAGAGGATCCAGCGGTCCATGGGATTTTCGGGATTTTCCGGCGCCCTGTCCGGCCGCATCCCGTCGATGTTGGCGTAGGTGACGAAGAAGCTGTAGGAGTTCCACAGGGGGATGATCACGTTCTTCAGCACCTCTTTGACCCCCGCGTCGGAGTAGCGCAGATCTTCGGCCTTTACGCAGGCGGAGTCCATGAGGAACAGGCGCAGGGCGTCTGCTCCGAACTCGCCCATCACCTCCATCGGATCCGTGTAGTTTCGGGCCGATTTGGACATCTTCTTGCCGTCCTCTGCCAGCACCAGCCCGTTGACGATGCAGTGGGTGAAGGCGGGTTTGTCGAACAACGCTGCGGCCAGGACGGTCAGGGTGTAGAACCAGCCCCGGGTCTGGTCCAGCCCTTCGGAGATGAAGTCCGCTGGGAAGTTGGCTTCGAAATGCTCCCGGTTCTCGAAGGGGTAGTGGTTCTGGGCATAGGGCATGGCGCCGGATTCGAACCAGCAGTCCAGCACCTCCGGGATGCGCCGCATGGTGCCGCCGCAGTTCCGGGTGCAGGGAAAGGTGATCTCGTCCACGAAGTGCTTGTGCAGATCCGTGACCTTCTGCTTGGACAGCTTCTCCAATTCCGCCCGGCTGCCGATGCACTTCTGGTGCCCGCAGTCCTCGCATTTCCAGATGGGAAGGGGATTGCCCCAGTAGCGGTTTCTCGAGATCGCCCAGTCTCGGGCGCCCTCCAGCCATTTGCCGAAACGGCCGTCCCGGATGTGGCCGGGCACCCAGAAGATCCGGCTGTTGGCCCCGAGCATGCTGGATTTGATCTTCTGGATATTGACGAACCAGGAGGAGATGGCCCGGTAGATCAGGGGGGAGGCGCAGCGCCAGCAGTGCGGGTAGGCGTGCAGATAGGTGGAGTGATGAACCACCGCGCCCCTGGCTTTGAGATCCTTGATGATCCGCTTGTCCGCATCCTTCACGAAAAGACCCTGGTAGTCGCTCACCTCCTCGGTAAAGTGCGCCTCCCCGTCCACCGGACAGACCGTGGGCACTTCGGTATCTTTGAGCAGGGAGTAATCGTCCTCCCCGAATCCGGGAGCGGTGTGGACGATCCCGGTTCCCTCTTCCGTGGACACGTAGTCCGCGATGTAGGTGCGGAAGGCACCTTTTTCCCGGAGGGAGGCGAAATAGGGAAACAGGGGCTCGTATTCGATACCGGCCAGCTGCTTTCCCCTGTAGCGCTGGACCACGCGATACTGGTCGGGGTTCTTGTAGTAGGTCGGCAGCCTCTCTTCGGCCAGAATGTAGTGCTCCGGCCCGTCGGCCACTTTCACATATTCGATCTCCGGACCCAGGGCCAGGGCGAGGTTGGAGGGAAGGGTCCAGGGCGTGGTTGTCCAGGCCAGGAAGTAGGTGTCCGGCTCGTCGAGGCGTTTGAACTTCACGGTGATCGAGGGATCCTGAACGTCCTGGTAGCCGCCCAGGTTGAGCTCGAAGTTGGACAA
>CAZKCQ010000264.1:0-4271 GCA_964551205.1 uncultured Spirochaetaceae bacterium
GGCATCTACGGCGGTACCGGAGTGGTTCGGGATGGCGGGATAGTCACCCCGGGAACCTGCCCATCCCGGGCCAGACTGACGGGCAGAGCGGACGGCACGGCGGAGCTGACGCAAAAACTGATCGAGGCTGTTGTTCGTTGAGCCGGTCGGTGTGGGGTATCTATCGCCGGTCCCTGTTCCAATACATCGCAAGAGCCAGTTTATCCCTGAAGGAAATACGCATCGAAGGATAGTTGCGACACGATCAGTAGTTCAGCACCAGCTCTTCGGTTTCCAGGCGGTGGGTCAGCTTGACATACAGGGTCTGTGTGCCTTCGTCGTACGCCCAGCCATCTGTGTAGCGGAAATACTCGGGATCGGATTTCCAGGGTATCCCGTGCATGATCATCGATGTCAGCGGCCGAATTCCCTGGATCAGCAGATAGTGGGTGTCCCCCACGGGAAAGGAGAGGAGGAATCGATACTGGGCATCGTCGATCTTCACCTCGGAAATGCGGGAGACCGTCCAAATCCAACTTCCCGGATACAGGTAGGCGTACAGGGGATATTCCGTGGGCGTATATTCTAAGCCCGGCAGGAGATTATAGATCGATTGCGGAGATATCGCATCTCCGGTCGGTTGGACCTTCCCGTTTTGAATAAGCACCCTGCCCGGCAGAAATCCCTCCGTATCGGCCAGATCCAACGCCGAATAAATGAGGGCCCGGCCGACAGCCGCGTAGGAATCTCTGGGCAGGGCTTCCCCGGCTCTGATCAAAGCGTTGCCCATGAGAACCGATTCGTACAGATCGGCTTCCGAGAGCCCGTCTGTGGAGGATACGCTCAAAAAGAGCCCCTGAGGAGTCTTGACGATCGCCGGGAGAATGAAGCTGTCGATGATTTCGGATATCCTTGCAGAGGTCGCTTCCGCCACATCCAGATACTCAAACGCCTCCAGGTAGATATTGACCAGATAGATCAGGGTATCCAAATCCGTTGTTTCCAGCTGAACACCGTCGGCCAGGCGCAGGACTTCCTCGGCCAGAGAAAAGGGAGCGTGATTGAGGATAAACCGCAACAGCCGGGGTGTTTCGAAAACCGAGAAATCAGCTGCCGTGATCAAGTCGGTGATCCTTTGGATCTCCCTGGCTGCGCTGTCCTGACGCGCGGATAGAAAAGAGGGGAGATCGCCCAGGTAGGCCGCGCTGTTGTACAGGTCCGGGTTACCCGCATTCTCGGCAAGCAGCTGACGCAGATTTCGCGACAGAACAGCCAAGGTCCTGCGATACTCACCCCGTTTGATCGCTTCGGAAATCAGGGAGATGCCGAGCTCTCCGATCAAAACCTGGCTGCCGGGATTGCTGACGAACACTCCGTTCCAGTACCGGTAAGCTCCGTCGAGATAGGTGCCGACCTTTGCAGCGAACCGCTGCTCATCCACAAGGGTGAAGTCCCGGGAAAACCAGTACAAATATGGATCTGTTTGATCGAAAACCCGCTCCAGGACAAGCGAATTGTCCCTTCCTCCGGTTTCTGCCTCCAGGATGAATCTACCCTTCTCCACATCGATCTGCGATCCGCCTCTGAGAGAAGCATAGATCAACCCCGCCGGACCTTTATCAACCAGCAGCGGAATTCCTTTCACAGAATCAATGACACCGTCGGCGGAATTGAAGGGAAGAGAGAGGGATCTCAACCCTTGAAGCTGGGGAGGAACGAACGGGGTGATCACAACTCGATCGCCCGTCACCCCTTCGACGGTGAAGCGCAGGCTCAGCTCATCACTCAGGGAGAGCTCGAAGCCGTCGGGGAATTGACTGAGGGACTCCAGGGACAGCTTCTTCTCTCTGGCCGCACCGAATCCGGCGATCGCATTCGAAGAAGGGGAAAACTCCATCCTCAGATCGTGGAAGCGAAGCTCCAGATGGCGCATACGCTGGGCGCCTCCCAGGGATTTCGCATACACCCCCGACACGGAGAGATTTCCGACTTTTTCGGCGAACTCTTCCCTGGCCTGAAACTGCATCAACACAAAAAAAAGGATTACGCCGATATAGACTACTGGAATTATATAGTATATTGGGGAAAGCTTACGTTTCATGGAAGATTCATTCTATCACCGGGGTGGCAAAGGTTCAACATCGCAGCCGCAACCGGGTCGCCCCGCCGGCATTATCATCCTTATCTTCTATCTCTGCGGATGCGCCGCTGTTCCGAAAACCCCAGAGGAGCAGAAACAACCACCCCCCCTTCAACAGATCCAGGAGTCAATGGAGGCGGGAGATCCTGAGAGCGCCCTTCGACAGTATCAAGACTATCTACAGGCTAATCCGGATTCGCCGGTAGATCGGCTACTGCTTGCCCGGCTGCTCCTGGCTGCGGACCATCCGGAGGAGGCAGAAAACGAGCTTGCACTGCTGATCGACGAATCGGGACCTTCCGTCGAAGTGCTCATCACCCTCAGTTATCTGGAGAGACTCAGAGGCAATCCGGATGGAGAGCGGCAGTTTCTCGAACGAGCTTTGGAAGTCGAGGAAGCCAACCCCATGGTCCTTGCCGCGCTGGGAACCCTTCACCTGGAGGCCGGGCATTACGAACGGGCGGCGGATTTGTTCCGGGGAGCCCTGGAAGCAAACCCGAAGGAACCGACAGCCCTGCGTGGGCTGGCAGCGGTGCTTCTGCATCGGGAAGAATACGGCGAAGCCATCGAAATCCTGGACAGAGCCATCGAGGCCGATCCAGGCAACGCCTTGAATTATGCCGATCGTGCCCGTGCGCGGGCTGCTCTGAAAAACACAGAGGCAGCGGTTCAGGATCTAAGCAGGGCGATCGAGTTGGATCCCGGGTTCTACTGGCACTACATCGACCGGGGCAGATTCTATCTGCAGCTCGGGCGGCTGGAGGACGCGGAAGCGGATTTCAGTCGGGCGATCGAGATCGATCCGGGGCTTTTCCTGCCGTACGTCTACCGAGCCGGCCTGTACGATCGACTGGATCAGCGATCCCGGGCCATCGCCGACTACCGGCGGGTCTTGCAGCTCAACCCCGAGTACATCTTCGCCCATGCGCCGTTGGCCGTCCTGCTCTACCTCGAAGAAAATTGGCAACCCGCCGCCGAGGCGTTTCAACAGGCCTACCTTCACGAAGCGGAGGTGCCCTCCTATGCCCTTCTGGCTGCCCTCAGCTGGATGCAGCTCGGGGAGCAGGAAAAAGCCGGGAATTACCTGAGTGAAAAACTCGGGGGTTTCCCTGAAGGCAGCTGGTCCACAGCGATCGCCCGCTATTTTCTGAATCCGGCACTGGAGGGGCGGACGATAGAGGCGGCCAACAGAGAGAAGAACAAATTGGTGCGGGGACAGATGCTGTTCTTCATCGCCTCCGCTCTGCTGCTTGAAGACAGGGTCGAGACCGCCCTGCGCTACCTGCTTTTGGTCAGAGAGATCGAAAGGCGGGATCTTCCGGAGAAGAGAATCGCCGAGGAACTCCTTCACAGGTACGGGTACCAGGACTAACGGGAGGCGGGACTGACATCTTGTTCTTTTCTCCGGAAACTGACACATTCTTAGCAACACGGAACAGGACAACTCAATGAACAGAGAAAATACGGGGAACGCGGACCAGGGTTCATCCAACAGCCAGACTAAGCACGGGCCGAACAACCAGGAAAACAGCCAGCTGACCAGCAGGCCGGACAGCGAAACCGTCACCCGTCTGCGGATCGGCGACAAGGAATTCATCCTGGTGGGCACGGCCCACGTATCCAAGGAGAGCGTGGAGGAGGTCCGGGAGATCATCCTCAAAGAAGAACCGGAGCGGGTCTGCGTCGAAATCGACGAAACCCGATACAACTCCCTGGTAAAGAAACAGCAGTGGCAGAGTCTGAACATCGGACAGGTGTTGAGAGAGCGAAAGGGCTTCCTGCTGCTGGCCAACCTCGTTCTTTCATCGTTCCAGCGCCGACTGGGCGTCGAGTTGGGCGTGGCCCCCGGAGAGGAGATGCTCACCGCCGTCCAGGTGTGCCGGGATCAGGGTATCGCCTTCAGTCTCTGTGACAGGGATATCCAGATCACGCTGCGTCGGGCCTGGACGCGCTCCAGCTTCTGGGGCAAGAACAAGATGCTCGCCGCCATGCTCAGCTCCGTCTTTACGCGGGAGAAACTCGACGCCGAGGAGATCGAGAGACTCAAAAGCAGGAGCACCTTTCAGAATATGATGGAGGAACTCGCCTCTTTCCTGCCGTCGGTGAAGGAGGTACTGATCGATGAACGGGATCGATATCTGGCCACCCGGCT
>CAZKCQ010000265.1:0-4247 GCA_964551205.1 uncultured Spirochaetaceae bacterium
CTTCCTCTTCGAAGCTTAAACCAACGCCACAGTTTGGACAAGCGGTCATGTCCGTGGTGATGCGCTCTCCGCACTCGGGACATTCGTAGGCCTCTTCCTCCGGCTCGGTCCCTTCCTCTTGAGCTTCTTCTCTAGTCTTCACCGGCTCGGCCGCCGCCGCTTTTTCTTCCGACGCCTCCGCTTCCGCTTCCGAAGGTGCGCTCCGCGCAGGTGCCGTCTCGGCAGGTGCGGCTTCCGCAGCCGAGGCCTTTGCAGCCTCTGCCGGTTTTTCGGCTTCAGCTTCCACCGCGACTTCTTGCACCTCTTCCACGATCTCAACCTTTTCGTCGATGATCTTGGAGATCAGCGCTGCATCCTCTTCTCCGATGCCATCCAGGGCGGCGATCTCGTCTTTGCTCATGGCAACGAGCTCTTCGATCATCTCGATGCCATTGTTCTTGAGCACTTCCACGATATTCTCGGGGATATCCGGCAGCTCGCTGATCTTTTCGATCTCTTCCTCCACCTCTCCGAACAGAGCGGACACGGCCCGTTTCGTTTCAGCGGAGAGATCCATTTCGGCGAACTGCTGCTCGGTTTTGACGTCGATATTCCAGTCTACGAGCCTGTTGGCCAGGCGCACGTTCAGACCCTGTTTGCCGATTGCCAGGGAGAACTGATTGTCCGCGACGATCGCCAGGGCGGACTTTTTCGATTCATCGACCACGATCACCTGCTTCACCTCCGCGGGAAGCAGGGCGTTCTTTATGAAACCCCGGGGGTCCGGATCGTAGCGCAATACGTCGATCTTCTCCCCTTCCAACTCCCGCACCACAGCCTGGATGCGGACTCCCTTCAACCCTACGCAGGCTCCGACCGGGTCCACGTCTTCACGGTTCGAATACACGGCCATCTTGGTACGATAGCCCGGCTCCCGTACGATCTTGTAGATCTCTATAGTCCGGTCGTACAACTCCGGAACCTCCAGCTCGAAGGTTTTTTTCACAAAATCGGCATGAGTGCGGGTAAGAACGATCTGGAGCCCCGTCGGGGATTTGCTTACTTCGTAGATCAACGCCCGAATGCGGTCACTCGGATGATAAACCTCCCTGGGGGATTGGAATTTTTTCGGGAGGATCCCTTCGGTTTTACCGAGGTCGACGAAGATATTTCCATTGCGCTCCCGCTGATAGTAGCCGATGATCATCTCCCCGACCCGTTCTTTGAACTCCGAGTACAGGGTGTTCCGTTGGATCTCCCGGAGTGTCTGTTTGGTCTTCTGCTTGGCACTCTGCACCGCGCTGCGGTCGAACTCCTTAGGGCTGACCTCGATCAGCAGTTCATCTCCGATCTCACTCTCCTCGGTGTACTCCACGGCATCGGTCAGGGAGATCTCCCTCACGGGATCTTCCACCTCTTCCACGATCTTCTTGCGGGAGAACACAGTCACTTCACTCCCGTCATCGCTGAAACGCACGACCGCATTGTCCATGGATCCGTATTTGTTCTTGTACGCGGCCAGCAGCGATTCCTCAATAGTTTTGCGGACCAGATCCTCAGAGATTCCCCGTTCCTGAATCAACTGCTTGATCGCGTCCGCCATCTTCGAAGCCATTTTTTTCTCAAACCTCCTCAAGAATCCAGTTTCGCCTTGCGGATCTCATCCATCTTCAGGCGCTGGAACTCCCCGCCCGTATGCAGGGTGATCTCCCCTTCCCCGACACTCTCTATGGTTCCACGGATCCATTCCGTTTCTCCGTGGAGCATGACCTTGACATCTCTTCCCCGGAATATGGAGTACTCCTTCTCGCTCTTGAGAACCCGGTCCAACCCCGGGGAGCTGACCTGCAGCTGCAGGTTTTCCAGTCCGTCGATCAGTTCGAGGCGGGGATACAGATTCTTCGAGATTGCCGCACACTCGTTCACACCCACCCCCTCGGGGCGGTATACGACCAGAATTACGTGATTCTGGTTCTTGCTGCGACTGTGACGAAGTTCCACCAGGGAGAATCCCATTCCGGATACTATCGGCTCTACTTCGCAGCGCAATTGATCGTCCAGCTCGGTCGCCATCCAAGCATCCTCAAAAAAAAAGAGCCGATTCATCGACCCTTACGTTCAAGCGTACGCTATAGATTGTTAAGGTAATTTTAAAATAACAAACCCCCACACAATTGTCAACGGTCGGAGTGATGTGGATGTTGTTGGGGCCAGGCGCTCAGAAGAGGCAGCAGGTGCGAATACGGCAACCGGAATGGGCCGATTCGCGGTGGTGAACGCAATGAAGCCGGCAAAGTAGACAAATGTAATCAGGATCGCCCTCCCCTGGTTGAGACTGATCATGCCT
This sequence comes from uncultured Spirochaetaceae bacterium, assembly GCA_964551205.1. Taxonomy (GTDB): domain Bacteria; phylum Spirochaetota; class Spirochaetia; order SZUA-6; family DRHE01; genus JAFGQJ01. The sequence goes on from CAZKCQ010000265.1 coordinate 2,327, forward strand.
TGCAGTTACGCCGTCCGCCTACACCTCCACGGCCAGGGTGAGCACATGCACCTCCTGCACCCCGGCAAGCCGGAGCACCCGGGTGCATTCATCCGCGGTGGCCCCGGAGGTGAAGATGTCATCCAGCAGAACGACCCGTTCCGGTAGGCTACCATGACGCTTCCCGGATCCGCCCAGCCGGATCGTGCCCCGGATATTTTGCAGCCGCTCCCGGTAGTGAAGTCCCTTCTGCGGTCCCCCCTTCCGGCGTTTCAGCAGCGCAAGGGTTTCGGTACCGGCGCAGCGATGCAGTGCCCGGGCGACTTCGGCCATGGGGTCCCAGCCTCGGCGCCGTACCGAGTGTCGACTGCCCGGTACGGGAACGACCGGGAGCCCCGGGTAACGACCCTCCAGATGGGGTTGCAGGAGGCGGGCTATCAAGCATGCCAGGGATCGCCGGTTGGAAAACTTGAACTGGCTGATGATCTGCCGGACCGGCCCGCGGTACTCGTAGAGGGAGAAGTTGGAGGCGAAGGAAAAGCTACGCCCTGAGCAGCGGGTGCAGCGCTGCAGCTCCGAGACCAGGGGTACGCTGCACACCAGGCACCTTCTCCCGGCGCGGATCGGCGCCAGAGACTCTTGGCAGCTGCCGCAGACGGGGGAGCGCAGAGAAGCGCGAAACAGCAGCGGATCGCCGCAGCACAGGCAGAGGCGGGGATAGACGATCTCCAGAAGGGATCGTGCCAACTTCTCTGGCCAGCGGACAGGCGGGGAAATCACACGGGGCTCCACGACCATTATATCCCCTCAAATTGTGATTTGACAGGAATCGAATCCTGGTATACTCTCGTATACAATCATCCACGTAACTCTTCATGGGAGGGGAGCTATGAAAATCTACCCAGGTGAAAATGCCTCCGGCCAGGTCTCTAGCAATCGTCTGAACGAAAGGACGGTCGTAAGGAAGGGCACGCGAGGCCGCCCGGTCTCACAGCCGGCAGCGGAAGAACAGCCTGTTCCGGAAATCCGCAAGCAACTCCTCGTGGTTCAGCGTTCCTTGGGGCGTTACCAGAGCCTACTCGGCGGCCTGGAGGGGGTCAAGATCCTGCTGCAGACGGATGCAAGAACGGCGAACGACTACATCCCTCATGTTGTTTATCGCGGCGAGGCCGTTCTGGAACGGTACAGCGACCGGCTCAACAGGATTCTGCAGGACAAGGACCTTGACTCCCTCCAGCAGTTAATCAGGGATACCAAGACGGAAATCCACGGATTGGCCGCCCAGTTGAGCCGACTGGAAACGGCGGAACAGAACAACCGCAGTCTTGCCCTGGGCAAGGCCGCACTCTCCGACGTATTGGAGGGTATCCGTAGTCAGGGGAATCAGCTGCTGAATCTGGAAGGAAAGAACGTGTTAGACCTGCTGGGCTGAACCCCGGGCGCGGCCGGTGGCATCGGCGTCGAAGCCCTAACCCTCTTCCGCGCTGTCGCGCAGCACCTTCTGCCATTCGGCAAGGCGATTCAGCGCCTCCAGGGGCGTCATCCTGGACAGATCCAGAGAGCGCAGCTCATCGTGGATCACCTGCTCCCAGGCAAACAGCAGCGGCTGGGCGGGTTTGTCCGCAGCGTTAATCCGATTCTTCGCCGCGGGGCTGACCGCAGCGTTTTCCTTGAGCTCACCGAGCATCCGTTCGGCCCGGTGGACGACTTCCTCAGGAACGCCGGCCATCTGGGCCACGTGGATGCCGTAGGAGTTGTCGGTAGGTCCCTCCCGGACCTGCTTGAGGAAAACGATCTCCCCCCGGCTCTCCAACACGGCCATGGAGAGATTCTTCAGATGCCCGTGTTTCAAGGCGGTGAGCTCGTGATAGTGGGTGGCAAAGAGGGTGAAGGTCCCGAGCCGTTCCAGGATATACTCGGTAACCGCCCAGGCGATGGACAA
>CAZKCQ010000266.1:0-4215 GCA_964551205.1 uncultured Spirochaetaceae bacterium
TCTGGTGGTAGTCTTCGGCCGGGTAGAACTCCTGCAGCGGCGCCACCTCGGTCACGATAGCTGATCCGGGCCGCGTCGTAGGTAATCCGCACCGACTCGGCATGCCCCGTTCGCCCGCTGCCGACGACCTCGTAGTGGGCCGTGTCCGCCTTGCCACCCGAATAACCGGACACTACATCGATCACCCCCTCCAGGCGCTCGAACACCGCCTCCACGCCCCAGAAGCATCCTCCGGCCGGGACAGCGGTCCTGGTGCCTGTCTGCATCGCCTGGGCCGGGGGCCGTCGTCGAATACGTGCCCGAGGTGGGAGTCGGCCCAGCGGCAGCGCAGTTCCGTGCGGACCATGCCGTAGGAGGTGTCGACCACCGTCACCACGTTCTCCGGCTCCAGCGGGCGGGTGAAGCTCGGCCAGCCCGTGCCTGATTCGTACTTGTCCAGCGAGATGAACAGCGGCTCGCCGGAGACCACGTCCACGTAGATGCCCGGCTCGTGGTTGTTCCAGTACTGGTTGCGGAACGGCGGTTCGGTGCCGTTCTGCTTGCCCATTCTATCCTCCTGATTCGCTCATCCCGGCGTCCTTGCACCGGGTAATTCTTGCTTCATCACTAGCCAGACGGCTAGCCGAACGTGAAGGCGAACAGCCTGAGGCTGCCCTTCACCTCCAGGCGCAGCACGTGCGCCTCCGACTTCGGCAGGGCCACCAATTCGTACAGACGGCTCTCCCTCGGATAGAGCATCCCGTCCTTGACGTCGGCCGTGTCTACTCCCAGGCGCCCGTCCACGTTGACCTCGATGCTTCCCCCCGATCCCTGGGGTTCCACCACCAGGAACACCCGGCGGGCCTGGAAGCCCAGCTCCAGGATCCCGGAATCCTCCGGGGACACGTACTGCCGCGAAATGGTCCAGCGGCCCGCCAGGTTCCACTCGCCGTTGCCGGGCTTTCGCGCCGGCTCGTAGTCGGCGACCTGGTCGGCAGCGGGCTGCACCGCCGACCTGCCTGCCGCGACCACGGAGGCGTTGGGCGGCTGTAGCCAGCCGCGAAGCCAGAAGCACGAAGGCCTCGCGGAGTCTGTGCAGAACCATGACCAGGCCGAGGATTCCGAGTAGGACCACGGCGGCGTCGCGCAGGGCAGCCGGCGAGATCCCCAGGCTCCGAACGATCAGGGTCAGGGTCAGGGTGAAGGCGGTGAAGCTGGCCACGAATCCGAGGAGCACCCCGAAGGGCCGTGCCCTGCCCCTGCCGACGCCTAAGGACAGCACGATGGGCAGGACCGGCAGGATGCAGGGCGAGAGGATCGTGATGATCCCGGAGACGAAGGCAAAAGCGAGCAGTACAGCCATGGCGCTACCCGTTACATGGAAGCCCGTACGACGTTCTTCAGCACACCGTCGATGCCGCCGCCTCTCCAGAGGGCGATCTTGTTTCCCTCGGCATCGATCTGAACGTAGGTGTGCTGATAGCTGATGCCGTACTTGCGCTTCAGTTCAGAGGCGCGGTCGTAGTTCACCACGACTACGGTGATATTCCCCAGTCTTGCCGCCTCACCGTCCAGCTCATTCATGGCCGCCCGGCAGGTGGGGCACCAGTCCTTGTCGGGGCGCACCGCCGACATCATCATCATCGACCCGTCGGACTCCGACGGTGCGCTCATCACGCTGTCCTGGGCCATGATTGCGCCGGCAAGAACAAACCAGATGACTGCGGCGATCCATACAACTCTAATCTTTAATACCTCCTGTCGTAATCTGAGACAGAAGCTACGGCCCGAAAATCATGGAAGGATCACAAGAGGAATAAAATTGAATCACGGAAGCAGACGCCGAAGGACCGAAATTTCGCCCCTGCTGGAGACGCTGGAGCAGGGAGAGAACAGAACATGTCTATCAACGCTGTTCAGTGCATCTCGGGATCGGAGCCCACGGTAGACCATATAGCAGAAACTTTGTACAGAGGCAGGTGGTGGTGATTGCCCGAAATTCGTTCCGGGCCGGCGGAGACCCCAACCGTCGCCTCAGGTTCGTACTTTTCCCGAAAAACGGTGAGACTTTTTGCTCTGTGGAGGCGGCTTCCGGATTTGACCTCTATGGGGATGATATTCCCGCCGACGACGATTAGAAATTCGATTTCCGAGGTTTTCCCCCTCCAGGTATACAATTCCGGAATCCCACTGCTCCGCAGTTCCTGGGCAACATAATTCTCCGCTAGAAATCCTTTATACGAGCCAAAATCCTGGGACAAAACGCTACGAACCGGAATATCCGCCATGCACCCCAGCAGCCCGATATCGAAGAGGAACAGTTTGAAGGTGTTGTCCTTTCTCCTGCTCCGCAGTGGTATCGCCGGTGAGTCGACGATATAAACAGGCAGGATCAGACCCGATTGGATAAGCCAGTCTACCGGGCTCTCCAACTGGGAAAACTTCGTATATCCCGGAATTACGTCCTTGAACCTGTACCGACCGACCGATGAATCTACGGTCTTTGTTATCTGTTCGGGAACATTGTCGAACACCCTGTTTATATGAGCCGCATTTGTTTTCCCGGAGTGTTTGGCAAAATCTGCACGGTAGCCCTGGATGAGACGGTTTTGAACCTCTCTAATCTCAAGAAATGTCTCATGTGATGCAGGCTGACGGTCCAGATAGCACTGTACAACTTCGGGCATCCCCCCGGTGACATAATAGGTCTTCAACTCCTCCCATAGCCTGCTATGGAAAGCCTCCGGTATCGGTGGGGGAGCGTCGATCATTTCAACCAACTTGGTGTGTTGCGCCTCCAAAAATTCACGGAATGTCATAGGATACAGAGTCAAAGGTTCGACTTTACCTACCGGAAAGGACGAGCTTCCCAAAGCAAGTCCGATGTGGGAACCGGCACAGCAAATTGGCAGCTCCGACCGCTCTTCGGCAAAGTACTTCAGGCTGGTTAATACTCGGGGACATTCCTGTACTTCGTCGAATAAGATCAGATCTGAAGAAGTATCAATGCTGCGATTCAAGTACAGTTCGATATTTCGCAGTATCGTATTCGGGGACAGGGATCCCTCAAAGAGGGTACAGGCATCCGGATCTCTTTCGAAATTCAGTGTGTGTGTATGAGAGAACTCTTTGTTGCCAAATTGGGTGAGCAGCCATGTTTTTCCGACCTGCCGAGCTCCCTTCAGAAGCAGGGGTTTTCGGTTTCGCCTGTGTTTCCATTCGATTAGCTTTTGAAAAAGATCCCTTTCCACCTTTTTAAAATAGGTGTATTTTTCTTTTTTTGCAAGTAAAAAAAGATTATTTTTCCTTTTTTAGCCATCTATAGCCTGCTGTTGAGTGGTCTCACAATTGACCGGAAATTTACAAAATTAAGAACACGTGGATCCCTTCTTCGCCGTGAAAGGCGCCGACCAGGCCTCCGACGATGCAGGCATTGGCATCGGTGTCCCCGCCGCCGGCCCAAGGCCAGGGCTTGAGTGTAATGGATGCCAGCACCCGCTGGTACTCCGGAGCCTTCCTACTGGAAACGGTTCCCATCGTGCTTTACATCCTCATGAAGCACGGCCACGACTTCAAACAGGCCGTGACACGGGCCGGACCAACCACAACGGAGATTATCAATCAGGCGGTAGACTGCCAATAAACGATCAAATAACAAACAAAATTATAGGTTGCGGTTAAAGCTTCATCAGCAAAGAATCGAAAGAATAATCCGCAAAGCAATACAGGCTATCTGCCCAACAACAGAAGGAGGTCCGTACAACCGGTGTATTGCAGAATCAGCTCTTTCTGATCGCCAATAAGGGTACTCTCCTGCTCCAAGATTTCCTCGACCAATTGAATGATATCTCCTTCACCTTCCCAATTCTCGGAGAGGAGATCTGCATTATTTGTAAGTGTGCGTACTTGATCGGCTACGTAGGCACAGAAGAAGATATCGTCGATATACCCATACGGGCCGTGAATCTCCTCCGAGATAATATCTGCAGGGATGATGAAGTAGGCAATGGCGCACGATACCAATGGCTTCAATCTGCTGGGGAGTCTCGGGTCATCCAGGAGATTGGTCATCAGCTTGTACCAATAGGGCGTCAAGTAGATGAACTCGTCGTGCCGGCCTTCGTATCGAGCGATGTCCGTAATGAGCTCATTGAAAAAGTCCTTCATATCCTCCTCCGTTACCTGCTATTCGAATACGGGCAAATGTCCCGGAAATCCTGACAGAACGAACAATAC
>CAZKCQ010000267.1:0-4213 GCA_964551205.1 uncultured Spirochaetaceae bacterium
CCGTCGATATCCGGACGCTCCTCCCGGTCCACCTTGATGTTGATGAAGGTTCGGTTCATCAGTCGGGCCACCTCCGGATCCTCGAAGGACTCGTGCTCCATCACGTGGCACCAGTGACAGGTGGCGTAACCGATGGACAGGAAGATCGGCTTGTCCTGCTTCCCGGCAATCTGGAAGGCCTCCTCACCCCATGGATACCAGTCCACCGGGTTGTCGGCGTGCTGCAGCAGATAGGGACTGCGCTCATACTGAAGACGGTTCAAGATTGGTTCCTTCTCCTTGCCAGTCGCCCGCTTCCGAGGCAGAGGCAGCGATCAACAGAAAGATGAGCACAGACGCAGGGGCGCAGCGGGTGGTCATGCTCCTTCTAAGAAAATAATTATGAGCAGAAAAGTCAAATAGAGCGAGCCGAGCCGCCTTTGGAGCCGCAGACCCGGCATTCCGGGTCCTTGTCGAAGCCGACTTCCTGGATCTGCATTGTCTCCCCGTCAAAGAACAGCAGGCGGCCGGCCAGCAGCTCCCCCCTCCCGGTCAGATACTTCAGAGCTTCCAGCGCCTCCAGGCAGCCGAGCGTGCCGGCGGTTGCACCGAGAATGGGAAAGATCTCCGGCGGTGGTGCTTCAGCCACCAGGCAGGCCAGGCAGGCGGTCTGCGGAGGATGGATGAAGGCGATTTGGCCACAGAATCCGTTGACCCCGGCGTGAACCAGGGGAAGGCCGGATAGCACGGCGTGATCATTCAGGATGTAGCGGGTCTCGAAGTTGTCCAGACAATCGATCAGCAACCGGGCATCCCCGATCAGGGATCCGACATTTTCCCCGGTGATCGTGTCGGTCAGGGGAACGACCTGCACTCCGGGATTGATCGCCTGTAATGTTTTGGCGGCGGAGAGGGCTTTGTTTTCCCCGATTCGGTCTTCTCCATGCAGTATCTGGCGGTTGAGGTTGGAAAGCTCCACCTCGCCGGAATCGCAGATCCTCAAGGTGCCCACACCGGCGGCAGCCAGGTAGAAGGCGACCGGGCTTCCCAGTCCTCCGGCCCCGGCGACGAACACGCAGCTTTCTTTGAGCGTCTCTTGAGCCGCTACGCCCCAGGAGGGCAGGATCATCTGGCGATGGTAGCGCTGCTTGTCTTCGGGGGTAAGGTATACGGCCATCATGACTCCAGAGACTTGATGTATGCCGCCGCGTCCATCAGGCTATCGACCTCTTTCGGGTTGGCCATATGGAGGGTGAAGATCCAGCCGGCTCCCAGGGGATCCTCATTGATGATTTCCGGTTCGTTCCGGAGCTGGATATTGACCGAATGGATTTCACCGCTCAGCGGGCAGGGCAGATCGTTCGTGGATTTCACGGATTCGATGGTGCAGACGATTTCCCCCTTCCGTACCTTTTTACCCGTTTCCGGAAGCTCGACGTATACGATCTCCTCGAGCTCTTTCTGGGCGTGGTCGGTGATGCCGAATCTGGCATTGACCCCTTCAACGTGTACCCACAGATGCTCTTCGGTGTACCTCAGTTCTTCCTGGTTCATAAACCGCTCCTTCTCGGTGGTCTCCTAAATGGAAGCCTAAAACAAATAGATCCGGTTGGCAAGAAAATTTGAAATCCCCTGAGAATCCCCCCTGTTTTGCTGTTTTGCCTTTCGCCTATACAGATAGTATTCTATATAGTAAGTTAGTAGCAGAACACCTCAGCGACGTTTTCAAAAAAAACCATACATGTGGGGAGGAGAGAAGCCCATGACCAAGCAGGAGATACTCAACACCCTCGAGATGATCCTCAATGAAGCCCACACCGCGGTGCTGGCCACGACGGATCAGGAGGGTAGACCCCACATCCGCTGGATGACCCCCGCCCTCTTGCGCGGCCGCAGCGGGGCTGTTTATGCGGTAACCTCCCCGCGCTTCGGAAAGGTTGTGCAGTTGGAGGCGCATCCGGAGGCAGAGTGGATGTTTCAAACCCCGATCCTGGATACCATTGTCACGGTACGCGGCCGGATCAACATCGTGGACAATCCCTCGATCCTCTCGGAGGTCTTGGAGACGTTGGGACCCTTCATGCGTTCCTTCTGGAAGCTCAAGGGGGATGAGAGGGATCTGGTAGTTCTGGAGACGATCATAGACGGGGCGATCTACTACAAGCCTATGAAGGGCGTGAAGGAAGTCGTAGGCGATTGGAGAAAGGGAAGCTGACATGGGAAAGGGCAAGACGAGCAGCTCAGCCGGCGCATCGGCAAAAAAGGCGGCTTCGAAAACCCCCGCAGCGAGTGAAAAGTCCTTCCGTATCGAACTGCTGCGGCAGATGCTGTTGATCCGCCGGGTCGAGGAGAAATCAGCCCAGATGTACGGACTGCGCAAGATCGGAGGATTCTGTCACCTCTACATCGGCCAGGAAGCGGTGGCCGTCGGGGCGGTAGCGGCTCTGGATCTGAAGCAGGATTACGTGCTCACCGCCTACCGGGATCATGGCCACGCCCTGACCTGCGGCATGGATCCAAATGCCCTTATGGCGGAGCTGTACGGAAAAGCCACGGGCTGCTCCAGAGGCAAGGGCGGTTCCATGCACCTCTTCGATGTGGAAAAGCATATGCTCGGGGGAAACGGCATCGTCGGGGCGCACATCCCCATCGCGACCGGGGTGGCCCTGAAGATTAAGTACAAGAAGGAAAACGGTGTGGTGCTCTGCTTCTTCGGCGACGGAGCGATCCACCAGGGGTCCTTTCACGAAAGCCTCAACCTGGCCAAGATCTGGAATCTGCCGATCGTCTATATTTGTGAGAACAACCACTACGGCATGGGAACCGATTTCCGCCGGGTTTCCTCGGTCACGGATTTTTCGAAGATGGGGATCTCCTACGACATTCCCGGATCCCAGATGGACGGCATGGACGTGCTGAAGGTATACGAGGCCGTGAAAGAAGCCGTGGAGCGCGTCAGAAAGGAACATCATCCGCGTTTCATAGAAGCCGTTACCTACCGCTACAAGGGTCACTCGATGAGCGACCCCGCCACCTACCGGACCAAAGAGGAGCTGAAGGAGTACAAGAATCAGGATCCGATCCTGATCCTGAAGACAAAGCTGATCGATTCCAAACAGATCAGCAATGAAGAGTTCGACAAGATCGACGCCGAATGCAAGCAGATCAGCAATGATGCCGCCCAATTTGCGGAAGACAGCCCGCAGCCGGCGGTGGAAACGCTGTACGAAGACGTGGTGGTATAAGGGAGACGCAGCCATGCCAGTGATTGCCTTTCGTCAGGCCCTGAAAGATGCCATGGACGAGGAGATGGCCCGGGATGAGAACGTCATCCTCATAGGCGAAGAAGTGGCCCAGTACAACGGCGCCTACAAGGTCAGCCAGGGTCTGTTGGACAAGTACGGACCGGAGCGGGTCATAGACACGCCGATCACCGAAGAGGGATTCACCGGGGTGGGCATAGGCGCCGCTCTGGTGGGTTTGCGGCCGATCGTCGAATGGATGACCCTCAATTTTTCGGCCCAGGCCTTCGACCAGGTCCTGAACAACGCGGCCAAGATGCAGCATATGTCCGGTGGCCAGCTGCGGGTACCTGTCGTGTTCCGCGGCCCCAACGGTCCGGCTGAGTTTCTCTCCAGTCAGCATTCTCAGTCCTTCCAGGCCTTTTACAGCCATATTCCCGGGATCAAGGTGGTGGCCCCATCTACTCCCTACGACGCCAAGGGGATGCTGAAATCGGCGATCCGGGACGACAATCCGGTGGTCTTTCTGGAGTCGGAGCTGATGTACGCCTGGAAGGGGGAGGTGCCGGAGGAGGAGTACCTGGTTCCCCTGGGCAAGGCGGAGATCAGGCGTGCCGGGGAAGAGGTAACCCTGATCAGCTTCTCCAAGCCGATGCAGATGGTCCTGGAGGCGGCCCAGGCCCTGGAGAAGGAGGGCTACAGCGCCGAGGTGATCGACCTGCGCTCACTGAGGCCGCTGGATGAGCAGGCCGTCTATGAATCGGTACGCAAGAGCAACCGCTGCGTGGTCATCGACAACGACTGGCCCGTGGCCGGCTTCGCCTCCTATTTGGGTTGGTTGATTTCCAGGAACTGTTTCGACAGCCTGGATGCCCCGGTGGAGCTGGTGACCATGGAGGACGTGCCCACGCCCTACAACCATGCGATGGAGCTGGCCATGCAGCCCTCGGTGGAGAAGGTCATGAACGCGGCCAAGCGGGTGATGTACGTAA
>CAZKCQ010000268.1:0-4160 GCA_964551205.1 uncultured Spirochaetaceae bacterium
GCTGCCTGATGGATGCTTGTCAAGCGGGTGCTGCCGGTTTTCGAATTCCCACCCATTCGACCTTTCGGCACCGCTTGTCCCCCGGCAGAAGACCCTTTCAGCCGCGCATCTACTATAACGTGGGCGGATGCTCCGGAGTCGGACGGCGTAGAATCCCGATTCAGAAAAACGAACCTCTGATTCGCTGCGGCTACTGCAGCTCAGACTGCAGCTCTCTTAGTTTTTCTACTATATGGGGAGATTCTTTCAAGTCACACAGCGGCTGCAACGCGGAATAGATGAGCTCCCAGTCGAGTTTTGAACCGATACGCAGAAGAACACCCTCGACATCAGCCCAGTCGCGGGTTCGATCCGCGAACGCTTTCAGTATGATCAAGTCTTCCGCGCTGCAGGTTATCAAAACGATGCCGGGAAGGAAGCTGAAATCCGAAGCCCGATCAACGACGCCCATTTCGTAGGGCAGGCCACCCAGGGCAATGTCGATTCCGATGCCCGCGTTTGAGCGGAGCAACAGAACTCTGTTTGCCAGGGCAAACTGTTCGGCATTTTCGATTCGTGAGGCGAATCTATCTGTGAGCTGTGAGATGAAGGTTTCTTCGTTGCCGAAGCCGGTGAACAACGTACAGTCGACATCCTGGGTGACCCTGGGTTCACCCCAGCGCTGCAGTGCCAGGCCGCCGATGAAACAGAACTTCCAGTCTCGGGAGAAGAAGAACTCCTGCAACTCTTTGGCCGTGTCGAACAGATCGATCATTTCCTGAGCTTTTGAAACCAGCGTTGCTGCTCTATGAGTCCGGAATGAGGAGCAGGTTTGAAGTGGATGCGGCAGGATTCGAAGGCGCGGGCCAGGCGATTCAGAGCGACAGAGGTGTCGATTCGCTGCAACTCGCTCTTTTTCAGTCGGTCAAGCATCAGGCCTGCATTCCGCCAGCCAAGAGCCCACCGCCTTGCTTCGAGCTGGTCTTCATTGTTTTCCACCATTTCGATCCAATTATACCTCACCGGCGGGGTTCTCTCTACCGAATAAAAGCGGTGCCGCCGAAACGGTCAACCTGTCAGTGCGCCGATCCGGCTGCGGTCATCCCGAGTTATCTTCCCGCGGCAGTGGCGCCGGCTGCGATTGCGGTGGCTGTGTCGGCTGTGCCGCCGGCGCTACCGGTGCGCGTCGCTTTAACTTCAGCGGCGAACGCTCGCCCCCGTTCGCGCAGCTTCTCCAGATCCCGCTGCTTGGGAGCGCCGGCGAACTCGTAGGGCTCTACGAAATCCCATCTCATGCGGAAGCGCTCTACGATCTCCTCCAGCTCTTTCTGGGCTCCTCCGGACCACCCGTAGGAGCCGAAGCGGAAGGCCTGCTTCCCGACGACCTTTTTCCGGCCCAACTCGTCCAAAGCTGCGGCCATGGGCGGAAACATCTTGTACTCGTAGGTTGGGGCTGCCAGCACGATGCCGCTGGATTTCCAGGCGGCTGACAGAATGTGGGAGATGTGATCCTGGGGCACGCGGAAAGCATGAACCGGAACATTCTCGCCACGAATACCCTCCAGAACCGCATTGAGGGCCCGCTCGGTCATGCCGTACATGCTTCCCCAGATCACGGTGATCTCCGGCTCCGCCGGTCCCAGGGCGTAACCCACGTGGCGGCGGTACAACCGTACGATCCTATCCGGATGCTCCCGCCAGACGATGCCGTGGGCCGGGGCAATGATTTGCGGCTCCAGCGCTTCGAGCTTGTCGATGGCTCTGCCCACGGATGAAGAGAAGGTGGCCAGGATGTTGCTGTAATAGCGGGAGGCTTCCTCTTCGAAGAAGATCAATCGCTGTTCATCCAGCTGATCATCGTAGGCTTCCTCCTGCTCTACACTGCCGAAGGAGCCGTACAGGTCGCAGGGAAACAGGGTGCGGCTGCCGCTTTCGAAGGTGGCCGTTGTTTCCGGCCAGTGAACATTGGGAATCTCCTTAAACAGAAGTTCCCTGCCGCCGCCTAAATCCAGCTTGTCGCCGTCGGCCACAGCTCTCAGGTTCCTGTCGATACCATAAAACGAGTGCACCAGCTCCAGACCCTTGGCGCTGGCGATCAGCTGGAAATCGTCGTGGAGCTTGAGAAACGGCTCCAGCCAGCCTGTGTGATCCGGCTCCAGGTGATTGAGGATCACGTAGCGGATGTCTTTGAGGTCGATCCGCATATCCTCCAGCTGGGCGAACAGGGTGTCGGGAACGCCGTCCCAGCCGCAGACACCGTCGATGATCGCAATTTTTTCCCCCTTGACGATATAGGAGTTCATGGCCACACCATGGGGAAGGGGCCACATGCTTTCGAAAAGGATTTCACTACCGCCATTGGCGGTAAGCCTATGTATGCCCTCGGTAACAACGGTTGCTTTCATTTCATTCCTCCTGAAATCGCGTCCAGGTTCACGAATAACTTCCTATCTACCAGGATAAAGAAAATCGGGATTTGGGTCAATATATATTATTTATTTAGTAAGGTAAACTTTTTTGTTTCGAGCCGGCCGGTTGCTGCGGCCGCCGCTACCCCGGAGCCTTCGCACTGAAGAGGGTGTAGGTGTAGAAGCCGTAGTAGTCGGGCTGGTCCAGAATGAAATCGGGAGAGGAAGGATCGGTGATGCTTTGATACAACCGGCGGTCGGCGCGGCTGAGCTCCCTCTCCGCCTCCAGCCAGCGCATCTGGGTCAGGGTGAGCAGGGCGCTGCGGATGGGCTCGTCAAGGGGCGCGCACACCCCTTCGGTAAATGGCCGGGCCGTTGCCCGGGAAAACCCCGCCCTCCTCATCCAACCGGCAAGCCTGAGGAAGTGGCGCTCCGGAGGATCTGCGGGGGTGAAGGGGGCGATCCCCGGTGTGGTGGCATTGAGAACCGCCTCCAGGCGGGGGTAGCCCGGCAGAAGCTGCTGGCCCGACCAGATCACGATCAGCAGCAGGCCGCCGGGTTTGAGGACGCGGCGAAACGCCTCCAGCAGCTGCAGCGGCCGTTCCATGGCGTAGCAGGCGCAGCTGGCGCTCCAGATCCAATCGAACTGCCGGTCCCTGAAGGGCAGCGCGTAGATATCTCCCTGCACCAGGGACACCCGCTCAGCCAATCCCCACCTGGCGATGTTCTTCTTCGCCTCTTGCACGAACTCCGGGCGGATGTCCAAACCCGTGACCCGGCCCCGCGGTCCCACCGCTTCGCTCAGGGGCGGGATCTGCAGGCCTACCCCGCAGCCCGCATCCAGCCCGCGGCTTCCTTCGGGAAGACCGATCGCCTTGACGATCCGCCGCATCAGGGGATCCTGCAGGGGATCACTCAAGTACAGCTTTTCAATATAGGCGGCAGGATCGTATTCGGGCATCATCCTCTCCTCGAGCAGTGTACACAGGTCAGTTTGCCACGGGCGGGGCTCGGGATAAAGCGATTGTTTGCAAATCTGGTGATCTGTACACGGAAAAGTGTATAAAAAGTCACGAGAAATCGTTATCCTTTGATGTAACACGCATAATGTAACCCGCACATCGCGGGGATCCATAAACGGAGGAGAGAGATGAGTTATATACCGGATGAGAAACGCTATGATGGTATGAAGTACAACCGCTGCGGCAGAAGCGGACTCAAGCTGCCCGCGGTTTCCCTGGGATTGTGGAACAACTTCGGAGGCGATAGCGTCACCGCCAACACCCGGCGCATGATCAGCCGGGCTTTCGATTTGGGCATCACCCACTTCGACCTGGCTAACAACTACGGGCCGCCCCCGGGATCGGCGGAGAGCAACTTCGGCCGGATCCTGAAAATGGATCTATCGGCCTACCGGGACCAGCTGATCATCTCCACCAAGGCAGGCTACGACATGTGGCCGGGACCGTATGGGGAGTGGGGCTCCCGCAAGTATCTGCTGGCCAGTCTGGACCAAAGCCTCAAGCGCATGGGCCTGGAGTACGTGGACATCTTCTACTCCCACCGCTTCGATCCGGATACGCCTCTGGAGGAAACCCTGGGGGCGGTGGCCACGGCGGTGAAACAGGGCAAGGCGCTGTACGCCGGGATCTCCTCGTACTCGGCCGCCAAGACAGCCGAGGCTTCCCGAATTTTAGGAGAGATGGGGGTTCCCTGCCTGATCCACCAACCCTCCTACTCTATGTTCAACCGCTGGATAGAGCAGGGCCTGCT
>CAZKCQ010000269.1:0-4156 GCA_964551205.1 uncultured Spirochaetaceae bacterium
TCATCGATTCAAGAACAAGTACCGCTCCGTCGACATGCTTCTCATAGATGACGTACATTTTCTTCCCGGAAAGGTTGAAACCCAGGAGGAGTTGTTCCACACCTTCAACGCCCTTTACGACGCGAACAAGCAGATGGTCTTTACCAGTGACCGTCCCGTCTCTGAGTTGAAAAAGTTGTCCGACCGGCTACGAAGCAGGTTTGAGAGGGGTCTCAACGTCGACCTCCAGCCTCCGAATTACGAGACGCGCATCGCCATTTTAGCGAAGAAGATCGAGGAAAAGAACGTCGAGATCCCCGACGCGGTGGTCGAGTTGATCTGTCAGAACATCAAGACAAATGTCCGGGACCTGGAGAAAGCCCTCACCAAGCTCATCGCCTACGCGGAGCTGGTAAACAGAATCATCAGTCTCGAGATCGCCGAACGACAACTGAAAGACTTTTTTACGGAGAACGACTATCGGAATGTGACCATCGATCTGATCCAGCGTACCGTAGCGGAATACTTTGCCTTATCTCTGAATGATTTGAAGGGCAAACGAAGGAGCAAGGCGATAGCCTTCCCGCGGCAGGTGGCCATGTACATCGTCCGAAATCTGACTGAATACTCGACTACGGAAGTTGGTCTGGAGTTCGGCGGAAGGGACCATACCACGGTCATGCACGCCTGCCAGCGGATTGAGGACCGCATGAAAACCGACGCTACACTATCACCGACCGTTCAACACCTGATTCGAACCATCAAGGATTATCGCCCCTGAGGTGAATAATTTGTTGTATCATTGTAGAAAAGCGGTGCATAATCAAAGAACAACTGTAGAATTGTAGATGGGTTGTGGAAAAATACGGTCTTTCATCCTTGGAGCTATAGCCATCTGCAAAAAGGAGTTGGGACGGTTATACACAATTCCACAGTGACTATTACTCCTACTACTAAACTAGATTATGATAGGCGTTGAGGATCTTGTTTTTTTTACGGAACTTCAGACCTAAGAAACCATCGCAATCTTCCCCGTTCCTTCATGAGGAGAGGTTGCGATCTACAAGGAGAGTACGATGCACTTTGCCTGTGAAAGGGACGTTCTTCTCAAAGAGATCGCCATTGCCCAAGAAATAATATCCTCCCGCAATACCCTTTCGATCCTATCCAACGTTCTTCTCAGTTGCCAGGACAACCTGCTGATAATAAAAGCCACCGATCTGAAGGTAAGCTTTCAGACCCAGATCGAAGTCGAAAACAAGGCATCGGGAAGCATCACCGTATTTTGCGACAAGCTGCTGGGAATCATTCGTTCCCTCCCGGAGGGGGAAGTTGAGATCAAACTCGAAGATGATCTTATGGTCTCTATTCGTCCGGTGTTTCAAAAAATCGACTTTAACCTGAAGAGCGTACCCTCGGATAAGTATCCGGAGCTCAAAGAAATACCAGACGAATCGTACTTCGAGGTTCCCCAGAGTGATTTCCTCGACATGATTTCAAAAACCCTGTTTGCCGTTTCCAGCGACGAAACCCGTTACTTCATGAACGGGGTGTATCTGGAAAAAGCCGACAGTGAGCTGATAATGGTGGCCACCGATGGCAGACGTCTCAGCTATGTCAGCAAGAAGATCGACGGTTCGGTTCCCGATTTCAACGGTGTGATCATTCCTCCCAAAATCCTGCACCTTATCAAAAAACTCGCTCCCGGAGAGGGCAATCTGTCCTTGGCCGTCGGGGACAACAACCTGTTCGTCCGATTCAACCAGCATCGGGTTTCATCGAATTTGATCGATGCTCAATTCCCAAATTACAAGAGAGTTATCCCCGAGAAACAAGAGCATCGACTCGTGGTAGAACGAGACAGTCTGCAGGCCGCTCTGCGCCGTGTATCTCTGCTGGTAGAGGAAAAATCCAGGCGTATCCAACTAGGTATCGAACCATCCAACCTGGTCGTCAATTCCTCCGAAGGGGAGATCGGGAGTGCTAGGGAAGAGGTTTCCTGCGAGTATGACGGCCCGGCGATGACGATTGCGGCTAATTATTTGTACTTGCTCGATCCGCTTCGGGAAGCTGCGGAGGAGAGGATCGGATTGGAGTTCACGGAGCCGGACAAGGCAATCACCCTGCGGCCGTTTCCCGAGAAGGATTATTTCCACATAGTTATGCCCATGCAGGTGGGTTGAAACAGCCGAGCACGAACTGTACGAGCACTCAAAGCATGGCGTTTGTCTCCGCCGCCTATCACGATTTCCGTAATATCCGCAACGCCACCCTGGATATAGATGCTCCGGTGGTATACCTGGTTGGAGAAAACGGCCAGGGGAAAACAAATTTTATCGAGTCGATCTACCTTCTCTGCTACGGCGCATCCTTCCGTACCAGAAAGGATGCCAGGCTCATAACCTTAGGGCAGGAACTCGCTCAGGTTCGGGGAAGATCTCACAAGCTCGGGGGTGTCGATCGGGTTATCGCCGTTAAAATATCGAAAGGGGGGAAGAAGGATATCCGGGTTGATGGACGATTGATCAACGACAGGATGGACCTGATGGAGAACGTCCCCTGCATCGTGTTCGCCCATCAGGATCTTGCCTTTATTACCGGATCTCCCGAGATGGGAAGACGCTTTTTCAACCAGACGCTGAGTCTGTTCGATCCGCTGTTTGTCGGCCTGTTGCGCAGCTACCGGAAGCTGTTGAAATCTCGCAATATCCTGCTCAAGGAGGGCAGCCGTGCGCTCCTTCCCGCCTATACCAAAAACCTGGCCGAGGTTGGACTTCAGATCCAGAGACGACGAGAAGGGATCATCGGGGAGTTCAACGCGACCTTTTCAATGCTCTTCATGGCTATCTCAGGTTTGCAGGGTGAAACCTCTATTCGCTATCGCTCCTCGTGGCCAAAGGATGTTGCTGTAGAAGAGGTTATGGAGTTCATGCATAGACGGGAGAATCGGGACCTTTCCTTTGAAACCACGACAACGGGGCCGCACCGGGACCGCTTTATTATCATGCACAACGGCAAGGAGTTCTCCCATATTGCTTCAACCGGACAGGTCAGGCTCTGTTCCCTGATCCTGAGGGTCGCCCAGGCAAATTTCTTTTCCACAAAGACCGGTAAACAGCCGGTACTGCTTCTGGACGATGTTCTCCTTGAACTGGATGCAGCCAAGCGGGAGAGGTTCATAGGGGAACTACCGGCATTCGAACAGGCTTTCTTCACATTCCTTCCGGACGAGCAATTCCGTAAGTACAGCAGTGATGATACACTGATCTATCGTGTAGTCGGCGGAGAGTTTAGACGTGAAAAAGGCAGCTGAGATACTGGCGCGAATCCTCGATGAAAAGAACAGGAAGCTGGGTCAAACCTATTCCTCGATTTTCGGGACCTGGTCGGATATTGTAGGGGAGTCGTTGGCCGAACATTCCCGTATCTACGAAATTGCCAACAGGAATCTTTTTGTGGAAGTGGATCATCCGGGATGGATGCAGTTGCTGCTTATGAAAAAACCACAGATCATCAGAGCCGTGAAACGCAAGTATCCGGCAATGGATATCAAAGATATCAAAGTCAAGGTCAATCTGAGCTATCCCGATAAGATACCGGAGGAGACCGAAAACCGGGCCGACCACAACGAAGGAGAATACACGGCGGAGGACGGACAGCGGGAGGATCTTAATCGGGTGCTTTCTTCTGTGAGTCAAGAAGAGTTGAAGCACCGATTGAAACGGCTGTTCCTGAAGAGCCTGGAGAGGGGAAAATCCGAGAACTCCGGCCGAGGTTGACATCACGGCTTGAAAATCAGTATAGTATTGCACTGTAGCACTTTCTCATCCCTACGAGGATGTTCTATTTTTCTTAAGAGCCGAAATATCAGCGTTGGTGGATCAACGAAAGGATACTAGAATACGATGAAACGCACCTATCAGCCGAGCAGAACAAAGAGGAGGCGGAGTTTAGGTTTTCGTGCCCGTATGTCGACAAAGGGAGGGCGCCAGATACTTAAAAGGAGAAGAAGGAAGGGGCGCGTAAAACTGACAGTCACGGATGAGAAAAAGCCTTACTAAGACGGAGAGGTTGAGAGGACGGTCAAGTTTAGGTAGGGTTTTTAGTGATGCAGCGAAAAGTGACCTGAGAGGAATACGGGTCTACTACATCGAAAACAATCTGGATTTGAACAGAA
>CAZKCQ010000270.1:0-4153 GCA_964551205.1 uncultured Spirochaetaceae bacterium
GACTTTTCCGCCGTGCCGAACGGTTTCTCCGGGGATCCCCGCCGCCGGATATACCTGCAGGGAGGTACCCACGGCGATCAGCAGATCCGCCCTCCCCGCCTCGGCAAAGGCACGCCGCGTTTCTTCCTCAGGCATGGCCTGGCCGAAGCTGATCGTGGCCGGCTTCAGCCAGCCGCCGCAGTCATCACAGCGGGGGCAGTCGCCGGAGGGAGCCGGATTCTCCCTGAAAAACGGCAGCACCTCCTCCCAGGCGTAGCGCCTGCGGCACTGCAGACAGGAGATGTAGGCGTTGCTTCCGTGCAGCTCGATCACCCTCTCCTCGGGGATGCCGGCCTTTTGGTGAAGCCCATCGATGTTCTGGGTTATCATCGTCTTGAGCAGACCCATTCGGAACAGGCGGGCCAGAGCCTTGTGTCCGGCGTTGGGCTCGGCATCCCGCATCTGGGGGTAGCTTTCGATCTTGCGCCGCCAGTACTCCGTGCGGGCGGCGGGGTCAGCCAGGAATTCCTGCAGCGCGATGGGGCGCATCTTGGTCCAGATACCTTGAGGACCGCGAAAATCAGGGATGCCGCTTTCGGTGGAGATCCCGGCGCCGCTGAAGGCGACCAGGTAGCGGGCGGAACGAACCAGGACGGCGAGTTCTTCTATTTTTTCCTGCAGTTCCGGCGTAACCATGCCTTCACCACTATCGCCGAATGACGGAACGATGTCAATCAACAGGCATAGAGCCGCAGAGCGATCCGGTCCACCGGCGCCGCCGACAGTGAGTAAGGCAGCAAACAGCAGCGGCACGACAGCCGGCAAGCGGAGGGCTTTTGGTAGCGCCGAGTGACGAGACAGGATGTCGAAGAAGCGAGGCGCGTACCAAAACCGAACCCCCTTTTTGAGCATCCCCCCTCCCAGAACTTCAATAGGATACCTTAGCGGGGGGTAAGCCCGGGGGGGAGGGTCTGAGAGGGGGGGGCGGCAAGGGGGGTGAGAGCAGGCCGGAGCGATGGGGACTGTTAGCGTTAAAAGCCCACCGCAGCAGGTCTCTTAAAGTAGGCCGGTACGACGGTTAAATCACCAGAACTCACGTTTTCATAAATGCCAGATTTTTCGAGGTGGCCCTATCGAACCCATCCGCATCTTTGCTGATTCTGAATGGCCAATAGATTTGTCTTAGAAAGTCCTCGTCGTGCTAATTCGTGGGACTCGCACCATTTGACCTACCTACGTAAACTCGCTAGACTATGACGAAGCAGGCTGAAGCTTCGCGTCCAGGTTGCTCGCCCAGGCGCGGATCGCCGTCCAATCCCGTATGTCGCTTGCCGGCATCTGTTTAAGGGCAGGCAGAGATTTAAAAGGAAAGCGTAGCTTCGCCGGGTCGAACTTGCCGCCGAATATTTCAAGTGCAACCGGTGTAAGCCGGGGGAACTTCGCAAGCTCTTTATCGAGCTGTGAACGCACATCTTTCCATTCCTTCTCATCATCATGAAAGGGGCCGAGCGCGAAAATTGCCACCGGCCGCTCCGTGAGGGTTTCGCGGTGCCGCGATAGGAAGTGACGCGCGTCTTTGTGCCAACGGAACATGTAGAGCGGCGCCCCCAGCACGACCGCGCTGTACCCTGCGAGTGTACGTACTTTCCGCATGGGCTGAATATCTGCTACAAGCCCACGTTCGCGCAGCGTGGCCGCGACTGCCTCGGCAACTTCCTGTGTTGAGCCGTAATTTGTTGCATATGCTACAAGGACCGAAGCTGACATGGTTGTCTCCTTTTGGATATTCACTTGTAATGGTCTAGGCCTATCGGCAGCATGCCGGTGTTGGGCGGCGTTTTTTTCATGCCTCATTACTTTAGCTGTTTTTTGATAGTTTTGTGTGTCTCATTCTATAAGGACGCCCGACCCAAGGCGGAGGAGCCTCAGGCCGATCAGGATGTGCCATACCATCAATAGCAGGCCGGCGGCAGGTTGGGTCCAGAGCGCTATCAGGTCAGCATCTATCGCCGGGATAAAGGCTAGAGTGATGCAATACGTCAAATCGAATGCACTTGCCAGGATTCCTACATAAGCGGTTACCCGGCTGAAGATACTGCTCCGTAGAATGACAATCGAAACTATCAGACCGGCAATAGCCATGAGGAGAAAACTCATGTAGATGCCAGTACTTTGGTAGATAGTGCCATTGATGGTAAGCATCGCCTGTCCCGCTGCCAGGAACATGGCTCTCTGCGCATCGGTTGTCGCGGCTGCATACTGGTTGCTGAGGGAAAGCATGGATAAAGCCGTATTCGATGCGAAGGCGACCGCTATCCCTCCGAGGCCGAGTGTCGTAGCGATTGCCATATAACTTCTATTGGTACGTCTGAGGGCAATGTTGAGGGCGAGAAACATCAATCCCACAAGAACATAGTCGGCAATGTCAAAAAGATTGAGATAAGAGAGTCCCAGGAGCCTATTGTTCTGAATTAGCGTAAACCAGTCGATTACAGTGCCGGGCGGAACGTGCTTGCTGAAGAGTGAAATCTCTGCCCCGAGGTTTCTTCTGAAGATCACTGCTGCAATCAGCGCAGCCGTGCCGCCAACACTGTAGAGGCTCTTCCAGGCAGAGTCGGTAGTTTCGGCATTTGTAACTTGATTCATCATTTTCATTCACCCTGTCCATTTTGTCCGATAAGCGGCTAGCCTCACCGCCCAACTTATATTTATTCGGGTTACTTATTAGAAGGCCGCGGCCTATAACGGTGCAAATCAGCCGCGCGGCTTTTTACGTCGGCTGAATTTGCTTTGTTAGCCCGAAGACTTCTGCAAAAACTTACTTGCCAGTTTGTAAGTTTGCTTAATCTGCTTATTTGTAATGTCCCATTGATATAATTCGTTTTTTGCCAATTCTTTGTGCTTTTTGCTTATATCGCGTAACGCATTCCCGACAGATTTACGCACATATTCACTCTCATCGTTTCGAAGTTGACTCAACAACTGAATGGCTACTTCTGGATGGTCATGAAAATAAGGTCTACCTGTCCAAATTCTAAGACCTTCTGTAACAGCCCTACGCACATTAGGCGAAGGATCTGCTAACCATTCCTTGATGACAGGGAGAGTTTTTTCATAGCCAACATCAGTGCAATATCTGTCGAAGGCTTTCGCCAGAATCTCTTGCACGCGCCAATCATTATCTTGACTTACACGGAGTTTGAGAAACTCGAAGCTTTCTTGCGAGTTGACCGCTAAACGACCAAGGATGAAAGTTGCCAATGAGCGAGCTTGGTATATCTCTGAAGTGAATAGTTGTTTTGCAAGGCAAAGGCTTTCTTTGGTAGGCTGCCCATCTACAACTTCATTTGCTGCTTTTTGAATGTCTAAAAATCCGCGTTGTGTCTTTCGGACACACTGAATGAGTTTCTCTATTTTATACATCTTGATTGAATCTCTCGTTCCTTCACACCCGCGGGCTAACGGCATGGCTAAGCTGCCTAAAGCATGCGGCGCACTGAACATCATGCTGTTAAACTAACTACCTGCGGACATCCAGATAATCGAATTTGCACAGCGCGTTTTCGGTCAGCTCCAGCCAATTTTTAGGCGGGGCAGCTCTGGATTGATGCACCAGGAATGTCGGCTACCGCTTCACGATCATCGAGATACTAGCGACTAAGAACCAGGTCAAAAACGCTGCCTGTCCGATAAAGGGCGCATATCCAGAGGCAGTGTAGAAACCGGTGATGTCTGTTCCTCCTAGAATCGAGGGAGCAATTGCCAAGCTGGCGACTGCACCAGCAAGGGCGAACCAGCCTGTCCACTTGTGGAGCACCCCGGTGGCCAAGGTGGCACAACCTGCCAAGGCCAATAAGAACGCCAACAGGATAAGCCCAATAGCTCCATACATTGGGAAGCTTCCCTCATTAAGTGCTCTTACCGCCGTGGGATCGGCCTTGACCCACGTATCCAGGGCAGCGCCAGCTTGAAGACCGTCACCCACCAGCTCCACTGCGATGACGACCATGCCGACACCGAAAACCAGTGTGGCAACCCACTCGTACTCCTGCCGCGCCTGCCTGATCAGGTAGCGGAAGCCGGCCAGAAAGACCAGAAAGCCGACCATGATTAGCGGGTCGGCGAGCGAGGTGCGGATGAGGATGAATGTGTTAGTCCTCGTCACCAAGTCGGT
>CAZKCQ010000271.1:0-4138 GCA_964551205.1 uncultured Spirochaetaceae bacterium
CGGCTGTCCCCCGACCCGGCATACACCCTGGAAGCCTATGCCCGGGATCAGCTGAACTGGATCCTGGGCCTGAATCCTTTCGACGCCTGCATGCTCCACGGATTCGGCCGCAACAATCCCGAATATGAACCCGATTATCCCAACACCTTCGGGGGGATCTGCAACGGCATCACCGCAGGGTTTGCCGACGAAGAGGATATCGACTTTCTCCCCGAACCCTACGCCCGCCAGGGCGAGCACCGCTGGCGCTGGAGCGAACAGTGGATTCCCCACGCTGCCTGGTACCTGCTGGCCGTGTGCGCCGGCTGAAAATAAATTTACCGTGGTTGAAACGATCGGCGGTTTCCGTCGATACTGACAACCACCTCAAGAGCGCGGCGGTTTGGAAGGGAATTCTCGAATCGTTGCCCGAGGAAACGGAGGTCACAGGATGGCGGTGGCTGTCGGCTGGGGACCGTTTTAAGCGGTGAATCTATACACCCGAGAGTTCGGCGGTCAGGGCCTTCCCGTGGTGATTCTCCACGGCCTGTTCGCCTCTTCCAAGAACTGGGTCGGCACGGCTCAGTACCTGTCCGGATTTTCCAGGCCCTTTGCTCTGGATCTGCGTAACCACGGGGACTCACCCCACTCCGATTCCCATACCCTGGTGGCTATGATCGGGGACCTCTACGAGTGGCTGCGCCAGAGGAAGATGGAGCGGGCGGTGCTCCTGGGACACTCCATGGGAGGCCTGGTCGCCATGGGATTCGCCCTGTCCCATCCGCAGGCCGTTGAGGGCCTGATCGTCGTGGACATCCTTCCCCGCGCCTACCGGCCCGATTTTACCCGGGAGTTCGCAGCCCTGTCCCTGGACCTGTCATCGTACAAAAACCGGCGGGAGATCGACGAAGCCATGGCGTCGGTCGTACCGGATCTGCAGGTGCGGCAGTTTCTGCAGATGAACGTGGAGCGAGGTAATTCCGGTTTCCGATGGAAACTAAACGTGCCGGCACTCAAATCCAGCGAATTCCTCCAGGGTCCGGATTTTTCCATTTTTGATGAACCCTACGGCGGTCCGGCCCTGCTGATCGCAGGGGGCGAATCTCCCTTCGCTCAGGCAAGCGACCAACCGCGTTTCAGCGAATACTTCCCAAACGGAAGGATTGAGGTCTTGGAAGACTGCGGGCACTGGCTGCATTACATCTGCTCCGAGGAGTTCCAGAGCGTGGTCCGGAAGTTCATCGAGACGCTCTGAGCAGCGCTGAGGTCGACCGCTGGCCGGGCTGTGCCCCTTCCCGAAGAGCTGCCAGATAGGGAACGATCCGGTCGTTCTTCACGCTTCCCGTGCCGTCGTAGGTGAGGGTAACCACCGGCACACCGGTGAGCTCTTCGATTCGCCGGGCCATGGCCTCGGTAACCAGGGAGGGGCAGCAGAAGGCGGGATTTGTCTGAACGAACAGCCGCAGATCCGGGTACTCTTTCACCAGATGGGCTATCTTCAGCAGATTGTCCCAGGATTCGCCGTGATGCTCCAGCCGTACATTGTACCTGCTCAAGGTCGTTTCTGGATGGGCGTCCCGGAACGAGCGCGGAGAGCTCAGGTACTCCTCGTAGTGGCCGAAATACTTCCGCTCGAGTGTATTCACCAGGGCCAGGAGAGTTCGATACTTGATTAGAACCCAATAGCGCTGCTCCCTGCTCCATTTCTTGAAGGTGGCGGCGGCGACAATTCGCAGGTACTCGCTGTACGGAGTGGTTATTACCTCCCCTCCGGCCTGCTCTATGAAATGGATCAAATCCTGATTCATGACGTCGTTGTCCCGTACGTAGAGGTCGCCGAAAATCGCTACCTTCGGGCGCCAATGCTTCTCTTTGGGAATTGCCCCAAACATTTCGACGACCTCGGTCAGGGCGTCCTCTTTCGAGCGACTTCCCAAAAATGAATCTTCCAGAATTGCCAGAGCTGCAGCCATGGTCCTTTCCGTCTCGCCGGAGTTGATCTCATACGGCCGGATACGGCAGCCGATGCGGCGCAGCAGCCCCCCGAACAGATAAGCGAAGTAGGCACCCACCCCCAGAAAAGGGGAGATCTCCGAGTAGGTAAAATCTCCCACGTAGACCCCGGCCTTTTCCATGCCTTCGCCGTAGTCCTCCAGAAGGCTCTTGATGTAGTGGGGGAACAGATGGAAGTTGCAGGACAATATCGAATCCGTCATCCAGACGACCGTTTTGGCGGGATCGAGCTCGTACTTCTGGATGTAGTTCACCACGCCCTGGGTGATGGCGTTGATCGGCAGACACTGCCCCGTGTTCATACGCGTACCGGCCCGTATGGAAGTTTCGTCTTCCTCCAGCACGTGGGCGTCCACCCCGGCACCCCGGAGATTGGCCACAACCAGAGGGATCGTCAATCTGTCCCAGTTGGGGAAAAGAAGGGTCTTGCCGTTCAGCCGATACTCGAGCTTGGGGCGCAGTGGGCGGTGGAATCTGCCGGTAAGGGCCGGTTTCTCCTCACGGTATCGGACGGCTTGGTGGCGGCGGACCGCGTGGTTGCGGAACGAGTTGATCCCCGCCTCGATCCGGGTTTCGTAACCCACGCTGGAATCGTGTTCGTCGATCTGCAGGATCAGGTACGGTTTGCCGTGAGCATCGAGAATACGCTTGAAGTACTCGATCACGAAGGAATCGGGAGAACATTTGAAGGCGGTGATCAGCACGGGGTACAACCCCTCGGTCAACACGCAGAAGGCAGCGGTTTCCAGGATGCGGGCCGCGTAGTTCCACTGTACCGCGTCGAGGAGCGGTTCCAGGTCTCTCAAAACCTGCTGAACCCTCCTCTCGCTCATGCCATCCTGGCCAGCCAGACCGGTGGCATTATCCCCCTCCCCACGGTGAGATGCTCCTCCCCATTCCGACAGTGGTGGAAGCATGTCCTGCCAGTAGGTCTTGATGCCCAGCGCAGCGAAGATGTCGGGGATGCCCTTATTCATCTCCCGGGTAAGCACCTGATAGGGCCGGCCGGCCAGAACCACCTCCACTTCCCCGTTCCGGCTGCGCCTTTTCCGATACACCTGCTGCAGCCTCTCCCAGCCCTCCCGATAGACGTCAAGAGCCCTGTCGTAGGCCCGGCCCACCTGTGAGTAGGTCAGCGAGGGACCCGCCGGTATCTGCAACACGCGATAAAGCTCCCGCTTGCTCCGATTGCGGAGCCTGCGAACCGCCGGAGGAGGAGACACCTCCAGGCTGCCATGATCGACCAGGGGCAGCAGGGTTTTCCGTTCCAGATCTCCAGCCCTGATCTGTGAGATGATGGAGGGAGCGAACTGGGTGTAGTAGCAGTAGTGGCGCAGGCGGCCTTTCCGCCGCTGCCCGGCTGCGGCCTCCAGGTACACGGGGAGGAACAGGTAGTCGCAGGATGGCGCCAGGTGGAGGGCGTGTCCGTGCAGTGCCGTGACCGGGGCACAGAACTCCGCTCCGGTAAGCTCTTTGCCGGCTTTCAGCGCCTCGGTGTATCCTTCACTGGTTACGACCCGGATCCCCAGCTCGGCAAAAAACCGCTTCCACAGGGGCAGCTCTTCGAGCAGATGCAGGGCCGCGGGAATACCGATTGTCGGAGAGCCGCGATTCGTCGACCGCTGCTCGGGACTCTGTTTCGGCTCCTCTTTCAGCGTCCGAAACGAGCCCTGGTATTCCTTTAGCAGATCGAAGCCGGATCTGTTCCTGCTGACGTATCGTTTTACCTGATAGTCCCGGCCGCAGAGGAAGCCATAGGCCACGGTCTGTCCCCGAACCTCGGCAATCCGCAGCCGGCAATGGTTGTTGCACAAAGGACAGGTCTCCGATCGCACCGGTATGGACTCCCTGTACAGGTCTATCCCCCTGAATCGGGTGCCGTCGGGTGGATCTTCCTGGAGCGCCAGGGCGACGCCCAGCGCCCCGGTGAGGTGGCAGTACTTGGAAACGACGATCCGCCGCCTGAGCTTCTGCTCGAAGGCGGCCACCAGCGCCCGGTTTTTGGCCGTGGCCCCCTGAAAACAGACGCGTTTCCCGATCAAGCCTTCGGAGGAGACCTTGAGCAGATAGTTCTCCCGCACGGAGAACAATACCGCCGCCAGAATCTCGTCCACCGAGTACTTCTTGTTCAGGTAGTGGTTGATGT
>CAZKCQ010000272.1:0-4135 GCA_964551205.1 uncultured Spirochaetaceae bacterium
ATGTCACCGGTTACCGCATCAGCGTGCCCTATGAACCGGAGGCCCTGACCTTCACTCCAACGACGAACAGCGCGGTTGCCACTGTAACGGTACAGGGGAAAGCGGTGGCTTCGGGCACGGAATCCCAGCCGATCGAGCTTGGGACTGAGCTGGTCACCTCCGCCGATGTCATTGTCACTGCCCAGGACGGGACAACCACCACGACCTATACGGTAACGATACAGAGGGCCGAGCCGGACAGAGACTCCAGCCTGGCCGCCATTGGTGTGAACGAAGGTGCTTCCGTAGCCCCGAAGTTCACCAAGAACATCACCGCTTACGAGATATCCATCCCCAACACGATGGATACGGTGATCCTGACGCCCCAGGCGAGTAGTCCGGTGGCAAAAGTGAGCGTGGCGGGAAAGATCATCCCGTCCGGTAGCTCTCTGGAGCCGATCATGCTGCCCGAGGAGGATTCCTCGGTGGATGTCGAGCTCCTGGTCACGGCTCAGGACGGTAAAACCCTGACCAGCTACGCCCTGAAGGTGATCCGCCGGCCCATTGACGCGACCTGGACTCAAGCCGTGGGCAGTGCAGGATTTTCCGGCCGATTCGGCTTCGAAGCGGTGGTGTTCAAGGGCAGACTGTGGGTCATCGGCGGCTCGTCGACGAATCTCGACTACTTCAACGACATTTGGTACAGCCAGGACGGGGTGTCCTGGACCAGGGCTACGGAGAATCCGGGCTTCGCACCCCGGAGGAATCACCAGGTCGTCGAATACAAGGGACAGCTGTGGCTGATCGGCGGCGAAACCGGGATGTACGAATATGAAAACGACGTCTGGACCTCGAAGGACGGGGTTTACTGGACCGAGGTGGATGTAAAAGATCCTTTCCCCGCCCAGGTGAACCACCAGGTGACAGTATTCAAAGGGCAGATGTGGATCGTGGGCGGCTATGGCTCGGAGTCAACCGGACATTCCGTCTGGTCGAGCAAGGACGGGAAGGTGTGGACGGAAGAGATCCACGAAGCCGCCTTCCCCCCCCGGGACGGACATCAGCTGGTAGTCTTCAAGAACAAGATGTGGATCATCGGCGGTCAGCGCGGATCGGCCCGGTACGCCGATGTCTGGTCCTCTCCCGACGGGGTGAACTGGACACAGGTTGTGGATCTTTCGGTCAGCGGATTCAAACCCCGTATGCTCCACGAAGCCGCCGTATATTCCGGCAGGATATGGGTTTCCGGCGGATACGTAGAAGGAGTGGGAGCGGCTAACGACGTCTGGTACACCAAGGACGGTGTGGAGTGGAAACAGGCCACCGAATCAGCCGACTTTGTAGGGCGTATCGGACATCAGATGGTGAACTTCAAAGGAAAACTCTGGATCCTGGGAGGCACGGACAACCGGGTAGCCCGCAACGATATCTGGTACTCCAACGCCAAGGAGGAGACTGGATCCGAGTAGCTAGCTGAACGTCCCTATCTGTCGTTCCAGCAATCCCAGCACCCGGTCTTCGGCGCCGGTCTCGTGGATCAGGTTGAAGGTGCTGTAGCGGTTACGTAGAAAACGTATGTAGCGGACGGGAACCAGGGCCTGGCGCGGATCGATTCTATATTCGGAAAGGCTGAAGGGGAAGGAGAGCTCCCCGAGCACGTTTACAGCTTTCTCCAGTTCCGCCAACAACTCTCCGGCCAGATCGGTAATCCTTCCCCTATGACTCCGCGCGTTCTCCAGCCGGCTCCTGTAGATCGCCGGGCTGGTTCGCAGGCTCTCCATCTCCTCACGTATCTGCTGGTGGAAAGGCTGCACTTCGGGGGTCAGTGCCTGCTCCCAGGGAGGTTCGCTCTCCAGAGACCGCAGGCGATCTTCCAGGTCGAAATCCCAGAGCGCGGAATCCCCGTAAAACTGGCCGTAGACCACCAGCAGGATCCGAGAGGAGACCCCCGCCAGCAGCCCGTGGAGTTCCAGAGCGGGATTGCCGACGCTATGAGCCAGCTCCCAATAATGGGCGATCGTATGCTCGGCGGAGGAAGCGGGGCGGGAGCTGATCAGCGCCTGCATGGCCAGGCCGGATACCAGGATCGCATCGGTGAGTGATCGTACCGCGGCCCGTCCGTCAGCGCACAGCTCTGCTACCGCTCCGATCGCCTGTCGCGCCGAATCCAAGCACAGGCGTGCCGTCTGCTCACAGAAATACTCGCCGGTGATCAGGGCGGAGAGATTCCAATCCAGGTAGGAGAGGTACTTGGCCAGCAGATCGCCGACCCCGGCCAGGAACAGCAGCCGGGGGGCTTTCTCCAGTACGTCCAGATCGGCAAGGATGACCTCCGCAGGTCGAGCCGGTTCGGTTATGTGTCTGTGGGGCAATTTCAGGGCCGAAGTTCCGGAAGTGTAGGCGTCCACCGACGCAGCCGTTGGAACACACCAGTTCGGTACATCCAGGGTTCGGGACACCATCTTTGCGATGTCACTGATCGTTCCGCTGCCGACAGCCAGGATCAGATCCGGGCAGCCCGCACCCGCTTCCCCGGAGAGACTGCGGATCACCTCTGCGGTTGTCCGCGGCCGCGGACTTGCCGGCAGCACGGTCCCGGAGAGAGAAAAACGGGAGATCAACCCTTTGCAGCTCCGCCCCGCCGCCTCTTCGGTGTTCTCATCACTAAGGACCCAGACCTTTGCAGCGGATCCGTAGCGATCCGCAATGAGATCGGGCAGCCTCTCCAATACCCCTTCATCCAGCAGGATCTTCCTGGTTTGCAGACTGTGCTCTTCGCCGCATGAGCAGTGCAGCCTGCCCTGTTCGGTATACTGGTTCAGATAAGATTGAACGAAAAGTTCACCCATCGGCGGCGCGTTCAGACACGGATGGATGAGGATGGCACCAGACGTTTCGCCGAAGCCAGGGCCTGTTCCACGGCTGCGGCGATGTTGCGGCTGTCCAGTCCGTAAAGCGCGAGAAGTTCCCGCCGCGATCCATGGGAAAGGAATTTGCGGGGAAATCCCATATGGAGGAAGGGAAGAGCGGTCCCGCGCTGCTTCAGTTCGGCGGCGATCTGCTCTCCGATCCCTCCGCAGCGACAGCCCTCCTCGGCAAGGCAGATCAAGCGGTAGCGATAGAACAGGGAGATCAGATGGTCCATGTCCAGAGGCTGGACGAAGCGCAGGTTGTACACGTCGGTTCGAATCTTCAGGCCTCCCAAGAGCTCGGCTGCCTGCAGCGCTTCCGCCAGCAGGGCGCCGAAGCTCACGATCAGCACCTCCCCCCGGTTCTGGCGCACCATCACTCCCCTTCCTTCCAGCAGAGGCTGAACGCGGGAAGTTTCGGATGCGCAGCAGGGGGCTTTTGGATAGCGGATCATCACCGGCGCCGCCTTTGCCAGGGCATAGCGGAGCATCAGCTCCATTTCCGTGGGTGTGCTCGGCGCCAGGATGAACAAGCCGGGGATGCTGCGGAACAGGGCGATATCGAAGGCGCCCTGGTGGGTCTCTCCATCAGGACCTACCAGACCCGCTCGGTCTACGGCGAACACGACGGGCAGGCAGGGAAGAGCCACGTCATGGATCACCTGATCGACCGCCCGCTGAAGAAAGGTCGAGTAGATCGCCACCACCGGTTTGAGGCCGGCCCGGGCCAGCCCGGATGCGAAGGTAATGGCGTGCTGCTCGGCAATGCCCACATCGAAGAAGCGATCGGGGAAGCGGGTTTGAAAAAGGCGCAGTCCAGTCCCATTCGCCATGGCGGCGGTTATGGCCACCACCCGCTCGTCCTCCTGGGCCAGATCGCTGATCAATCCGGAGAAGGCTTCTGTAAACGTGGGGGAATCCTTTGTCTCCAGCTTGCCGTCGATTATGGAGAAGGGAGACACCCCGTGGTAGAGGGTGGGATCCCCCTCTGCCGGGATGTAGCCCTTTCCCTTGACCGTGCAGATATGAACCACGGTGGGTTTGTCGAGCTTTTTCACATCCTTAAGGATCCGCACCAGCATCGGCAGGTTATGTCCGTCTATCGGACCGAAGTACTCGAAGCCCAGATCTGAAAACAGGGTTTCCCGGAAGAACAGAGCCTTCAAGCCCTTCTTCAGACGATAAATGCCCCGCAGCAGCTCCCGCCCGAACAGGGGGATCTGCTCTACGGCTCTGTCGAAACGTTT
>CAZKCQ010000273.1:0-4133 GCA_964551205.1 uncultured Spirochaetaceae bacterium
GAATGTCCCGCCTCCGGGACGCAAGCCGTTCCGGTGTGAGCCGCGGCGTTGCCGTGCCTGTCAATAACCGCCAGCTGGCGCATCTCACTTGCCGGATCGCTGGCAAGCAGCTGCTCCACCACCTGTTCGGGGCTCCTCCCCTGCCGGAGCAGCTCCAGCCCCCGGGGGCCGAAGGAGAGATTGACAAAGGACTGGGTGGCCACCGCTCCGGTCCCGGCCTCAGCCCAGGGAACGGCGGATCCCACGGAGAACCAGTGGGATTGAACGGCCACCCCGATTTCTCCGGCCTTCCGGTCTACGGCGACGATGGAGTAGGTATGGGCGGGACGCCGGGCAGTTGTGTTCGCCAAACTGAAACTCCTACGCACTTTAAGCTCCTGTGCACGAAAACTCCCGTGCACAAAATCCACACCCAATTCTAGCCGATTCAACGGGTCTGAACAAGGCAGGGTCTAACCGGGATTGCCGGTTGAGGTGAAATCCTTTGCCTCCCGCGAAAAAAACAACTACATTTTGGACACAACCCGGGATTCGACTGCACGCCCCCTGCAGCTGAATGAACATAGTGTAGAAACATGGCGAAACTAGAGTTCCAGATCGAAAACGAATACCAGTACAACCGCAGGGGACCGATCCGCTGGATCCTCTCCCATATGTTGCGTTACCCGATTCTCCCCCTCGCCCTGGTAGTATGTGCGGTTGCCAACAACTTCGCCTACAGTACCATCCAGGTATTCGTGGGTCGGGCCTTCGACGTGATCCGGGTGCAGGGTTTCCAGATGTTCGACCTGCTCCTGCCCGTTTTCGCGATCATGGCTTCCGCGGCCGGTCAGGGTCTGACGGGAATCCTGCGAAATTTCTCAGTGGAGCTTCTTGCCCAGAAAATCGAAAAGAACTCCCGGGAAGAGCTGTACGGCAGCCTTTTGGGTAAGAGCCAGACCTTCCACAGCCGTCAGCGAATCGGCGACATCATGGCCCGAGCCACCAACGATGTTCACATGCTGAACATGATGTTCAGTCCGGGAGTAATGCTGATCATCGATTCCTCCCTGGCCCTGGTCGTTCCGGTGGTCATGATCGGGCTTATTAACCCCGCCCTTCTGCTGGTACCGCTGATCTTCACCGGTCTCCTGGCCCTCACCGTGGCCGACTACAACCGGCGTCTGAAACCGGTGAGCATCGCCCAGAGAGATCAATTCGGCGTGATGAACGCCGGGCTGACCGAAGCCATTGCCGGTATCGAGGTGGTCAAGGCCAACGTGCGGGAACGCTATGAGTGGGACAAATTCACGGGCAGCGCCCGGCAGTTCCGGGATTATTTCGTTCGTCAGGGTATCATCCAGGCCCGCTATCTGCCCATGCTGATGTTCAGCGTCTGCTGGGGCGCCGGTCTTCTGCACGCCCTTCTGCTTTGGCGAAGCGGTGCGGTAACTCTCGGCAACGTGGTTGCCTTCATGGGACTTTTCGGAACCCTGCGGTTCACGACCTTTATTTCGATC
Organism: uncultured Spirochaetaceae bacterium; assembly: GCA_964551205.1. Taxonomy (GTDB): domain Bacteria; phylum Spirochaetota; class Spirochaetia; order SZUA-6; family DRHE01; genus JAFGQJ01. Next base: position 1,500 of record CAZKCQ010000273.1, read on the forward strand.
TTTTCCTTCAATCTCGCACAGCTTGGGATGGCCAGCGCCGAACGAGTCCTCAACATGATCAGAACGGAGACCGAGCTGGACGAAAACCGCGAAGGATCGGAGGAGGAGATCCGAGGCCAGGTGATCTTCGAAAAAGTTCACTTCGGCTACAACGGAGCCACCGTGCTCAAGGATATCAGTTTCAAGGCCCGTCCCGGTGAGACCATAGCGATCGTGGGGCAAACCGGAAGCGGCAAGACCACCCTCACCCGCCTGATCAACCGCATCTTCGATACCACCTCCGGTACGGTCCGCGTCGACGGTCGGGACGTGCGGGAGTGGAACCTGGAAGCCCTGCGATCCCAGATCTCCACGATCGAACAGGACGTGTTCCTCTTCTCCCGAACGTTGCGGGAGAATATCGCCTTCGGCTGCACCGATGCCGACGACGAGCAGATCGAGCGGGCCGCCCGGGAAGCTCAGGCTGACGAGTTCATCCGTTCCTTCCCCGAGGGCTACGACACGGTGATCGGAGAACGGGGGGTGACGCTGTCCGGCGGGCAGAAGCAGAGAATCGCCATCGCCCGGGCGTTTTTAACGGATCCCAGAATTCTGATCCTGGATGACTCTACCAGCGCGATTGACAGCGCCACGGAAGACCAGATCCAACAGGCCATGCGCCGCATCTCCAGCGAACGCACGACTTTCATCATCACCCATCGCCTCAGCCAGATCCGCTGGGCGGATCGAATCCTGGTTCTGGACAAAGGCAAGCTGATCGATCAGGGCACCCATGAAGAGCTTCTGAAGCTCAGTCCGGCATACCGGCGGATCTTCTCCCGCTACGAGGAAGGAGAGAACCATGCCCTTCCTGCTTGACGGACTGGATACCGAGGACTACGACCGCAACTACAAGGACTCCGAGCTGATTCGGCGTATCGGCGGTTACTTCCGCCCCGCCCGGAGGCAGATGCTGCTGGCCGCGGTGATGCTCACCCTGAACTCCGCCGCCGGCACAGGCGGTCCCATCCTGATCTCCCGGGCTCTGGATCTGGTGGTGGAAAATCCGTCGACCGGGAATCTCTTGGCGCTGTCCCTTGGCGTCCTGCTGCTGGGTGTGTTCGCCTGGAGCTTCAACTACATCCGCCAGGTCGTGTCTGCCAGGGTGGTGGGCGATGTAGTCCTGAACCTGCGCCAAGACGTATTCAACTCGGTCCTGGCCAACGATCTGTCTTTCTTCGACGAACACCCCTCCGGGAAGATCGTCAGCCGGGTGACCTCGGATACCCAGGATTTCTCCAACGTGGTGACCCTGGTCCTGGACGTAGCCAGTCAGCTGCTTCTGGTGCTGCTGTTGGCCGTCTGGCTGCTTTTCATCAACGTCCGCCTCACCGCCCTGATCTTCGCCATGAGCCCTGTCGCCTTTGCAGTCGCCCTGGCCTTTCGCCGCATCGCTCGCAGGGTCACACGTAATGCCAAACGGGTGACGGCGGTAATCAACTCGGAGATCCAGGAATCGATCAGCGGAATCGTGGTAGCCAAGAGCTTCCGCCAGGAACAGTCGATCTTCGATCGCTTCCTGAAAAACAACAGGAAGGCCTACCGCGTGGGGCTGGTTCGGGGGCTGGTGATGAACAGCATCTTCCCGATCCTGGGGCTCACCTCAGGATTGGCCATTGCCCTGCTGGTCTACGCGGGAGGTCAGACCGTACGTTCAGGGGCATTCAGTCCGGGGGAGTGGTATCTGTTCATGCAGGGGGTGACTTTTTTCTGGTGGCCTCTGATCAGCATCGCCAGCTTCTGGAGCCAGTTCCAGGACGGCCTGTCCGCGGCCGAAAGGGTCTTCGCTCTGATCGACGCCAAACCCAAAGTCCTTCAGACCGCCGGTGTATCCGTCGATCGCCTGGAGGGTCGGATCGAGTTTCGCAATCTCTCCTTCTCCTACACCGGCCGGGAGCAGGTGCTTTCCGGTTTCTCCCTTGCTATTCCGGCCGGAGAATCCCTGGCGGTGGTCGGACACACCGGGGCGGGAAAGAGCTCCCTGGTTCGCCTGATCGGACGATACTACGAGTTCCAGGAAGGGGAGCTCGCGATCGACGGTACTGACATCCGACGACTCGATCTGGCGACCTACCGTCGGCAGGTGGGTTTTGTACCTCAGGATCCGTTTCTCTTTTCAGGTACTGTGCGGGAGAACATCCGCTACGGTCTGCCGGAGGCGACGGATGATCAGGTCTGCGAAGCGGCGATGCGCATCTCAGAAGGAAGCTGGCTGGAGACACTGGCCGGCGGGCTGGATACCGAGGTGGGCACCAGGGGCATGAGCCTATCCATGGGGCAACGACAGCTGGTAGCCCTGGCGCGGGTCTTGTTGAAAGACCCCAGGATCCTGATCCTGGACGAAGCCACGGCCAGTGTCGACCCCTTCACCGAAGCCCAGATCCAGGAGGGGCTGGAGATTGTCATGCGCGACCGAACCTCGATTGTAATCGCCCACCGTCTGTCTACGGTACGACATGCCGATCGGATTATCGTAATCCAGCAGGGCAGGATAATCGAAACCGGGACCCACGACGAACTGCTGGAGCGGGGCGGACACTACGCCGAGCTGTACAACACCTACTTCCGCCACCAGAGCCTCGAGTACGTGGAGAG
>CAZKCQ010000274.1:0-4088 GCA_964551205.1 uncultured Spirochaetaceae bacterium
CGGCGGCGGAGGCCATCAGCACGTTCAGGCACATGACGGAACCGGCCATGAACAGTGAGTTGAAAGTATTTCTGATGAAGTAGTACTTCTGGTCGTTGCCCGCGATGGCCTGCAGGTAGTTGTAGAAGTGAAGGCGCCGCGGGATCCAGCGGAAGGGAAACTCGAAAACGTCGAGGGGGTGCTTGACCGAGGAGATGAGCATGAAGACGATGGGCACCAGGATGGCCACGGCGAAGAGGATCAGGACAATGATGGAAACGATCAGGCGGAGGTTCTTTTTCAACCTTCCTATTAATACCAGCATGTCGAAATCCTCTCACACATAGGAGACCCGCTCGGACCGGTAGATCCGCAGCTGCACTATCGTGAAAATCAGGATGAAGCAGAACAGGCTCACGCTCATGGCCGTAGATCTTCCCAGGGAGTGATACTGCATAGCCGTGGTGTAGATATTTAGAGACACTACATTGATCGGCTCCCTCGGGGAACCGGATTGAACGAACACGTACTGGATAGAGAAGGTCCTTATGCACTGGATGAAGGCCACGATGAGCACGAACTCGATGGTCGGCTTGAGCAGGGGGACGGTGATGCGCCAGAACTTTTTCCACGCCGACGCCCCGTCGATCTCCGCCACCTCGTAGAGGCTGGTCGGAATGCTCACCAGACCGGCGAAGTATATGATCACGAAGTAACCGACATATTTCCAGAAGTAGATGATGATCGTGGACAGTCTGGCCATAGCCGGCAAAGCCAGCCATTTGAAATCGACAGGTGTAGGGTTGTTGGCCAAAAAATTCAACCATTGGTTGGCCAGACCGCGTGGGTCGAAGATCAGAAGCCAGATGGTAGCCGAAACCACCCCGGACACGATCGCTGGGGAGTAGTAGATCATCTTGAACACGTTCTGGACTTTCGGGAATCGCCTCAGGCTTACCACGATCGTTGCCATAAATAGGGAAACGGATACCAGCGGGATGAAGCAGCCGACCGCGAAGTACAGGGTGGCTTTGATCGAGTTGAGGAAATCTTTGCTGGTGAAGATGTAGATATAGTTTTGAAAGCCGATGAACTTGGGGGCTTTCAGGGAGAGAATGTCTTTGGCATGAAAGCTGGCTATGAAGGAGTTGATTATCGGGAAGTAGCTGAACAATGCAAAGAAGAGGACGGCGGGGAGCACGAAGATCCAGCCCCAGTACTGTCGGCGTTGGAATGCCATTTGTCGTTATCTCAGCTCATGTTGCGGGGTAAAGCCATTGAAAAAATGCGGGTGCATCCCCTCATGGAGGATACACCCGAAATGGGTCTTTACTGGCGCAGGATGTCGTCGATCTTCTCCTGGCCTCTGCGGGCTGCTTCGGCGGGAGCCACATTGCTGAGCATGACTCCCTCCACCATCTCCTTGAGCACGTCCTGGATCTGGGGTCCTTTCTCGTGGGTCATTACGAACTTCGCCGTGGCCATATCTTCGATGAATACATCGGCGAACTTCTTGTTCTTGTAGACCGCGGTTTCCAGCAGTTTCTTGCTCGGGATTGTCAGCCCGATCTGGTCGAGCATCTCCTCTACGTGGCTGCTGAAGTACATGGTGAGCTTCCAGGCCCACAGTTGTGCCGCCGGCGAAGAGGAGGCATTGACCATGTAGTAGTGGCCGTACACCGCGGAGCCGTTTTTGTTTACAGCGTCTTTGAAGCGCGGATAGGGTACTATGGATACCTCCGGTAGGAAGGCCTCGTTTTCCGCCTTGATGCGGTCGTACTGGTACAGCCCGGAGATGCACATGGCCACGGAGCCGTCGTCTCGGTTGAAGGTCTTGCGGGCATTGGTGTACGTCGGGGAGCCGAGATTGCGCCCATTAGGGCCCCAGTCGGCCATGTACTGTAGCAGCTTGATCCAGGCCGACGAGTTCACCGCCGCACTTTTCCCGTCAGCGCTTAGGACCTTTCCGCCTAGCTGGTTGGCCATGGGAACCCAGAAGGACAGGTAGTAGGGATAGCGGAAATCGAAGCCCCGCCGCTTTATGACCTCCCCCTCTCGGAGGGTCAGTTTCTCGGCCACCGTGATCATCTGCTCCCAGGTCTTTGGGTAGTCTCTGGCCGGATCCAGGCCAACCTCCCTGTAGTACTTGTCGTTGAGGTAGATGCACCAGTTGGTGATCTCCAAGGGAAGCCCGTAGATCTTCCCTTCGTACAGGGCTCCGTCGAAGGTCACGGGCAGGTAGTCGTTCTGCAAGGCCTTGTAGCTGGAATAGCCGATAGCGTCCAGGTCTACAGGAGCGACTCTCTCACCCACGATGTACTGCCATTCATCCTCGGCTTCCATATTGAAGATGTCCGGACCTTTCATGGCTGCGAAAGCGGTGAGTACCTTCTCCTGTATCTTACCGGAAGGGCTGGTTTCCCGAGTCACGGTTACATTCGGATTCTGCTGTTGGAACTCGGCGATCCATTTCTCCTCCAGCGGGGTACGGTTGGGATCCTCATGGGTCCACTGGATCAATTCCACCGGCCCGGTAGGTTCCTGGCCGGGAGATGCCAGTAGCAGGGTGCCTCCGGCCAACAGCAGCGCGGCAACGAGCAACATCGATACAAGCTTCATAAAACACCTCCTTGAAAGTATTCCTTCACTTTATATTCTAGTGGATGGGATTTATCTGTTCAAGGAAAAATGTGAGAATTCTTTTTTCGGTTGAGGCTTGACGCCGGGTATTTGACATTTGCCGGACCGGGAATCACATTGAAGGGGTGCGCAATAACGCAGACAGGCATCCCTGTCCCGACCCCTTAATCCGGCGCATTGCCGAGCTGGAAGAATACGGAGACTCCTGGTCTCTGGATGCTACAGAGATCCGGAACCTGATCGGGGTCGGGGACGAGGAGTTTTACAGGCGCGTCTATGCGGCGGAAAGCCGGGACCACCCCCTCATCTCCCTGAACGCGGCCACCGGGAGCTACAGCCAGGAGAACATCTGGGAGTTCGTAGCTCTGGTCGAGCTGTTCTGCGGTGTGGAAACCGAAGCACGGCTGGAGAAGGCGGGGATCTTTTTCAGCCATCCCGAGCAGATGGAGATCCTGGGCGTCTTTCTCAGCGAAACCGCTGCCGCGCTTCGCCGCCACGAGGTGGATGCCGAACAGTTCTCCGCCATGCTGCGAAGCTTCGGGCGATTCGAACGGGCTCGGGATGTCTACCTCCAGGAGTATTTTCCCCTCGATGAGCTCATCGATCGGGCTGTGACGGCGTACTGCGGCAAGCGCACCTTTGCTATCCTGCAGCTGGCGCGAGCCAACGTGAAACGGCTGCTCGAGTTTTTCTTCCGGAAGCATGTTTTGGAGACAAGGAGCATCTTCGCCGCGCTGATAGACCTCTTGCTGAGGCAGGCGGTGGCGGAGGGATACGCCGCGGAGGCAGAGCGGATGAGGGGGGAGCAGGAACGGGCGGATGCGAACCCCTTCGATCCTTCCTCGCATTTGCACAGAGCCCGCACGGTGATGAATCTGGAAGACCGAGCTTTGAGCCTGCCGCTGCTCAAGGCCCAGTATAAGCGGCTGATGAAGATCTACCACCCGGACATCAATCCCCAGGGCCTGCGGCGCTGTCAGGAGATCACCGCCGCCTACTCCCTGCTGCTCTCCTCTCTGTAGATCGCCAGCTTGAACTCTCGGGATCGTGTCGCTATAGTGCAGCCAACAGGAATGAATCCGCGAACCTTCAAAGATGACTTTCTTCTCCTGTTGACCGCGGCTATTTGGGGCTTTGCTTTTGTGGCCCAGCGGGCCGGTATGGAGCACGTTCAACCGTTCACCTACAACGGCGTGCGCTTCGCCCTCGGCTCCCTGTCCCTGCTCCCGCTCATCTTCCTCTTCGGTCGGCGCTCCCGCCGCCAGGCCCGAGGGAAGAGTCCAACCGGCACCACGAGTACCAGCGGGAGGGAAACTGCGGGGGACGGCAGGAACGGCAAGGTGTGGCTGTACGGTCTGCTTTGCGGCTCGGTTCTGTTTACCGCCGCATCCCTGCAGCAGGTGGGGATCGTCTTCACCACGGCGGGGAAGGCCGGATTCATCACCGGCCTGTACGTGGTCCTGGTTCCG
>CAZKCQ010000275.1:0-4067 GCA_964551205.1 uncultured Spirochaetaceae bacterium
CCATCTCATCGACGGTGATCTCCAGATCGAGCTCTTTCAGCCATTTCACGAACAGGTCCCGGGCCTGCTTGTCCTGGTCCGACAGGGCCAGACGGGTAACCCCGCCAGCGGGAGTCCCGCCGAACTTGGCCATCTCCTCCAGGGTCGACCGCAGCCGTTTGCCGTTTATCCTCAGCTTATCACTATCCATCAGAACCTCCAAATCAAAATCAAAATAATATTTGAAATTATTGTATAGGGCGGCCGAAGAAAGTCAAGCCAAGGGAACGGTGCCGCACCGTACGCTTTTCTTTTCTCCCCCTTGTCGAGCCGGAATCCGGGGCTACAATGGATGAAAGATGACCTGCATCCGACGGAATCTCGCTTTCCTTGTTCTGCTGACCCTCACTACCACCGCACCCACCCAGGGTACGATCCTGCAGCTGACCTTTGCCGGGGACATCATGGTCCACACGGCCAACTACCTCACCAACGACTACTCGGCTATCTACCGAGCCATCGCCCCTCTGTTGCGGAAAGACGACCTCAGTTTCGCCAATCTCGAGTTCCCCGTGGATCCCTCCCGCCCCTTCTCCGGCTACCCCCGCTTCAACGGCAGTCCGGAATACCTGCAGGCCGCCGTGGATGCAGGGATCGACGTGTTTTCCCTGGCCAACAACCACGCCTATGACCAGGGCAGGGATGGCCTGTTCCAAACCCTGCGGGTGTTGAGCAACACGGGAGAACAGTCCCACCGCCGTGTCTACGCGGGAGGCATCCGCGGAAATCTGCAGGCGCCCTTTGCGCCCGTGGAGATCCGTTGCAGAGGGTTTCGCATCGGATTCCTGGCCGTCACCCAGACGGTCAACGTGCCCATGCCCCATTTCTACGTGAATGTGGTGGACTACCGTAATCACCGCCACCGAGAGGCCTTTCTGCCCTTCATAGAGAAGATCGCTCCGCAGTACGACCTGTTCATCCTCTCCTACCACGGGGGCCGGGAGTACTCCCGCAGGACGGAGGAGGAGAAGATGCGATTCTTCGAGCTTCTCCTGGAAGCCGGCGTGGACATCGTCTGGGCTCATCATCCCCATGTAGCGCAGCCGCATCGACTGGTTGAACGCAAGGAGGGCAGGGGATTGATCATGCCCTCTACCGGTAATCTGATATCCGGGATGCCGATCGGGGTGAAACCCCAGGACCCGGAGCACGAACTGGCCTGGACAGCGGACTCCGCCCTTTGGCTGGTGACGGTCCGGGTCGATCAGGACCGCGCGGCTGTTCAACGGGTCATCGCGCTTCCGATCGCCAACTACAGAAACAGCCGTGGAGAGATCCTGATCGACACGATGCCGGGGATGGCCGGCAGAGATCTGCAGGAGGATTGGCTCGAGTTCTACCGGGAGCGGGCGGGACTGATTCATCTTTCCCTCCGGGAGAGGGGAGCGGGACAGCCCGAAGATACGGGTTGGCAGGAGGCCTGGCTGGCGCTAAGCAGGAAGTAGGTCCAAGGTCCCGCCGTTTTTACTTGACCTTTTTTGTCAGCAAAACTACCTTTCCAGCAAGGAGGCTCAATATGATAAAACGAACAGTAGGCGGAAAGCCGGCAAACACCTCCGGGAACCTGCCGGATGTCGGCAGCAGGGCTCCGGATTTTCTGCTCACCAGGGGTGATTTGGGCGACGTTTCGCTGAAGGATTTTCAGGGCAAGAGGAAGATCCTAAACATCGTGACCAGCCTGGACACCGGGACTTGCGCCGCTTCGGCCAAGAAATTCGAGGACGAGGTATCGGGGCTGAGCAACACGGTGGTAATAACGGTCAGCTGCGATCTGCCCTTCGCCCAGTCCCGTTTCTGTAAAAGTGAAAACGTCTCGAAGGTTGTAACCCTGTCCCAGCTGCGCAATCGCAACTTCGGCAAGGACTACGGGGTCGAGTTCGTTGACGGCCCGCTGGCCGGTCTGCTGGCCCGCTCTCTTGTAGTCCTGGACGAGAACGATACGGTCTTGTACACGCAGCAGGTACCGGAAAACGACAACGAACCGGATTACGATCCGGCCTTAAAGGCGGTACGGGGGTAGCAGCTGCTCCTACCGGTTAACCCACCTTGAGGTAATCCGGCTCATTGCCCGGCTTCCACTTGATGCTGCAGCCCATGCTAGGCTTCTGTTGCGGGCTTACCTGCCCGCCGGCCAGCACCGCATCCAATGCGGCTCGCAGATCCTCACCGCTCAGGGGCTGGTCGTTGCCCGGACGGCTGGAATCCATCTGGCCCCGATACGCCAGCCTGCGGTCTCGATCGAACAGGAAGAAATCCGGCGTGCAGGCCGCTCTATAGGCCCTGGCCACCTCCTGGGTCCGATCGTAGAGGTAGGGGAAGGTATACCCGTAGGTCTTCGCTTCTTGAGCCATGCGCTCGGGGCTGTCATCGGGATAGGCGTCCGCGTCATTGGCGTTGATCCCTACGGCGGCCACGCCTTTGGCCTGATACTCCCTGACCAGCTCTGCCAAGGTATCCCGGATGTGTTTGACGTAGGGACAGTGATTGCACATGAATACCACCAGCAGAGCCGGGGCGTCGTCGAAATCCGAAATTGAAACCGTGTTTCCCCCGGTATCCGGCAGGGCGAATGCCGGAGCTTTGGTGCCCAGGGGCAGCATTGTGGATGTGACTGCAGCCATTTTTTGGTCCTCCTGTCTGGCTATTTCGATATGGTTGTTCGACTGCTTCCGAGCCTTCCGAGCAGCCGCAGCATTTCTTCGCCTTCCGTCACGGGCAGCTCGCAGGCATAGTCCCGGCAGACATAGGCCGTGGCCTTGCCGTCGACGCCCGTCTGAAAAAGGGTAAAGGGGGCCAGTTCCGCGATCTCCGGCCGCTTCACCCCGGCCGGCCGGAACAGCACCACCTTGTTCGGCGCGAAAAACCCGCGCAGATCCTGAAGCATCTTCCGGGTGTCGGGGGAGGACAGATCTCCGGCGATGACCACCTCGAAGGAGGGACCGATTTGGAAGTCCAGGGCGCTCAGCAGAAAGGTGAAGGCCAGCGGGCTGCTTTTTACAAACCGGGAGGTGCTGCCAATCAAGGCCAGGGCTTTGCCTTCGTAATCGGGGTTCTGCAACAGGCGGGCCAACTTGAGCAGATCGAGCAGGGCCACTGAGCCGGCCGAGGGAAGCGCACCGTCGGTGTCGTTGCGTTGGCGTACCAGCAGCTGCTCCGCTCCATCGGCGGTGAGGAAGAAACCTCCGCCTCCCCCCTCATCCCAGAAATCTTCGATGAACAGCTCCATCAGCTCTCCGGCGCGCCGCAGGTAGGTGCTGTTGAAGGTCGCCTCATAGAGCTCGATCAGGCCCCAAATCAGGTAGGCGTAGTCTGTGGCGTAAGCGCTGATGCCCGCCTTCCCGTCGCGGTAGCGGTGCAGTAGGCGACCCTCTGGCGTGCGGAGCCGCTCCCAGATGAACTCCGCCGCCCGTTCGGCCGCCTCGAGGTAAGCCGGTTCCCGGAGGACCGCACCTGCCCGGGACAGGGCGGCGATCATCAGACCGTTCCAGCTGGTGAGGATCTTGTCATCTTTGAGGGGGCGAATCCGCCGGGCTCGATGCTGCAACAGCTTCGAGCGTATGCTTTCGGACAGCCCGATCGCGTCGGACCCGCCGGGATGCATGAACAGGATGTTCGTCCCGGTCTGCTCTCCCGTGGCCTCCTCCCGGTAGTTGCCCCCGGATTGTAAGACGTACAGATTCTCCAGCTCGGCCAGCTCCGCGGGTCTGAGAAGCGAAGAGAGCTCCTCATAGCTCCAGATGTAGAACTTGCCCTCCTCTCCCTCGCTGTCTGCATCCTCCGCTGATGCGAATCCCCCCTCGGGGTTGCGCAGGTCCCGCAGTACGTAGGTCAGGATCTCCCTTGCCGTATCGGCGTAGAATTTCGTTTCCGTCGCCTGGTAGGTTTCGGTGTAGGCCAGGGTCAGCATGGCCTGGTCGTAGAGCATCTTCTCGAAATGAGGCACCTGCCAGCGGGCATCCGTGGAGTAGCGATGAAAACCGTAGCCCAGGTGATCGAAGACACCGCCCCGGCGCATTTCCCTCAGGGTC
>CAZKCQ010000276.1:0-4067 GCA_964551205.1 uncultured Spirochaetaceae bacterium
GGCCTGCCGGGGTAACGGCCCGGTGGACCTGGGCGATCGACGCCGAAGCCAGAGGGTCGGTTTCGATGCTGCGGAGCTTGCCCCGCCACTGCTTTCCAAGCGCCTGGACAAGGACCGGTTCCAGCTTCTTGAAGGGCAGGGGGGACGCCGCGTATTGCAGTTTTTTCAGCTCCGCGATGATGGACTCCGGAAGCAAATCGGAGCGCAGGCTGAGCATCTGCCCCAGTTTTATAAAGGTCGGACCGAGCTCTTCGAGCAACAGTCGCAGGCGGGCCCCAAAGGGCAGACGGCGTATTCGCCGTCCCCTGCGCATCTCGCTCACCCTCGAGGTCAGCATTCGATGCCGGGTCAATCCCAGCGCCTCGTTCAGCTCCGTGAAGCCGTAGAAAATCAGGCGGGTGATGATCTGGCGATAGCGTCCGAGTTTGTGGAGTCTGTGCCTCGGGGTCAACAACATCGGTCTGTCACTCAAACGGGCGGTTGGACGACGACATCTTTTCTGTTTATCTGCCTTGCGGGAGTGCCGGCATAGGTCTTGCCCTCTTTGAGGACCTGGTCCTTGATTACCAGACTTTGGATTCCCAGGGTTACGTTGTCCTCGATGATCGCTCCCGGCATGATCGAACAGTCGGCGCCGATCAGGCAGTGGTCGCCGATCTTCACCTTCTTGAAAATGACCTTGTCCTCGATCATGTGGCCGTAGATCTTGGCATTGCCCCCGATAAACGTGCCTTCACCGATTTCCGTCACCGAGGGATCGAAGATGTGTTCGGTTCCGGACAAGGTGCTTGTTCTTCCGAGTTTCAGGCCGGCGAGTCGATAGATGAATCGGCGCAGGATCAGGATTCTGAACGGCGTGAACAGCTTCAAGGGCCACTGAAAAATCGCGTTCAAGAGGGCGAATTTGAAGAAGGAATCATCCCGAATGCTCAGCTCATAGGAGCCTTCCCTGTTCTTGAGCCCGAATAATTTGATCATCAAGCCCGGAACCAGGGTTTCGGTGAACATGATCAATACGAACAGGGCAACCAGAAAAAAGGCCAGCAGCACTATGTGAAGGGGATTGTGGAAATCCAACCACCGGATCACGAAGAGAAATATGAATAGAGGGGGGAACAGGCCTATCGAGAGCGCCGTATAGGGGACCAGTATGATGAGCGCAGCGCGGTAGAGCGATCTGAAGGTCCAGTCTACCTTCGGGAGTCCACCCCGATAACCTTTGTCAGCCACCTGCCTTCCCGCGAAATCAAATTTAGAGTACTATGCTACCTTAGATGTGCCTCCTAGGCAAGCACCGGACAGTGTGCGCTTAATTTGGCTTGATTGTTCCGCGTCGTCTTTGGAACCGTACTCTCATACATCGAAGCCGATAAACAAATACAAGAATGAAGGAAACATCCGGACCAAGGTCACTGACTCTCCGTCTCTTCACCTTTTCTCAGAGGCATCCCCTGCTCATCATCGTGTTCGCGGCGCTCATCACCGTTGTTCTCGGTTATTTCGCCGCCCGGGTCGAGATCCGATCGGAGATCGAAGACCTCATCCCCAAAGATGAGGAGATGACCCAGCTCATCCGGAAGTACAAGGGTGATGCGACGGACACGAACTACCTGATGTTGGCAGTTCAGCGAGATGACCCCTTTGCACCGGAGGCGTTGAAGGCCTTCGCCGCGGCGATTGAACAGATCGGCGAGATTTCCAGCATCGAAACCGTGATTCATCCCTTCAACATCGTCAGTTTCAGCAAACGAGGGAGCAAGCTCGAGATAGTGCCGCCGGCGCACACGCCGCCGCAGCGTCCAGAAGATCTGGCCCGTTTCCGCGAGTTGTTGACTAACGATCCCATTGCCGGGGGCTTGCTCATTTCCAAAGACGGGAAAGTCCTGAGCGCTCTGTTCGCAACCGCCAGGCTGGAGGATTCCCGGGCGGATATGAGGGCCTTTCAGAGGATCGCCGCCTCCCTGGAGCAGTACTACAAGGTGTATACAACCGGGGTGGCCTTGGCGACTTTCAAGGGAACCCAGTACGTAACCAAAGATCTGCCCAGGCTCTTGGCCTTGACCGCGGCCTTCATCCTTCTGATCTACTACCTGGGTTTCAGATCAGTACGAGCCGTCGCTCTTCCCATGGTAGTGGTGGTCCTGGGCACCATTTGGACGGTTGGTTTCATGAGTCTTCTGGGATACAGCATCACCATGGTGACCATAGCCACCCCGCCCCTGGTGCTCACGCTGGGCAGCTCCTACAGCATCCATATCCTCAACCAGTACTACCGTGAAGGAGCCCATCAAAACGGCAAGGGTCGTTGGATCGTGCTGTCCGTTTCTCACATCCAGAGAACGATCTTCCTCGCCGCGGCCACCACGGTGATCGGTTTCGCCAGTCTGCTGTCGACCAGGACCTCCCAGATCCGGGAGTTTGGACTCTCCACCAGCCTGGGGATTGTATCCTGCGCCCTTCTTTCCCTGTTCTTCCTGCCCACCGTGCTCTCTCTGTTGAAACCCCCCGCTATCGGTCAAACCAAGCGGGTACTGAGAGGCGGTTTGCACCGCATCATGCAGGGTCTGAGCCGCTTTACCTTGCGCCACCCCATCCCGATTCTCTCTGGTGTGGTCCTTATCGCAGTCGTGTTCGGTCTGAGCGTCAACAGAATCGGCCACCAATACGATTATTTCGCCTATTTCCCAAGCAACGAGAAGCTCGTACAGGATACCAGGTACCTGGCGGAAAAACTCGGCGGGCTTCAGCAGCTCAACTTCACCCTCGCTGCGCCCAACGGAGAGAAGAACTACTTCCTCACGCGAGAGGTGCTGGAGAAGGTCGATCTGTTCGAACAGGAACTGCTGGACAATCCTTACGTCATGAACACTATCTCCTTCACCTCGTATCTCAAACACTTGAATCGAGTGATGACCGGGCAGTACTCGATTCCTCAAACCCGCGGGTTGATCCTGCTGCTGGCCCGCTACATCAAAGCCATTTCCGCCACCCAATCTGCAGACAACAGTTTCCTGAACGTGATAGCCAATGACGATTTCTCTCAGGTCACGATCACCTTCAGGGTCTACAATCTGGAGGAGGGCCACTACCTGTTCGAGGACGAACTGGCGGTTCTGGCCGAACAGATCTATCGGGATTCCGAACGACTGCTGCCCCAGGAGCTCAAGGGTGAATTGTGGGGAAACAGCCTTCGCTTCCTGTCCGTATCGCGGATCGTGAACCGGGACCAGAGGGTATCTCTGTTGATTTCCTTCCTTCTGATTTTCGCCACGACCACGATCGCCTTCCGATCTCTGTTCTACGGATTCTGCTCGCTCTTTCCCCTTATCACGGGGATTATCATCAACTTTATAGTGATGGCCCTGTTCAAGATCCCCCTGGACATGACCACGGTAATGATCGCCAATATAGCCGTAGGGGTCGGGGTTGATAACTCGATCCATCTCCTGCTGCAGTTCAGAAGACAGAAAAAAATCTACCCCGATGACATCCCCAGGGTTTTCGAAAACACCCTTACCATAACCGGACGACCCATTCTCCTGACCTCCGCCTCAATCGTAGGGGGACTGCTGATTCTCGTGTTTGCCAGCTTTGTGCCCATCGTATACTTCGGAATTCTGGTTTCCCTGACCCTATTTGCCACGGCGGTCGGTTCGCTGGTCGTTTTGCCGGTGATCCTCTCCCTGGCGATGCGCTGGTCCGCAAAGCGCAGCGCGAGACAAAAGCAAGGAGCCGATGCTCATGGATCAACGAGATCGAGATAAGATCGAGAAAATCATCCGGGACCGAAGCTGGGCTCATGAGAAGCTCTCCAGCGCGGGATCCGGTGTGTATCGGGCTTTTCTGGAAATGGAAAAGGCCGCCTATTCCCGAAAAGCTCTCTCGAAGATGCACAAAGAGCTGATCGCGGTTGGGATATCCCTGGTGCTCAACTGCGAATCCTGTCTGGAGTGGCATATCCATCAGGCCCTCGAATCGGGGGCCGGCACGGAGCAGGTCCTGGAGGCCATTGAGGTGGGGATCGAGATGGGGGGCGGTCCGGCCACCGTTTCCAGCCGTTTCGCCCT
>CAZKCQ010000277.1:0-4056 GCA_964551205.1 uncultured Spirochaetaceae bacterium
AGGATCTTCGATCCGTAGAGCAAACTGAAGGCGACGATCGTGCGCTGCAGTTCGCCCTTGCTCACCTCCTGGGTCCTCTTGCCCAGCACCTTCTCGAGTTCACAGACCTCTACAAGCTCGCTGATCAAGTCGGGATCCTTGGTTTCGTGAAAGCCGTTTTCGTGGACATACTCCAGGAGATCCCCGATGCTCTCCTCGGTCTCGAACTCCATGTTCTGGTATATGAAGGAGACGTGGCGCTGCCGCTCCTGTTCTTCCCGGAGGTTGCGGGTATCGATTCCCCTGATGAAAACGGTTCCCTCGACGGGCAGAAGGATGCCGGCGGCCAGGAGCAGCAGGGTCGATTTTCCCGTTCCGTTTTGGCCCACCAGGGTGGCGATCCCTCTGGGAAGGTCGATGGACAGGTCGTTGAACACGAGCTGCTCGGTCTCAGGGTAGTAGAATGAGACGTTTTCCAGGCGGATTTCGGTGCGACGACTGGGGCTAGCAGGCATCCCGGGTCTCCGCGTTGACAGCGATCACCCTTGTAAGATAGTACGGCGGCGGTGGTTGGTCAAACTCTCGGATCTGTCAAACAACCCGCAAGAGCAGGCCCTTCAGATACTGTCCCTCCCGGTGGGCGAGGTTAACCGGGTGGTCCGCATCGGCGTGGAGCCGGCGCAGGATCTGAATGGAGCGGCCGGCGTCGACCGCGGCGCCAAACACGACCTTCTGAAACAGATCTTCCGACACCAGCCCCGAGCAGGAGAAGGTCATGAGGAATCCCCCGGCCCGCACCCGCTTGAAAGCGCTGAGGTTGATGTCTTTGTAGCCGCGCAGGGCACGGGGCAGCTCGCCCTTGGAGGCGGCGAACTTCGGAGGGTCCAGGACCACGATGTCATATCGGGATTCGTCCCGCCGCAGGAGCTCGAATACATTCGCTTTGCTGTTCCTGAAGCGCTCCGGATCAATATGGTTCAGAACCGCGTTCTGGGACGCTTGCTCCAGCGCCTTTTCGGAAAGGTCCACGTTGTGGGCTTGCAGCCCGCCCCCGAGCAGCGCCTGCACGGCAAAGGCGCCTGTGTAGCTGAAGCAGTTGAGCAGGGTCATGCCGACGGAGCACTCTCTCAGGATCCGCCGATTCCTACGCTGATCGAGGTAGAATCCGGTTTTCTGGCCTCCTTCGACATCGACGTGGAAACGGGCGCCTGTTTCCTCGATCTCGATGGGGGAGGGAAGTGTTCCGTAGAGGCAGGTGCCGGTGCCGGCGGTCGCGGCGGCGTCCAGACCTTCAGCCTCGGCCATATGCGTGTCGAGCTTTTCATAGATGAACAGTGGCGAGAGTATGGTGTGCAGGCAATCCACGAGCAGGCCTTTGAGCCTCTGCATCCCTGCGGTGAGGGCTTGCAGCACAACGCCTTCTGCGTAGCGATCCACGATAAGGCCGGGCAGGAAATCCCCCTCTGCGTTCACCAGCCGGAAGGCGGATTTGCTCCCCGCTGCGAAGGTGCTTCCCAGAAGCGACTCCCGGAGTCTCAGAGCCCTCTCCAGGGAAGCTCTGATAAAATCACCGTCGATCGTTGTTCTTTGGGCGGCGGCTCCCGAGGCCAGCACGCGTACCGTGATCTGGGAGCTGGTGTTCACATATCCGGTTGCGAGAAAGCGGCCACTGTGGTCCAAGACGCTGCAGAGGTCTCCCGCCTGGGTGTAGCCGTGGATCGATTGTACGGCGCCGGAGAAGATCCAGGGATGCCCTCTGAGGACGGGTTTCTCCCGGCCTTTTTTCAGAGTGACGGTGCATTTGCTGTTCATCTGTTCAGCGCGGAGGATCCGGCCGGTAGTGCCGAATCAGCCTGCTGTCTCAAGCGCCCGCCGGAATGCCTCGGCTCCTCTGTGGATCTCCTCTATGATCGACAGCTTGTACGGACATTTCTGCTCGCACTCCCCGCATTCGGTGCACTTTTCGATGGACTCGGCCGCCCCGGCGATCCAATCCTCCGACAATCTATCGGCGGGGAAGCGTTTGACCAGGGTCTCCATAGTCATGAGCGAAACGATCTGTACTCCCTGGGGGCAGGGCTGGCAGTAGCCGCAGCGGCGGCAGAAGCGCGTTCCCAGCTCCCGGCGAAACCGTTCGATGCTTTGTCGGTTCTCCTCTGAAAGGGGGGCTCCCTCTTTCCAGAGGGATAGAACCTCGTCGACCTCAGCGATGTGTTCGAACCCCGGGTCCGCCACGATATCCGGTATGGAGAGCAGGTAGCGGATACAGGCCGAAGCGTCATCCAGCGCTCCGCCGCCGAAAGGTTTCATGGCGATGAAGCCGATGTCCTTTGCGCAGCAGGCGTCTACGAGTTCCCTGCCCTGGTCCTCCACGATGAAGTTGAAGGGGAACTGGAGAACCTCGATCTCCGGGTGCTCGATAACCGCCCGAGCAGCCTCCCGGTTGTGGGCCGAGGCGCCGATGTGGCGGATCTTCCCCGTTTCCCGGTATTGTCGAACCAGGTCGAAGGTTCCGTTTTCCTGCATGGTTTGCCACAGCCCAGGATCCAAAACGTTGTGAAACTGGTAGAGGTCGATGTAGTCGGTTTGCAGGCGCTCAAAGGACAGTTCGATCTGTTTTCGAAGGGCTTTGGAATCCCGCCCCCCTCCCTTTGTGAACACCAGCAGGTCGGATCGGGGGTATTTCTTGATCGCTTTGCCGATCCGCTCCTCCGATGTCCCGTAACCGTTGGCGGTGTCGATCCAGTTGAGGCCCCCTTCGAGGGCCCGCCGGAGGACCTTGATGGCCTGCTGTTCGCTGAGACGCTGGATGGGGATTCCCCCGAAGCCGACGCGGGTAACCTCCAGTCCGCTCTTTCCCAGTCTGATCGTTTTGCTGTTCATCATCCGGCTATCCTACCGTACAGGCGGGCAATTAGCCAACCGATCGGCTTGAGGATGTGTCGGAGTAGGATCAGCGCTTGAGCGGGCTGGTCTCCCGGGCCATGGTGCCGGTCTCCAGGATCTCCTGGATCTTGTAGGTGCCGTACTTGCGGGCTTTGAGAAAACCGTCCCAGGCGCTCTCGGCCAGCCGGCCCTCCCGCCACAGATCGAGGAGCCACTCCGCCGTGTACTCGGGATCCTCCTGGGGAATTCCGGCCTGGATCTCCAGCAGCCAGCGGCGGTTGAACACCTCCTGCGCGCCGATGGTGGGCGACATGATCAGGGGGATACCCAGACCGCAGTAGAAGCTGAGCTCGCTCGGCTTGGTCCAGAGGATGTCCGTGGATCGAATCGTCTGGCCGAACAGCTGGAAGTACTCCTCTTTGAGGGGGCTGTAGATGATCCGCAGATGGGCACAACCGGGAAGCAACTCCTCCTTCACATGCAGGAAATACTGATGGACCTCTTCCCGAACGCCCGCCACCAGGTTGAGGGCGATCTCTCCGGTTTTGAGCTTGTCCCGCAGGCTCCTGGCGATGGAAAAGCCGAACTCCTTCTGAGCCCCGGCTCCCCCCACGGCATAGGTGATTGTCAGCCGGCGCTGTTTCTTGAAACGGCAGTTGCCCTTTCCCAGGAAGTGAACAACGTTCCTGCCGTGTAGAGGCCAGAAGCGGTCGTTGGGATCGAGGTAGTACAGTCGCTGGGCCGCGTCGGCCCGCAGGATTTCCAGATTGGCGTTCCCCAGGATCGACAGGGGAAAGGGGAAACCGGTCAGGAAGATCCGCTCATCCGGTACTCCGTAGCTCTTCAGACGCATTACAGCGCGGCCACAGGGCGCCAGGTAATGGATGCGACTCCTGCGGGGGTTTTCCGCCACCCAGGCCCTGCTGATCTCCGCATCGCAGATGATGCAGTAGATCCGGCTATAGCCCGCTTTGTCCGCGGCGATGGCCGGAGCGAGGTAGGAGGTTATCAGGGGAAGGGGCTTGCTCTTGATTTGTTCGAGCATCCCTTGGCACAAGCCGCGGTCGATAAAACGGCCCAGTAGCTTGACCTGGTAGGAGGCGGAGGACATATCCCGCATCGGGTAGAAGGAGGGTATGCTCTGCAGGGCATCGAGCATCCCGAACAGGGGTTTGCCGACGATGGGGGTTT
>CAZKCQ010000278.1:0-4050 GCA_964551205.1 uncultured Spirochaetaceae bacterium
TTGCATGAAGGAAAACTCATTTCTTCACGTCTTTTACACCAGATTGCAGCAAAAATACCTGCATTTCTACACATATTTTGATTTTTCTAGCCCAATATTTCAACTTATATTGCTATTTCTAAGTTTTCATTGCTACATACCATCAACAAACAACAATTGAATCCAGCAGATTCAAACTGGCTGATTCTCGACTTCTCAGCCACCAAAGAGTACAATTGTGATGTGATCAGTTGAGGCTGATGGAAAGGCTAGGATCTCAAGAGTTCCAATCAGATACCATCTTTGATAATTTCAATGCTACTGTATGGAATAGGTTCAGAGCATGAGGAATACTGAAAGGGTGGGGAGCAAGTAAGGACGACGAATTCGCCGTATGGGCATAAGCAGTTGGCGATTTCATAAGTTGATGATTCCAATCAAAAAATACAAGAGCGACACCGTACAAAATAAAACAGCAAGAAAGCAGTTTTTGTATTATATATGCCCGTAATTTGCAAAAATTGTATTGAAACCACATATATATTGCGTCAATATAGATTGTAATGTTCCCACTATCTAGTCGATCCTTAAAAAGTTCATAACCTTTTATCCGGTAGAGAATTATGATAGAATATCGGTGAAACATGCCTATGAAAACAACAGATGGTTGGATTTCGGCTAAAACGAAAATTAAACAACTATAGCCAGAGCAGATGATTGAGGGGAATCACATTCACTGATCATTCTGGTGCTGTTCGATTCAGCAGTAATCTTAGACGATTGTTTTAGATCGAGAAGAAGTTGCTCGAACACAGACAACAGCGATTCCGGTAATTCCGAGAATTTGATGAGCTTTTTCATTTTTGATGAAACCGGCACAGACTCGTTTTGTAGTTTGAGCATCCAATCGCGCACTTCGTTTGCATCGATTTCCGCAAATCGTTCCTCGAGGGAACTTTTCCCAGCAAGCAAGATCGACAAGTAGTTTTCGTTCTCCAAATTTTTCACCAAGGGGGTGTCTGCCAGCATCGCGTTGATCGTCTTCTCCCGGCAGTTCAGCCCACTTTTCTTACGGTACCGGCGAGAAAGATCTCTGAACAGCTGTTCCACGATGTTGTTGGTTCGTTGGGGCTGGACAACGATGGTGCCGGTTTTTGTTTTCACGATCAGGGGATCGGAAAAAAGCTTTTGCCAATATTGCTCCAGTTGCCCGAGCATGTTCTGGTAGTCTTTATCTTTGGAATACTCCCTGCTCTTGCGAAGCCGGGCTGTGAATCGACTGACTGCTTTTTCGATGGTTCGGATATTGGAAAGCTCCCCGTTGTCATTCAGCCCTTGTTTGCCCTCCGGCAATGTGATCCTCATGGCCGCTCTGAGCTGATCGAAGATTTGGACCTTGTGCTGCATCCTGGATGCGGCGCCGGACAACACCGTATCATTCATCACGCTTACCAAGTCATGAAGAACCTTTCCATAAATCCTGTTGTCTTTCCAGGACCCCTGAAGCTTCACTTGGCGCAGTTGTTCCAGCACAAGGCCGAGCTTACGCAGTCTCCGGTACAATACCAGATACGGCTGATCGAAGGGGAATCCATATCCCTTTGCTGAGGCTTTGCCCGCTAAGGTCCACAGAATCAAGAGGTAGGTTGCGGTTGCCGGCACATCCTGCAGTGGGCAACCGTGAACAGAGCGGGACTGCTCAAGAACGCCGATGAGCTCGCCGAGGAGATCAGGAGTAGCGGAGAGCAGGGGTTTCAAACTCCGCAGGCGTTTTCGCAGTGTTTCCTGAATGCCGTGCTTTCGCAGCCTGTTTCGGATGATGTCGTTCTCCTTGCCAAACAGATCCGTGCCCAGGTCCCGCAGGAAATGGAAATGACACAAGAAATGCGGGAGGTTCGTGAACACCGTTTGGATTGCCAGCACAATCCCCTTGCCCATGTCAGTGACCGCCGCAAGCGGCGCTCCATAGGCTTTCTTAATGCTTTGGAGAAAGGGAATTATCTGCGCGGAGTTCTCGGTGGGGATCTTCATGTTCTCCAAAACGATCTCGGTGATCCCATCCAGAGCACTGATCAGATGCGCACTTCCCCCTGCACAGGTACCATCCAAATGAAGAATATAGCCGCCGTGCATCTGCAGATACGCCCTGGTTTTTCTCTGTACCTTGCGGTGCGCTACGGCCAAGTACATCACAAATTTGCGGGCAAGGTAGGTGACCTCACTGGTGCTGATGCGGATGTTCTTGCCCTTCAGCTCCGCGGCGATCTCTTTGGCATTTCGACATCGAAGGAAAAACCCTCTGCCCGCGTAGACCAGCACATCATAGCCAAACTTCCCTCCCTTCGGCACAAGACGGGAAAGCAGCTCGGAGCCGAAGCAAAGATCGCATCGGGGGCAGTACTGCTTGGTTTCCCAGGCAACAAAATCTCCGATGAGCAGGGTAGCCAGCTCTCTAGGTTTTGTTTTCAACACCTTCAGGCCGTTCCCACAACCAGGGCAGCGCTCCACTTCCGGTTCAAAGAAGATCGTAGGGCGAAGCGGAAAGAGTTTGCTTGCCCGGGTGTTCACTGTCAAACGATCAATCGTTTCGCGTAGTACCATTACGGCGAGGTATCCGGAGTTTTTTTTAAAAGCCCGTGATACTGAAACAGACTGCGGATGGTTTCTTCGCCAATGGCATAGCCCTTTCGCGAAAGGACTCGGGAAAGCTCGGCGATGCTGATTTTGGGATTTCGGATTCGTTCCACCAGCACCGCGATGCTCTGAGCATCGGGGGGCAGCGTTCCAAGGGGAGGCTCAGGGGGAAACCGGTTTTCCTTTTGGGTTTGATAGACCTGAGGGTCGGATGAATAATACACCACCTGCCGCCCGACCTTCTCTCTGCGAATCTCAGGCAGCTGCTTGAACTGTGGCATGAAAGACTGGGGATTGACATCGATGATTTCCGCCAACTCGGCGTTCGACAGTCCCTTTTGTGAGGTTCGCACAAAATGAATGATCGTGTTCTTCAGCGTGCCGTACTTGGAGAAAAAGATCCCTCGGTATTGCCAGAGCCCCTTCTTGCTGAATTGGGGAACCGAAGGAAGGGTGTAGTACTGACCGTTTTTGTTGTAGCTGGTGTACACATTCCACTCATTCAGTCTCCGGCGTACCGTTGTGGGCGAACAGTGTAGTAGCCCCACGAGCTGCGGTACCGTCATGACCTTGTTGTGCCGAAAGACAAGCAAAGCCTTCTGCTCTTTTGGGATGTCTCGGGTTCTCATGGCCCCTCCCTGTTAATGGTAATGTTTAAGATATATAATTCAATCATCTTATACTATACCATAATTTTTGAGAAAGGGCTATGATTTTACGCGAAAAACACGTGATTTAGACTACAAAACCGTCAGATCTTGATAAAAAATGAGCAAGTATCAGAATTCCGGGATTTACAATTCTATAGAGCGCAGTGACTTATTCTATTTCCAACCATCTGTTGTTTTCAGAGTATTTAACAAGGAGCCACCATGGCCATTATAGCACAGAAGAAGTTGTTTGGATGGAACGAAATTGAAGAATTGGGGGATCTGGATCGGCTGAGACTGGTGTTACAGTGGCTGCCCGACGAGCCGCTGATGCGGGCTGTGGAAGAGAAACGCGGACGGGGACGGAATGAGTATCCGGTACGTTCGATCTGGAACACCGTGATCGCCGGGGTGGTGTTTGGACATCCTTCGGTGCAGAGCCTACGGCGGGAGCTGAGACGCAATGCGCAGCTACGGGAGGTGTGTGGGCTGGAGCTGGGCAAAGGCTTGGCGGCGGTGCCTCCGCCGTACGCCTATAGCCGGTTTCTAAAAACCCTCATGAAGCATCAACAATCGATCCAATCTATGTTTGAGAATCTGGTGGATGAGGTCGAAGAGGAGCTTCCGGATATCGGGCGGGTGATGGCTGTGGACGGCAAAGGTATCGACAGTCATGCCCGGGGCCGCAAAAAGGATCAAGAGCCGAAAGCTCCGGATGGCCGTCGGGATACGGATGCCGATTGGGGGATGAAAACCTACAAAGGAGAGAATGAGGACGGCAGTAGCT
>CAZKCQ010000279.1:0-4033 GCA_964551205.1 uncultured Spirochaetaceae bacterium
GCTCCATGCGTTCGCGAATGTAGAACAGGATCAACCCTTCAAAGCTCATCTTCTTCAAACCCGCCTCTTCCTGCAGAAAATCGTACATGTCCTTTTCAATACGCACGTCCAGGCACAGATGAATGGTGTCCATGGGAAAATCTCCTTGCACACTAAAAGGGTCTGCTGCCCCGTCTGCGGATATATATCTGGTCTATGGCCGCTCGATCGGACAACGACAGCAGAAAAAGCACGGTATGGGCGATGTCCTCCGGCTGGAGCAGGCTCTCCAGATCCAGATCGGGGCGGGCGTCTGCGATCAGCCCGGTGTTGACTCCTCCCGGAAGAATCGCGGAAACCCGGATACCGTGTTCCTGGGCCTCTACGGCCAGGGACTTGGTCAGCCCAAGGAGGGCATGCTTGCTGGCGGTATAGGCTGCCTGATCGGGATAGCCCTTGAAGCCGACAACACTGGAAATGTTGATGATGTAGCCGCTTTTCTTGGGCATCATCAGTCGCAGAGCCTGTTGGCAGCAGAGAAAAGCCGCTTTGGAGTTTACCCGCATCAGCGTATCGAAATCCGCGGAGCTAAAATCGACAATCGGCCCGAAGATCCCCACACCGGCGTTGTTGATCAGGATATCGAGGCCATGGGCCTGCTTCCGAATCCTGTCAAACAGAGCCACAATGTCCCGCTCTTCTGCAAGATCTGTAGAAACCGGAATTGCCGTTCCTCCACCGCGGCGGATCTCCTCCGCCGTCGATTCCAGTTGGGAAGCGGTCCGGGCAGCCAGAAAAACCTTCGCCCCTTCTGAAGCCAGAGCTTTACCGATGGCACGGCCGATTCCCCTCCCCGAGCCGGTAACCAGAGCGGTCTGCCCTCCAAGGTCCACCATCCCGGGCTCCATCAGCAGAAGGCCTGGTAGATGGCCCTTACCGCATTCTCGAAGTCGGCGGTCTCCACCCCAACGATTATGTTGATCTCCGAAGAGCCCTGATCGATCACACGGATGTTGATGCCCGCATTTGCCAGGGCGGTGAACAGCCTGGCCGCGATTCCCGGCCGATAGGCCATCCCCTCTCCCACCGTGGCGATCAGGGCGAACCCGCTGGTAATATCGACCCGGTCGGGCTCCAGCTGCTTCTTGATATCCTCCAGAATCCGTTCCGTTTTTCCTTTGAGCTGGCTATCGGCGACAACGACCGACATGGTGTCGATCCCCGAAGGAGCATGCTCGAAGCTGATCCCATGGGCTTCCAGGATTCCGAATAGCCGACGGCCGAAACCAACCTGCCGGTTCATCAGCAGCTTCTCTACGAAGATAATCGAAAAACCGGTCTTTCCCGCGATTCCGACTACAACTCTGTCCTTGGTGTCTCGATGAGGAACGATCAACGTCCCGGGATCGTTCGGATAGTGGGTGTTGCGGATATTGATCGGGATCTTCTCCCGCGAAACCGGGAAGATCGCTTCCTCATGGAATACGTTGGCTCCCATATAGGCAAGCTCCCGGATCTCCCGATAGGTCACCGTGCGCATCGGCTTGGGATTGACTACAAGGTTGGGATCACTCATGAGAAAACCGGATACATCGGTCCAATTCTCGTACACGGCAGCGCCCACTGCTCTGGCCACGACCGCACCGGTGATATCCGACCCGCCCCGGGAAAAGGTCCTTACCTCCCCCTCCGGGCTTGCTCCGTAGAAACCGGGAATCACGTGGATGCCCTCTCCGCTCAGGGCGGCAGCCAGATTCTTGTAGCTGCTCTCCATCACCAACCCTTCCCCGTTGATGATGATGTGGTTCGCCGCATCCACGAACCGACCCTGGAAAAAATCGGCCATGATCCGGGCGCACAGATACTCCCCCCGGGAAGCAACAAAATCCCGGGACACACCCGAACGGATCCGCTTGTTCAGATCCGCGAGCAGCTTTCCCACGTCCAGTCCCACTCCCAGATCATTGGCAATCTCCAGGTAGCGCTCCCGGATCAGATGAAAGGGCCCATCGATGTCCAGGTCCTGGCCGGCCAACTCGTGGCAGAGATACAGCAGATCCGTTATCTTCTTGTCGGCCCCGCTGCGTTTGCCCGGGGCGGAAACGATCACGAAGCGTCTCCGGGGGTCCAGCTGAACCACCGACAGGATGTTGCGGATACCTTCGGCATCGGCAACCGACGACCCGCCGAACTTGCAGACCACTGCTTCCATGCACATCTCCTGTAGGATTTAGAAGCTTAAATGTAAAGGGAAGCTCGGAAATTGGTCAATAGGAGGCAGCCGCAGGCGGGATGACAGGAGGTGGGATGACAGGTTCGATCGGCTCCTCCCACCCGCGCCGGCGAAGGTGCTCTCCCAGGGATTCAGGAAGATCGACCAGGTCCTGCTTGAACGCTCGGGAACAGCCTTTGATCCACGCTTCGATGCGCATGGCCGTGCCCTTCGGGGAGTACAGTTTCCAGCAAGCCGCAACCGCGGTGGGAGTGAAGCTTCGGGTTATTTTGGCCCCCCGGCCGCTGCGGTGGGCGCGAAAGCGCCTCTGTAGATCCGTGGTATAGCCGGTATAATAGCTGCCGTTGGCCAGACGCAGCATGTAGATCCAGTAAAAGCTCTGTTCCTTCCCACCCATACGTTGTATTGTTCTCAGTGTAATGAGCAACCGCCGCTTGCACAACCTATGGTCCCGCTTGATCTACCTGCTGTTTACCGAACCGTTTCTGTGGCGAGCAAAACGGCGGGTATGCGCATTGGTCGAGGAACTGGGGGTATCCCGGGTTCTGGAGGTGGGCTGCGGCACCTGTGTCCAGGGGGTGATGATCGCAAAAAAGGGGATCACGGTTACCGGGATAGATCTCTCGGAGCAGCTGTTCCCCTCTCCCCAATCTCCCCGCCTGCCGCCCTCCTTTTCATTCTTCCGGGCCGATGGGAGGGATCTTCCCTTCCCCAGCGGCCGGTTCGACCTGGCACTCATATCCCTGGTACTGCACGAAATGGCCCCCCCGGGCCGCATTCCCACACTCCGGGAAATGATCAGGGTGGTGAAACCCGAAGGGGTTCTGCTGATCATGGATTTCGACTTTCAGCTGAGCAGTGACAGGAGCTTTGCGGCGCTGATCATTCGCATCATAGAACGGATCGCCGGGGAGGAGCACCACAGGAATTTCCTCCACTTCATGGAATCCGGCGGTGTTCCCCCTCTGCTGCGGAGCCTCGGCTACCCGGATTGGAAACGCTCTCCCGTTTTGCTCGACCACGGGGGCGTGTTCGAGCTTCGACCCGGGCGGCGGTAGGGCATCAGCCCTCCAGACCCTCTATATTACCGCAGGATCTCCTGACGAAGGACTCCGCCTTCTGCGCTCCGGTCTCCCCGGGTTCCCCGACGGTGCGGAACATATGGCTCAAGATCGTCTCCCAGGACCCCGCTCCGTACACCTGCTCCACCAACGCCCGCTCCTGCAACAGGTTGAGCACCAGCACCTCATTAGCCGCAGACTCTTCGATCGAATGGCGCAGAATCTCCGCGGTCTCCCGAAACAGGGCCATGCATCTTTCCAGGGCGACATCCGCCAATTCCTGGGTGTCCGAGGCTATGCTCTGACAGAGTGCCACCACCTGCTTGATATGGCCCAGCTCGTGTTCCTCCTCCGGATCGAATTCATAGCCGATGCGGTTGGTCAGGTACTCGATGCGCTCCAGATATTCCAATTCGCTGCGATACTGGGGAACGTAGTTCTCCAGCTGATAAACGCTTTCCAGGAGGATCATGAACAGATGGAATCCCGTTCCGATGTAGGAATCGATGGATTTCCGCACCAGGGATTTTCGCAGTTCCGCAAACACCTCACGGGCCTTGGTCCTGTCCGCCTTCTGATTCTGAAGAAGTATTGACTCCAGATCGGCGAATCTCGAACCCACGACCCCGGGCTCAGCTGCGTCCTGCCTGTCGCTGCGAAAGAGAAAATGAGCCTTCTCTTTGATGTCGAACACCAGGGTCTGTTCGAGATGACTTATCTTGGCGAACAGCCCGGCGTGCTGGAAGTCCCCGCCTTCGCC
>CAZKCQ010000280.1:0-4022 GCA_964551205.1 uncultured Spirochaetaceae bacterium
TCTCTCCAACCCCGATGAACTTGATCGGTTTGCCGGTGATGCTCTTCACGGACAGAGCCGCCCCGCCCCTGGCATCGGAGTCGAACTTGCTCAGGATGACTCCCGTCAGCTCGAGCTCCTCATCGAAGGCTTTGGCGATATCCACGGCCGATTGACCGGTCATCGCATCCGCCACCAGGAGAATCTCATCCGCAGCCGCCGCTTTCTTGACGGCCCGGATCTCCCGCATCATCTCGGTGTCGATCTGAAGCCGTCCCGAGGTGTCGATGATCGCCGTGTCGTACTGGTGACGGGCGGCGAACTGCAGGCCCCGGGTCACCACCTTGACGGGGTTTTTCTCAGACTCTTTGTAGACCTCCACCCCGCCCTGCTCGGCCAGGATCGACAACTGCTCCATCGCAGCGGGTCGAACCAGGTCGGCGGCCACCAACAGGGGTTTCCTACCCCCTTTTTTCAGGCTCACCGCCAGTTTCGCCGCCGTAGTGGTCTTTCCCGAACCCTGCAGCCCCAGCAGCAGGACGGTCGACAGCGTGTCCGGGCCTTTGAGCTTCAGCTCCTGCCGGCTGTCTCCGAGCAGCTGAACCAGCTTGTCATGCACGATCTTGACGAACTGCTGCCCGGGGGACACTGAGCGCAGCACCCGCTCTCCGGAAGCCTCCTCGGTGGTCTGATTGACGAAGCGCCGTACCACCCGGAGAGAGACATCCGCCTCCAGCAGGGCCAGCTTGATCTCGCTGATGGCGTCATGGATGTTCTTCTCCGAGATATGGGCCTTGCCGGAGATCTGGCGTACAATATCCGTAAGCTTGTCCGAAATTCGTTCCAGCATAAATGTCCCTGAATATATACTGTTATTCCGAGCCCTTGTCAACGACTATCGCGGTGCGAGGGTTGAGGGCCTGCGGGCGCCGGGATGGGCTGGGGCGTGCCGGGCGCCCCTTACTGCACCAGGAAGAAGTGCCTGTTCAGGTAGTCGAGCCGGTCGGCGGCCGGATCGGAGTAGATGCTTTCCGGAAAGGATTCGTAGAGCAGCCCGTAGTAATGCCGGGCCGCCTCCAGGTCGCGATACGGAGAGTCCACCTCGTAGATGCGGGCCAGGCGGAAGTATACCTCATCCAGATTCCTGCCGTCCGGGTAGCGGTCCAGGTATTGCTCCAGGGCCTGGATGGCGACCGGGAAGTGCCGGTCCTCGGTCTGAAAGCGGGCGACCTCGAGCAGCTCGCCCCCGATCTGCACGGATTCGAGACTGAACAGTGAGGGCAGGACTTCCAGCAACAGCTGGGAATCCTCCGTCGCAATGCTGGAGCGGACCAGGCCCGCGGCGGCTCGATCTCCGTACTCCCCCTCCAGACCCAGATTCTCCCTGTAGTACTTGGCAGCAGCTAGATACTCCCCGGTGCGCTCGTAGCATTCGGCCAGCCTGTCGTTGAGATAGGGATCGCCGCTGCGCATGTTCCTCTTGTACTCGATCAGGGCCAGCTCGTATTCGCCGAGCTCGAACAGCGCATCCGCGCTGTGGATCGGCGGCCCCGGTACGGGCACGAACCCTGCAGCCGCACCTTCCGGCTGGTCGGATAGCGCCGGCTGCAGCCGCTGCAAAGCCTCGGCGAACTCCTGCTCCGGCACCACCCGCAGATGCACCGCCTGGCTGCGGGTTACGGCCTGCCGATGATCCTGCTGCTGAAATGTCAGTTCGTAATCCCCGTACTCCGCGGCTTTGAAGTTGAAGGATGTTCTGTCCTGGATGTTCCTTCTGGAGAGAAAATCGATACCGCCCTGTTCCCCTGAACCGGGCACCCCGCCGGTTCTCAGGCCGGTGTAGATCCAGCCGCTTCCCTCCAGATCGATGGCGATCGGATCCCCCTTTCGGGCCACCAACTCCCGCTGCCCCGGTTCGGCGTCGGTCTGTTGCGGGGGTGTCTGGGCACGTACGTTCTGGGTAGCGGCCGGCGGGGCGGCGGCCGCAGGTGCAGTGTTCGGCGGGGCGGCGGCCGCGGGTGCTCGGGCAACCCGAGTGCCGCTTTCTACGGCCCGGGGAGGCGCTGCGGGCGGAGCCGTTTTTATCGCGGCTGGCACCGCGGGTGAGGCCACGGCCGGCGCTTGGGTCTGCACCACTTCGGTCGCAGCCGGCGGCTCCTCCGCACCGGCCAGAGCACGGGAAGAGGGAGCAAATGCCAAAACAGGAGCTTCTACAGGGCGTCTGGGCTGGGAAAGCCGGAACTCCCAACCTCCTGTCGGAACATGCGGTACCTCCACGGAGCGCTGCGGAGCCTCCGGCTCATCGGGACGGAGCGGAGGATCGGTTGGATTCTCTACAATCTGGTGATCCAGTTCCGGTTCAGAAGACGAAATGTCAGTGGGTGGGCCCGGCACTCCCGGTTCGGGAAGCTGCGGCTGCAACGCCAAAGGTTCCGCCTGGGGCGGACGCGGCCTGGGCAGCGTCATGGTCAACTGGATCGTCCGCTCGGTTGCTCCTGCCTGGGGTTGTATGTTGGACTGAGCTTCTTCCGTCGAAATCTCCAGGCTCTGACAGCCCGCCAACAGCACCAGGCCCACCCCTAGCACTAGAAGACGATTTCGTGTGTTCATTTTCGTTCCCCTCCCACAGATTCCCCTACTCAAGGGATATCTTCAAACAACTCCTCTATTCTGCGATCGTTCTCCCGCCGTACCAGATCCAAGGCGATATCCTGCAGCGGGATCCAGTACCTTTTGACCTGCTCCTCCCGCCACCTGTCCAGCCGCGGCCGCAGGAGGTACGGCGCGGGGCTGTCCCCTTTCACGTGCCGGGGCAGCATAAAATCCTGCACGCTCAGAGCGCCCTCCGACTGCCGGGCTTGAGTGCCGCGCATTGAGAAATCGTCGATCATCTGCCGGGCCGA
Organism: uncultured Spirochaetaceae bacterium; assembly: GCA_964551205.1. Taxonomy (GTDB): domain Bacteria; phylum Spirochaetota; class Spirochaetia; order SZUA-6; family DRHE01; genus JAFGQJ01. The sequence goes on from CAZKCQ010000280.1 coordinate 2,883, forward strand.
GGACACCGGGGCGTTCTCCCCCTCCGACTCCGCGTCCATACCGTTTCTCCCGGAGACCAGCACGAGCAGGGTAATCAGCACGGAAAGAACGAAGAGGGCGGAGAAGGCGGCGATCCGCCTGGTTTTTTCAGGTATGCGCGCGACGGAAGCGAGTGCAGACTTCAGGGAAGTCAGTTTAAGCGTAACTCTTCTCCTCTATGCGGTTCTCCAGACGAACCGTCACAATCTTGGAAATTCCCGATTCCTCCATTGTAACTCCCAGCAGCGTATCGGCACAGGCGATGGTTTTCTTGTTGTGGGTTACAACGACAAACTGCGAGTTCCCCGCAAACTCCTTGAGGACGTGCACGAAGCGGCTGACGTTCTGGTCATCCAGAGCGGCGTCGATCTCATCGAGGATGCAAAACGGCGATGGTCTGACCATGAAAAAGGCAAACAGCAGGGCGATCGCCGTCAGAGACTTCTCCCCCCCCGACAGCAGATTGATGTTCTCCAGCTTCTTCCCCGGGGGTTGAGCGTAGATTTCGATCCCCGACTCCAACACCTGCTCCGGTTCCAGCAGCTTGAGCTCCGCCCGGCCCCCGCCAAAGAGCCTGCGGAACATCAGGTGGAAATTTTTGCGGATCGTGTTGTACGTATCCAGAAAAAGCTCGGAGGATTCGCTTTGGATCTCTTCGGTAATCGTTTTGAGGTCCCGGGAAGCCTGACGAAGATCCTCGAGCTGGCCGGTGAGGAAACTGTACCGTTCACTGATCTCCCGGAACTCCTCCGGCGCCATCAGGTTGACCTGGCCCAACGCGCGCATCTTTTCCCGCAGTTCCTGGTGACCCGCCTTGAGATCTTTCAGGGGTCGGTCCACCTCATTGAGCCGGGATTCGAACTCCGAAAGATCTCGGGAGTGGACCTCGCTGAAATTGCCGTACAGATTGCGGATCTCGGCTTTGGTGTCGGCCAGCTCAATCTGCAGCTGCTCGACATTGCCCTGCTCCCGCTCCAGCTGTGCCAGCTTTCCCTTGAGCTCCTTCTCCGTGGTTACAAGGTTCTTGTTTTGACTGTTGATCTCCTTCTCCAGTCGGGACAGCTCCTTCTTTATCTTCCTGTTCTCCTGCTCCAGGACGCTTCGCTGGCTCTGCAGATCCG
>CAZKCQ010000281.1:0-4002 GCA_964551205.1 uncultured Spirochaetaceae bacterium
GGCGTACAGTCCCGCTCCTCCGGCTCCGACTATGAGAGCTTCAAACTCGTGCATAAACACTGAAGAATCCTCCCTTCTGTTGCCGGGTGCCCGGCTCAGTCCGGAGGTGCCGGTACTCCGGAAGGCGCCCGTCTCAGGGGCGTTGTAGCGGCCTTATGGCGTCTTCGCAACACCGCCAGCTCACGGAGCAACCCCATAAGGACCTCAACCCGCCCGCGAAACAGCCTATGGGTTGAGGGACCGGAAGTCAAGGCGCTCCCCTATCCCCGCTCACCGATCATGGACTTCGGGTCCAGCACCTTGTCCACCTCCTCCGCAGGCAGCAGGGCGGTTTCGTACAGGAGCTGGCGCACCGTCTTTTTCTCCTTGAAGGCCCGATAGGCGATCTCCGCCGCCTTGTCGTAGCCGATACGGGTTGCCAGGGGCGTGACCAGGGCAAGGCTCCACTCCACCCACTCGGCGCAGCGCTGGGGATCGGCCTCGATCCCCCGGATGCAGCGATCGGACAGCACCTGGGCGGTGTTGGCCAGCAGACTCAGGGAATCCAGGGTCTCATAGGCGATCAGGGGCATCATGATGTTCAGCTCCAGCGGCGCCGAGGCCGCTGCCATGCTCACGGAGGCGACCTTGCCCTTCACGTACACCGCAGCCTGGATGACCATCTCCGGGATCACCGGATTGACCTTCCCGGGCATGATCGAGCTACCCGGCTGCAGCGAGGGCAGCTTGATCTCTCCCAATCCGGCCCGCGGACCGCTGGAAAGCAGTCGCAGGTCGTTGCCGATCTTGAGCAGGCTGCCGGCCAGCACGTTCAGGGCACCCATCAGCTCGGCCTGGGCGTCCCGGCAGGCCAGGGCTTCGAACAGGTTCTCCGCCTGGCGGAAGGGCAGCTTGGTTCGGGCGGCGATTTGCTCGATCACCCTGGGGGCGAACTTCGGATGAGCGTTGAGACCGGTACCGACGGCGGTTCCTCCCAGAGCCAGCTCTTCCAGATGGGGTAGAGCGTTGCCGAGGCGTTTGGCGCCTTTGCGGATCTGAGAGGCGTAACCTGAAAACTCCTGCCCCAGGGTAATCGGCACCGCGTCCTGCAGGTGGGTGCGGCCGATCTTGACCACCTCTGCAAAGGCATCGGCCTTGGCGCTCAAGCTCCGCTCCAGCTCCCCCAGTGCTGTCAGCAGCTGCTCGGCGGCAATCCGGTCGGCGATGTGAACGGCCGTGGGGATTACGTCGTTGGAGGACTGCCCCCGGTTCACATGGTCGTTGGGGTGCACCGGCTTCCTGGTTCCCAGGGGCGAGCCCAGCAGCTCGTTGGCCCGGTTGGCGATAACCTCATTGGCGTTCATGTTCCAGGAGGTCCCGCTTCCGGTTTGAAACACATCGATCGGGAAGTGCTCGTTCCAGCGCCCGTCCCGCACCTCCCCAGCCGCTTTGGCGATAGCCTCAGCCAGATCCTTGGGCACCGTGCCCAGCTGAGCATTGACCTCAGCGGCGGTCTGCTTTATCAGGCCCAAGGCCCGGATCATCAGCGGCGGGATGCGTTTGTCCGATACGCCGAAGTTCTCGACGGCCCGTTGGGTTTGAGCGCCCCAGTAGGCCCAGGCCGGCAGAGCCACCTCTCCCATGGTATCGGATTCGCTGCGAATGCCCTGGTTGTTCTGTTCCACCTTCTCGCCTCCTTCCCGTTACGCCGACCTCACGGCCATGGTCGGCAGGTTCAGCCGGCCCCGAAATGCTCCAACCTGCAGTATCGCCGTTCCGGCAGGTGCCGATTTCAGGCCAGGTTGCGCAGCACCGTGTGGAGGATACCTCCATTGCGGAAGTAGTCCAGCTCCACCGGGGTATCCAGCCGGGCGATGACCGTAAAGCTCCCGGCCGCACTACCGTCGGTCCGGACGGTTACGGTGAGCTCCTGCCGCGGCCGCTCTACTGCCTCCACCGTGTACACCTCCTCCCCGGTCAAACCGAGGCTATCGGCGTTCTCCCTCTCCTTGAACTGCAGGGGAAGCACACCCATGCCGATCAGGTTGGAACGGTGGATGCGCTCGTAGCTCTGGGCGATCACCGCCTTCACCCCCAGCAGGATCGTTCCCTTGGCCGCCCAATCCCGTGAGCTTCCCGATCCGTACTCCTTGCCGGCGATCACCAGCAGGGGGGTAAGATCGGCCTGATACTTGACCGAAGCATCGTAGATGAACATCCGCTCGTTCGTCGGTAGATGGCGGGTGTATCCGCCCTCCACGCCTGGAACCAGACGGTTGCGGATGCGGATGTTGCCGAAGGTTCCCCTGATCATCACCTCGTGATTGCCTCTGCGGGAGCCGTAGGTGTTGAAATCCTCTACGCTTACGCCCTGGCCGATCAGCCACCTGCCGGCGGGGCTGTCCTCCGGAATGGCTCCGGCCGGCGAGATATGGTCCGTGGTGACCGAATCTCCTAGCATCGCCAGCACCCGGGCTTCCTTGATCTGCGGAAGCGGTGGCAGCTCCTTGGTCAATTCATCGAAAAAGGTGGGCTTGCGGATGTAGGTTGAGGTGTCATTCCAGGGGTAGCGGCTGCTCTCGCTAATCTTCACCGCGTTCCAGGTCTCGTTGCCGCTGAAGACGTTGGCGTATTCCTGTTCGAACATCTGCGGGGAGACGTGTGCAGCTACCGCCTCATCGACCTCCCGGTTGGTGGGCCAGATGTCTTTGAGGTACACGGGATTCTCGTTTCGATCCAAACCGACGGGATCGTCCTGCAGATCGATGTCCATGGTGCCGGCCAGGGCGTAGGCCACGACCAGCGGCGGGGAGGCCAGGTAGTTGGCCTTGACCTCCGGGTGGATCCGGCCCTCGAAGTTGCGGTTCCCCGACAGCACCGAGGCCACGCTCAGGTCCGCCTCGCAGATCGCCCGGCTGATATCCGGGTGTAGCGGACCGGAGTTGCCGATGCAGGTGGTGCAGCCGTAGCCAACCAGGTGAAAGCCCAGTGCCTCCAGATAGGGGGCCACTCCGGCGTCCTCCAGATAGCGGGTAACCACCCGCGAACCCGGGGCCAGGCTGGTCTTGGTGTACACCGGCACCTGGAGCCCCAGCTTGACCGCCTTCTTGGCCAGGATGCCCGCGGCCAGCATCACTGCCGGGTTGGAGGTGTTGGTGCAGCTGGTGATGGCGGCGATCACTACCGCTCCGTGTTGAAGGAACTCCCGCCGGCCCGACACCACCACCGGGATCCCTCTGGCCCGGGAGGCACCCCCACTCGCCCTCTCCTCTGCGGCTGTGGCCACGGGGGTTCCGCCCTCCTCCTCCCAGCGGCTCTTCTCTGCACCGGCTTCCGCGGATCCCAAGGTTTTCGCCACCTCCTGCCAGGCTTTGCGGGCGCCGGACAGGGGGATACGATCCTGAGGCCGTTTGGGACCGGCCAGGGAGGGCTCAACCGTGGACAGATCCAGCTCCAGCACGTCGGTATATTCCGGCTGGGGCGTCTGATCGGTACGGAACATCCCCTGCTCCTTGGTGTAGCGCTCCACCAGATCGAGCTGCTCCGCCTTTCGTCCGGTGAAGGCGAGGTACTTCAACGTTTCTGCGTCCACGGGAAAGAAACCGGCCGTGGCCCCGTATTCGGGGGACATGTTGCCGATCGTGGCCCTGTCGGCCACGCTCAGGAAGCTCAAACCCGGGCCGAAGTACTCCACGATCTTGCCTACCACGCCGTAGGAGCGCAAGCTTTGGGTCACGGTGAGCACCAGGTCCGTGGCCGTGACTCCCGCCGGCAGGCTGCCCGTTATCTTGACGCCGATCACCTCCGGGATGAGCATGTACAGGGGCTGGCCCAGGATGGCCGCCTCCGCCTCGATACCTCCGACCCCCCAGCCCAGCACGCCGATGCCGTTGATCATGGGGGTGTGAGAGTCGGTACCGACCAGGGTGTCGGGGAATGCGCTCAGTTTGCCGGCGACCTGACGCTTTTCCACCACCCGGGCCAGGTATTCGAGGTTGACCTGATGCACGATTCCCGTGGCCG
>CAZKCQ010000282.1:0-3974 GCA_964551205.1 uncultured Spirochaetaceae bacterium
TATTCACAAGAAAGGATCGGTGAGCAGCTCTACCGTGCGGTAATACGACAATAGCAACTGCGGACGCCCGTTATTAATCCAAGCTTCCATTTCCTTTTCCACAGGCATTCCCATGCGTCTGCATCAAACCGTCGTCATCTCACCCAAAAGGTCGTCAAGGCCGATGGTGGCAATTGAAGAACAGTAGTCTGACATAGCGTAGGGAATGATGAGTTCGCCATTGTGCACGATCGAGCCGCAGGAGTACACCACGTTCGGCACATATCCCTCACGCTCCTCCTCCGTCGGTGATAGAAGCGGCATGTTCAGGTATGCAACCACCCGCGTTGGGTCATCCAGATCGAGCAGTACTGCCCCGAGCGTGTAGGTTCGAACCGGTCCCACACCGTGGGTTAAAAGGAGCCAACCCCTATCGGTTTCAATAGGGGATCCCGCCGTGCCCATCTGGACGAACTCTTCCGGCTGGAACGGCTTCTTAATCTTGACCGCCTCAGGCCAAAGGTTGATGTTGTCGGAAAACATTACAAAGATGTGCTCGCCGTCGCACCGGGATATCATGGCGTATTTTTCCCTGATCTGCCGGGGAAAGAGCGCCAGACCCTTGTTATGCGCAGAGTTGCCATGCAGCGGCATGATCTTGAAATGGCAGAAATCCTCTGTTTCTATCAACTTGGGGAGTATTGTGAAACCGTTGTAGGCAGTGTAGGTCGCGTAGTAGGTTACCCTACCGTCCTGACCGGTGAATTTAACAAAGCGGGCGTCCTCTATCCCGTTACTTTCAGAATAGGATATGGGAAAAATGACGCGCTCCGAGATGGCGGTGTCAAGGGAGAAGGTGATCTCATAGTGTGAGCTGGCGAGCCAATTGATAGCCTGTAATACCTTCTCTTTGGAAGGAGTTATCTCGATGCTCTTTTTAGTCTCCTCGATGCTCGCGAGAAGCTCTCCGTATATGAAGTTGTCACCCAAACGGTCCATGACCATGCCCACCACGTCCTTCACTATGCGCATCTCTTCGAGCTTTTTCAGGAAGGTGGCCTTTTCATATACGTGGCGTTTCACCACCTCGGGAACATCCACGAAGTTCCCTGTTGGAGCAAAGTTAAGGTTGTTTTTACCGTCTATTGTGCCGCTTCTGAATACGATCGAGGAGATATGCCCCTCTCCGGTCGCCCTGAAGCTCACAATGACCCGCAGCTGCCCGTTGTTCAGGTTTCCCTGATGCGGATCCTCGACTATCGAGGGATTGAAGAAGGCAGCGGCTTCGACGGAATACTCCTGTGTAAAGTAGGAGCCGATGAGCAGTTTCTGCTCACGGGTCAGCGCATCCGCTTCGACACCAACCGGAGCCAGAAGATGCTGGACGTTCTTGAAGTTGTTTTCGAATATTATTGAAATATTCCTGTGTCGCTTCGAAAAGTTGCGAAGCACATCATTAAAAAGCTGACGGCACGAATCGACCGGAAGGGATAATATTCTCTGCATAATGGCTTGGGCCCGGTCCTCCCACCCCGGCATGAAAAATCGGGTAATGACTCTTTTGGGATCGGGCATAAACTTCACGGATTTTCGGTGTACAGTCAGCGCCATAATTACTCCTGTCGCAAGAGACATCACAACTACTTCTTGCGTTTGAATTGGACCGCCATCCCTTGAACACCATGATAACCGCATGTGCGTAATGATGTGGGTCTAGCGTTTGGCCTGTCTTCGCCAGGGTCCTGGATGATAAGGCTCAGCCGAGGAATGCAGAACACAATACCTGTTTATCAATCGAACAACCGTCACCTTCCCTTTAGGCAAATATAACGTAATTCCGCCGGAAGATATACTGGCTGCAATGTCATGACATATAAATTGTGTGGCACAAACCCACTTGAACGGATTTCAATGGCCGGCTCACGACCCGGTAATGCAAGACAAACAGAGAATTGGATTACTCCGATGTATCGAGTTAGAGACGGCGGATCTCTTCGAAAAATGGAGTGCGTCGTTCGCGCACACAGGTTTCGGCGTACAGATACATGGCCGCTGACCAGCTCTGCCAGTCCTGGCCTTGAGGAGTACCATCCTGCGCCTTTAGCCATTCATTGAACCCGAAGGCCACTTCTGCGTTTCTGGCCGGCTGGACCAGCTGCGTCAGGCTCTGCAGTTTCTGCTCCGCCAGCCGGAAGCGCCCGGCCGCCACAAGGGCGGCGATGTAGAAACCGCAGATAAACGGCCAGATACCGCCGTTGTGGTATTCCCCCGGCTGATTGTACCGCTCGTAGCGAGGCCGCCAATCGGGGTCCGCCGGACGGATGTAGGGGAACAGGTTTGGAGGAAGCTCCACCTCCAGGTCCCCTTTTCTCCGCAGTTCCTCGCACTCTTCCTCCACCCAGGCGATAATATCCCTGGCACGGGAGGGGGAAGCGAGCCCGGATAGAATGGCCAAGCTGTTCCCCAGAAGATCGAAGCGCTCATTGTTGTACACCTTGTAGGACCATAGGGCGTAGTAAGGTTTGTAGTGCAGCCTCAAGCCTTCATGCACGTGACGCTGCTGGACGCCGTCCCACACTGTGAACTTGGTCATGAGCTCCCGCAGCGTAGCCGCCTTATCTTTACACCCGTACAGCCTGAAATAGCAGTAGACCACAGTATTTACGAACAGCCCGTAACCGATCACCCACTGCTCATCGCGCCAGTCGCTGGTGGGAAGCTGTCCGACCATGACCCTGTCGTCGGGGCTGCGATAGTCCATCCACACCAGGGACCGCTGTACGGCCTGGTCCAGGAATTCCGGCTCGCCGACGGCCCGGCGAAAAATCGCCACGGCCAATAGGAAAAGCGGTGTGGTATCGCTTGCACCCCGGTCCTCCGGATCGTGCACCAGAGAGGGGATATGTCCGCGGGAACTCTGGTTTCGGGCTACTGTTTCGAAAACCTTGCGCTGTGCGGCGATGAGTTTCGGATCTCCAGAGACAAGTACTCCCAGGGTATTGATCATCTGGTCCCGTGTGTATGGCTCGGGATACTCCCAACCTGCGGTACGGGGCAGGCCGCGAACAGGTCCGCGGCTGTTATGCAGCAGAACCTGCAACGCCGCCTCCCTTGCCTTCACGATCAAATTGTCAGTCTTGCTTTCCATCTCAGACACGACTCCGATCAGAAGTTCCGCTGTTTACGCGTAGATCCGGCTCACGAAATTCTCAGACGTTGAGTAATCAGGTCGATAAAGCGCCTGGTCACCACCCGGTAATCGAAGCGTTCGATCACCCGTTCGCGCGCTGCCTGACCCATTTTTTTTCGTAGCTGTGGATTGGCCATCAGCTCTAGAAGGTACGTGGAGATGTCCTGAACACTGGGACGGTAGTCCACCGTTCGGGGGGTCGGGAAAACGAGCCGCTGAGGTGCTTGGCCTTCCTCCCCTTCACCGGTGTTTGCCTCCTTCAGGACGATCTCCTGGGCCACAGCGGCCAGATAGGCTGTTTCACCGTGTACCAGGGTGTCGAGCATGGCCATGGCTTTAATGCCGATCACCGGCTTCTCGCAGGCGCCGGCTTCCACTTGGGGCATCCCGAAGCCCTCCAGGTGGGCGGGGGCGGCATAGATATCACAGGCTGCGATCAGGTAGGGCATAAAGTTACGGGAGACTACGTTGGTGGTGTAGACCACGTTCTTTTCAATGCCCAGTTGGGTGGCCAGCTGCAGGTCGAGCAGGTTCTGTTTCAGGGTGCGGGGCTGGGGCCAAACCTTACACACATACTTCCAGTCAGGGGCTTCATTCGCGATCCGGGCCAGGGCTTCCATCACCTCCCGGGAACCCTTGGAAGCTGCATCTCCGCCGACGGTAAGTATCATGATCTGATCAGGACTCACCCCAAGCGCTTCCCGCACCGCCGCTATTTTCGGATCGCTCGGGTCCCGAGTGCGAAAAGCCTCGGTATCGCAGCCTACGGGGAGCACCTCGATGATGTCATTGGTCAGGCCGTCGC
>CAZKCQ010000283.1:0-3971 GCA_964551205.1 uncultured Spirochaetaceae bacterium
GCGACGAGGTTTCCCTCGAGCAAGATTGAGTTGAGGTTGTTCATCATACCTTCCTCCTCGAATAGAATTGACCACTAGAGCGGTCTATACACTTGTAACGGGGAGGAAGGTCAGATTGCTTTCAATTTCAAGCGATATTTGAATTCGGGGATTTTGCTTTAATAGATTGCATCTATTGCAATAGTCCCCGACGCCGGGGGTGGAATCAGTCGGGGAGAGTTGGAGGTTCCAGCAAATCCGACGGTGCGTCCAGCAGAGCGGACAGGGTTCGAAGAAAGGCTTCCAACCGGTCAATCTCTCTCTCGGTTAGACCGAGGGGATGCAACTCGGTTTTCCCGGCAGTCGCAGCAGGCGCGTTGTTGTAGTGGGTCAGCACTTCTCTCAAGGTCGCAAATTGACCGGCATGCATGAAGGGGGGCCTGTCCGCAACGTTTCTGAGGGAAGGCGGTTTGAAGGCCCGAATGAGCTCCTCCCCCTCGCGCTTCATGAACGTCAAGTCCTCACAGGCATCATTCGCGTCGCTGTGCGGGCTGAGACAGTTGAACTCGTCCGCCAATACTTCCTGGGCTCCCGAGGCCCGTCCTTTGTCTTCAGGCAGCCCGGGCGCCGCCGGCACGCCTGTGTTGTGGAAATTGTTATTTGTGAACAGCGGCCCGTTATGGCACAGGATGCACTCCGCCGAACCGATGAAGTGCTTCAGTCCATACAGTTCCTCATTGGTCATGAATGAACGGGCGGCCGCCCGATCACCCTTCAACGTCGCTTCCACATACCTGTCAAATCGAGCCGGGCCGGGCATGATCCTGCGCTCATAGGCGGCTACGGATTTACCCATGTTCGTATACACGTGGGTGACTGCCTCCTGGTCGACCGGATCCATCCCTTGCCAGGCCTGCCGGGCTGCCGGCTCCTCCACCGGTCCGGCGGAGGGGGGAAATCGACGGGAATCCGCAAGATCCGGAAGGGGCCCGAAAAGGGACTCGTATTCGGTTCTGTAATGATCAGCTATCAGGTGGGCGTACATCGTGCGATTGCCCCCATGCTCGATAGGGCTTTCCCAGGGACCCAGGGCCTGAGCCCACTGGCTGTCTTTCCGTCCGTCCCAGAAAAGCCACGGGCTGTAAGCCGTACCGGCTATCGGCATGGTTCTCCTGTTCATGACGCCGATTCCGACTCCGAGGGGTAGATCATCCTGGAATTGCGATTCCGGCTTGTGGCAGGTGGCACAGGAAACATCCCCGGTGGCGCTCAAACGGGTGTCGAAAAACAGCTTGTGGCCTAGTGCCGCCGCATCCGGATTGTCCGCGACAGCGTTCGTGGGATCGGGAGGCAGAGGTTCCAGGGATCCGATCCAGAGACTGCGGATCAGTACGAGCTCTTCCTCCGTCCACTCCGGCAACACCGGTTGAAAACCCACACAGCCGGCGAACAACAGCAGCAGGCCGAGGATCGGGTACATCGCCCTCCAATTCATACTCAAATTACAGCTGGAATTCCAGAGTGGCGGTATCCTCTTTGCCTCCGGCACTGATCGCGAAGGTAACGACCCAATCGCCTTGCATGTGGAACTTCATTCCCTCCACTCGATAATCTCCGTTGCCCAGGTTGGCTGTAACCCGTGGTTCCGTGGGCAGCCCGTGGCCATGCGCCGGCATACCTCCGTTAATCGAGATTACCGCATCATCGACAGGTTGCCCGGAGCTGGTCTCCACGTGAAGGGTCCAGGCGTGAAGTGAATTCAACGGAATCGGATCCACCTCCGATTGGATGGAAACACGGAACAACCCTGCATCGGAGACCGCCCTCATGGATGCTTTTGCCTCCGGGGCTGAGCCGCTCATGTCCATAGTCGTCACGCAGCTGAATAGCGAAAATGCCAGGACCGCCATCAGCGAGACCGTGCGCAAAGAACGGAGAAGAATACCTTGAGACTTTTCGTTTGATTTCTTGTTAGTCATATTCGTATCCCCTGAAGTTCTGTTTTGATCGGTAAATTATAACAACTTTTGTAATGTTTAGTCTACAAAAAGAGTGCTACCCTACCCGTGATGAGACGAGCGCTTGGAAGGGGATCTAACGATCCAATTCCACCACCACAGATGCGTTGACAGGCCCTGCCTGCCGCAATACTATGGAGCCCGTATTCAGATCGGGAATGGAGAAGAAAATGAAAATAAAAATTGCAGTCATATTGGCAATCTGTACCGCCGTCTTAGTATCCACGACGGGGTGCCTGACGAAACGACCTCCACTCACTGTAGCGGACACGGATAAGCCGATAAAGGTAGTTCGATCCGAAGATTTTATTCTGACTGTAAGATTTCTCGACGATGAAACCCTGGAAGCCAAATTCGGGGATAGGGCAAATCCCTTTTTGTCCGATTACACCTCAGTTCAGTTTCGCCGCTTCATGGTATTCGAGCTTTCCATCGAAAACACCGGCTCGGATCCGGTCAAATTCCTGTTGAACCGTTTGGAGCTCCAGTTCGGAGGCAACGCACTGGATGCCTACAACCGTTTTCGAATAATCCAGTACTGGGATTTCAAGGAGGACGAAGGAGAGGTAAAGGGTATATACAAAGTCAGAAGAGAACGTATTGTAAAGGAGAACGTCCTTCCGGAAGCGGTCACCATCCCCTCGCCCGGGGAATTGAAGGGATACGCTGTATTCGCCGGTAATACGCCCAACTACGGCGTGGCGACTTTGTACGTACCGGTTTTCACCCCCATGGAAGAACTCGTTCACCGCTTCGAAGTGACTTTCGAGTTCTGACGGGCGTGTTGAAAACGGTCATTCCTTATCCCGAATGGTGAACTCGTAATTCAATCCCACGTCCTCCTCGTGAGGATTGGTCCACATCAGACAGAAAAACGGCGGTTTTTCCGAGCTGTATCCCGGGATGCAGGTGGGATCAAAGATTCCCTTCCATGACGCAACCGCCTCCCCTTTCACAGGATAAACCACTTTTTCACCGTGATAGTGGATGTTGAACTCTACGGGTTCCGAGGCTGTAAACGAGTAATCGATAACCTGGGGCGGTGTCACCGGAAGACACTCCTCATATACCTTTCCTGCTCGAATGACTACATCCGGCTTTTCCCGCCTCCGCTGCTCCATATTTGCAATCGTCGTCGCACAGCCGGAGACCAGAATCAAGAGGCAGGCAATCAAAAAACCGGCAAAGAAATTTCGTCGTTTCATCCTAATACTCCCCGATCGCAAATCATTGTCTGTTGTGTTATTGATTACGAAACAACTTATATATGAACGAACGGAAAAGTGCAAGGAGATTCAAGTTCATTTTACAGAGTCGGTGCCGTCGTAAATGCGCTCAACCGTGAAACATCTGAATGACTCCGAGTTGTCGCCTGAGTCAACACCAGGACATAAAAAAGAGGCCATCCCCGTACGGAGACAGCCCCTTGGTTTGCTCTAAGATCTCTCTTAGTAGTCTACGTCGAACTTGACGTACGCACCGCCGTCGGTGAGACCGAAGTCGGAGTTGTACTCACCAGCACCGTTGGAGGTGATGTTGTAGCCAAGATAGCACTCGACGATCCCGATATGGGCATTCACGCCGAGGTCGGCACCCTGGAAGGTGTCCGCTCCATCAGCGAAGGACAACTGCATCCCGGCATATATGGTCGCCTGCTCTACCGCAGCGATATCGACTGTAGCAGTCATTCCGTCGAAGGTGGAATCTTCCATACCCGTAATACCGACTGTGACGTCGAACATCGAGTAACCGGCATCCAGACCAATTCCGTACTTCCACGCCGGTGCAGCGGCATCTGCCATGTCGTACATGAAACTTACACCACCCGTGAGACTGGCCATCCCAACTTCGGTTGCATAGGCGGCACCGACACCGAGCTGTCCTTGATCCAGCACGTCGGTAGCAACATCGCCACCCTGGAACCAATACACTTCAGCGTTCAACCCGGGAATGGGTTCTTTGAGAGCCAGACCG
>CAZKCQ010000284.1:0-3909 GCA_964551205.1 uncultured Spirochaetaceae bacterium
GTGTAGTCGATCTCCACGACTTTGTTCTTTTCTATTTGCATGTCTACTCCTACCCCTCGGGAAGGTTGAACTCCTCGATTTCCGCCTGGCTGCGTAACTGTGCGGCCAGCTCCTCTATGGCGACCATTACCTTTTCCCGGTGCAGATACTCGAAGATCTGCAGCTGTACCTGCTCGTAGGGAACGACCGATTCCTCACGCCTGTCCGTAACCCGGATCAGATGGAATCCATACTCGGTAGTGACAACCTCGCTGAGCTGGCCGACCTCCAGGGCAAAAGCGGCATCGGCAAAGGGCTTGACCATCTGCTCCCTCTGGAAATAACCCAGATCTCCGCCACTGGCACTGCTGCTGTCCTGGGAGAAGCGGCCGGCCAGCTCCGCAAAATCCTCTCCCGCTGTGATCCGCTCTCTGATCTCCTCAATACGGGACTTCGCCTCCGATTTCTCCTCCTCCCCGGCATCCGGGCTCACCAAAATGAGGATGTGAGAGGCCCGCACCTGTTCGGGTCTAAAGAAAAAGGCGGGATTTTGCTCGTAGAAGTCCGTCGATTCCTGCTCCGAAACGGATGTGGAGGGAGCAATATCCGTATCGATCATGTCCTGGATGGCAAGCTGCCTGCGAAACTCCGATCTCAATTCACCGCCGCTGATCCCGATCTGCTCCAACGCCGCGGCGTACCCCTCCTCATCACCAAACTGAGTCCGCAGGCCGTTCACCTGCTCCTCAATGCGCTCCTCGGTGACTTCGAAACCCCGGCGCTGACTCTCCTGGTAGAGCAGTTCGATGTCGATGAGCGTATCCAGAGCCTGCCGATTCAGCTGCTCCCTTTGGCTCTCATCTACCAGCTGACCCTGGCTGTGCGCCTGCTCCTCGAAGCGTCTGATCTCCCGTTCCACGTACGCTTTGGGGATCAACACCCCGTTGACAGATGCGACCGCAGATTTCTGCTTCGATCCTGATGAAAACAGGAAGGCTGTAGAAGCCAGCAGCAGTACGGGTATGAGAAAAAAGACCTTTGCGGGTGTTCTATGCACCATCTAGATACTCCATCGCTATCATGATATCACTTCGAACTTTGTACAGCCTTGGCCGCCTTCATCTTTCTGGTGAAGGGGAACGAAGGAAGGGCGAACTAATGTACACAAAGTACTGAACCTGAGGGGGAAAAGCAAATCCCCCGTTAAAATTACGTATGTTAGATTAGCGGCGCGTCCAAGCCGAAAATTGAGAAGAAAACTACGCTTTGATCTGTACACAAGCCCGATTTCTGGGTACTATATAGGCAGAAGGTTCGAAAACAGGCAGGCCGTCCTCCTGTTTTTCGAAACCACGGCACCTGCCTACGTATTCTGGCTTCGCTAAGGGGATGTTTCGCCCCTTGCCGACTCAATACATTTTCCATTCAGCCAGTTTGCCGGGTTCAATTTCGGTTCGAACCGTCTCGCGGTGCTGAGATTATTAGTGGAGGAATCGTGGCTAAGATTTTCATCGATGAGAACGAAGGCCTGGAAAAAGGGTTGAAGCGTTTCAAACGCATGCGTGAGCGTGAAGGTATAGTCCGGGCTTTCAAAAACAAGCAATTCTACACAAAACCCTCGGATGAACGCAGGGAGAAAAAGAAAAAGGCAATCCGTAGACTGAAACGAAAACGGGCCAGAAGCTCCCAGCGCCGCAACAGATACTAAGCAAACCACTCATTCCCTCCAAAACCCCCGGCATCTCCGGGAAACGAATTCCCTATTTGTTTGTCGCGGCTGTCCCTCAGCGGCGGCATCAGCCCGGAAAAAAAACTGTACAGGCTGACATCCGGCAGGCTACAATCACCTGATCCTATGAAACAGGGAGTTCAGGCCACATCCGCGCCCACCGAGACTCGGAGCGGGGCCACCTTGCCGGGTTCCGCCGCTGTCGTGGTGGTCGGCGCCGGCCTGGGCGGCCTGGGTGCGGGCTTGGAACTGGCCAGGCGGGGCGCCAAAGTGCTGGTACTGGAGCAGCATAATCTGCCGGGTGGTTTCGCCACCAGCTTCGTCCGAGGCCGCTTTGAGTTCGAGCCTTCCCTCCACCAGATGCCATTGCCTCTGCCCGACTCCCGTTCGCTGAGCGTCAGGAACTATCTGTTGAAAGAGACAGAGCTGGATCTGGAGGTGGCCGAGGTCCCGGAAGCCTACCGCCTGATCCTCACCGAGCGTTCAGTAGACGTTCAGATCCCTTTCGGTATCCAAGCGGTCATCGATCTGGTGGAAGCGCGGGTACCCGGAAGCAGGGCGGCGGTCAGCCGCTACTTCGATCTCTGCCGGGAGGTTCTGGAGACCCTTACCTACCTGGATCAGCACCGTGAGGATTTGAACAAAAAGGAGCTCCTGGCCGGTCACAGGAACTTTCTCAACACCGGCGGCTACACGGTGCAGCAGGTTACAGACGCGGTCGGGGTCCCTCCCAGGGCACAGGAGATCCTCTACGCCTACTGGTGCTTCCTGGGGGTGCCGGCCAGCCGCCTGTCCTTCACACTCTGGGGAGCCATGCTCTACACCTACCTGGCCGCCGGCGCCTTTATCCCCCGCAGCCGCTCCCACGGGCTGGCTTCGGCCATGGTGCAGAAGATCGAAGAGCTCGGCGGGCGAGTGGAGCTCAATCAGCAGGTGACGGGAATAGGTGTACAGGGCGGAAAGATCCGAGAGATCCATACAGCAGGGGGATCGCGGATCCGGACCGACCGGGTGATCTGCAACACCTCCCCGTCCCTGGTGTTCAACCGGCTGGTCAGGCCGCAGGAACAGGTACCCCGACCTGCAAGGCGTCTGATCAACGCCCGCCGCCACGGGGTCAGCACCTTCGTGGTCTACCTGGGACTGAACAGGTCCCCTGAGGAGCTGGGGCTGGACGCCTACAGCTACTTCATCTCCCCCCACATGGATACGGAGAGCATCTACGAGTCCACAGGACGGCTGGAGCCCCCCTTGATGCAGGCCTCAGTGTGTCTGAACAGCGCCATACCCGACTGTTCGCCTCCGGGGACCGCGATCGTTTCCCTGACCTGCTGCTATCAGCCCCATGTTTGGGAGCAGGTGCCGCCGCAGGATTATTTCCGTATCAAATCTGATATCGCCCGGGCCATGATCGGGCAGTTCGAGGATGCTGTAGGGGTTGAGCTCTCGGACCATGTCGAGGAGATAGAGATCGCCACGCCGGTGACCTTCCAGCGCTACACCGGCGCCTATCGCGGCATCGTCTACGGGTACGAACCGGATCCCTGGGACTCCCTGGTTCCCCGCGCCCTGGCGATAGAGAAGGAGAGTTTTTTCGAGGGCCTGCAGTTCTGCGGCGGTTATTCCACCCGCTGTCACGGCTACGGAAGTTCGATCCTCTCCGGCCGGGCTGCGGCGCAACGTAGCCTGGAGGTAATAAGCTGATGGCTATCCGGGTGAAGGGAAAATACAGGGACCTCTGGGCGTTTCTGCAGCAGCCCCTGCAGCGGCGGTGGCGTATCCACAGGGCTTCCTCCGCATGCCTGCCCCCGGACTCACTGCTAAGGCTGACCGCCGCACTTCATCCACAGCGGCTGGAATTGAGGATCGCGGAGATGCGTCAGGAGACCCGGCTGGCCCGCACCTTCAAGCTGGTGCCGGCCGCTACCGATGCGGAGGGCCGGCTGCCGAGCCTTCCTCCCTACCGCGCTGGACAGTACCTGAGCCTGGAGTTCGTCGTTCAGGGCGTTCGGGTGTCCCGACCCTATTCGATCTGCTGCTCCCCTACGGAGGCGAGGCAGGAGAATTTCTACGAGCTGACGGTGCGCCGCCGGGAGGAAGGTTTCGTTGCCCCTCACATCTGGGAGCAGTGGCGACCCGGCACCCGGGTCTCGAGCTCCGGGCCGTTGGGTCAGTTCGGCTGGGAGCCGCTGCGGGATCGC